>SOJC01000036.1 GCA_004376645.1 Candidatus Bathyarchaeota archaeon
CACCCGCAAATCTCCCTTTCTTTTTGATGATAAAAATAACTAATTTACTTAATCCGAGATCCCCCTAAGTTGTTCTCCTACTGTTTTCAATTTCCCGTGTTTCAAGATGCGGATACGAGTTTCCAATCTAACATTCATACCTGAATGTCTGAAAAACCAGAGCAATTGCCCGCCAAGAATTGGCCCCTCCAATTCCCCCTTTGAAACTAGATGAGCCAGACGCTCTTCAACTCGACGAGTAGCCTCAGGGTATTGACTCTCAGCTACCTTCAATACTTCCCAAGCTCGATCTGTCATAATTCTCCTTAAGATTTTCTTGGGATCCTCTGCTTTTCCCTTGTCTTCACCCTCCTTTATTCGTAAGCGCTTCATCAACTCAGTCATTCTCCGACGCCTCAACAGCTCTAGTTCTTCTTCTTTAGCCACCTCTTTCTTGCCTCCCTTCACTCACTTCCCTCCGTATTCAGCGTACTACATCGCGGGATGAAGAAAAAGATGAAATTAGTAAGGGGGAACAAGCAGGCAACATCGAAAAGTAACACCAACGCCAATCACCCTTTAGGACCAGAGCTTCTTGTAGCATCTCTTACAGTAGTATCGTGTGCACTTCCGAGTGAGGTGGCTCCACGCCTCCTCCACCGCCAACCTACGGTCGCACAGTTGGCAACATAGCTCTCCATATTTTGGAGCCCACATCTGCGTCACCATAATCAGCCGCCAAATCATCATTTCTTAACCTCTAAACCTTCACATTTAAGGCATTTCTTTATAAAGAACCCCCAACTCCTCCAGCCTTCGCCGAAGATTTTCCACACCCTCGTAGATCTCCTTCTCCTTCTTCGCGCCCACACACACGATTTTACCAGTGGAGAAAATCAGGAAAACCACCTTAGGGTTGTCCATTCGAAACATCGCGCCTGGAAACTGCTCCGGCTCGTACATGAGATTCCCACCCACATGAGCTCGCTCACATAACTCTTCGAGATCAATCGACCCGCCAAGGCTTCCAGAGGCAACAACATTGTGAATCGTTATCTCAGGCTTTCCGGTGATGATGATTCCTCCATTCTTAAGCTCTTTGGTGACCTTCAGAATCGCCTTTCTAGCCTCCCTCTCTGACTTGGCTCCGGTGCACACCATTCTTCCCGAGTAAAAGATGAGGGTGCATGTCTTAGGCTTCTTCAGCCTAAAGGCGAGTCCAGGAAAAATTTCCGGTCGGTACTCGACGTGTGGAAAAGCCTTGACTACGGCGCCTAGGTCTACAGGATTATTAAGTGCACCTGAGGCCACAACGTTTTCAATACGGATTTCTCTATTCCCAACCTTCAAGAAAATTCCATCCCCACGTCAGGACACGTCCCCCATGTAAGAAAAGGCGTGAGACGATAACTGTTTCGGTTCATCTTAAGAAGTTATTCATTGGAGATGTTCAAATAGACTACAAGAATATCAACAACACGCTAATCTGCATCTAGCCAGTTGGCTTCAAGGACAAGTATTACGTCTCCAAGGTTGCGAATAATGTTGAGGAAGCCACCAGTTGGTAGAAGCATGCTTCAAGTACTTCTGTTAAATAAGGGGGGTTCTAATATTCCACAAAAAAAAGTGGCCAAAAATGAGAATGGCTGCGAGAGATTTGGAAACCCACATTGGAGATGTCACCCGTAACCTCCCTCATTTTCCTCGGATTTGTCCAGACACATAATGCCATATGTGTGTCAACGCGCGAGAATATTTCCGTTATGTCTCTCTCGCGCGGTTGTTCTTTCAGATTACTGATCTGGTGAGTTTTTCGAGGAGGGCTTTTAATCTTGCGACATCGTTCTTTTGAACCTTGAATAGGTAGCCATAAGGACAAAGGGGATCGATCACCACTTTTTTTAGGGTTTCATCATAAATTAGCGGGTATAATCTGCATCCTTCAGGTCGATGTGGGTATATTCTACAACGCTTTTCTATGAGAAAAACACATCGTCCAGAGTCATTCTTTAAACGCCATCCTTCATCTGTTTTCGCTGCAAAGTATTCAAGTTTATAGCCGAGCTTCAGGATTCTCTTTATATCATGATTGGAAAGAGGCATCCTCGTCTCTAAACAACATTTCGCACACTTATGTCTCACACAGAGGATACCCTTTGCCAACGAGTGTCTCATCTCTTCAAGTTTCGCTTCATCATATTCTCCTTTCTAAGTTCACCATACGCGCATTGAATATCATTTAGCGATCTATTTAAAAGCACTAGCACCGAAAAGTTCATCAGGAGTTTCTAAAAAATATTTAAAACACTTTCAACAAGTATTGTGAGGGATTTGACTGAAGGTCGGGTGAGAACTTTTAGGGAGCTCTGCTAGGTCTTAGTGCTTGTTGAATACTTCAAGGTTGTAAGAGTTGGGAGCTGGCTTGGATGGATTTTCAGCTTTAGTTTTGGAAGTATCTATCTAAGTCTACCACCTCTTGAACGCTTCCTTGCCATTTTGTCTGCCTTCTCTCTTGCCACCGCCAGTATCTTCATCTTGAATCAATACTTCGACAGAAAAGAAGATCAAGAGAACCTGTTCAAGTCTGATATGCCCATTGCTTCTGGACGAATAGCACCTAGGACAGCGTTAATCTTCTCCTTTCTATTAATTATTTCATGTTTAACTCTGGTAGTTCTGGTTGACATAAATCTCCTATCCTTGTTTCTCATCTATATCATGTTCGGAATAGCATACTCTGCTCCACCTTTCAGACTGAAAAGCGTACCAATCGTAGACTTCATAGTTTCAGGTATAGGCGCCGGCTTCATGCCATTCCTAATGGGGCTAGAGTTAACCAACAAGCTGGGCTCAGATATTTCATTAATTATGTTAGGTGTCGTGCCACTAGTGCTAATTCACTGTGGTGGTCACATCATCCAAGCTGTTGGAGACTACGAAGTAGACCGAAAAACGCGGATTCACACCTTTGTTGTCAGGTATGGAAGGAAAAACGGTGTCGTCGCAGCTGGACTCATGTTTCTACTAGCATGTTTCTCGCCATTCATCTATTCAGTCTTTGGTTTACTTCCTTACAGACATTTATTCATGTTTCTACCACTCTTCCCCGTTTCCATACCCATCATCAAGCGCTATGCTGCCTTATTGAAGAAACCGTCAGCAAAAAACGTCGTTAACATGCAGAAAGCCGCGACAAAGTATGGAATCATCGGGATCGCAGTGACGTTGGCGTATACATTACTCGTGAAATAGCCAAACCCTTGAAGGATTTAGGTCGCCCTATTTGAATATGCAAACTACTGTTTTCGTGTAGGCTTAGTGTGGTGATCTCGTGTAGTATTCCCTTTAATTTATGTTACTAAGTGAGCATTTTATGGCGGCTTTTGTTTCTTTATAGGTTTCACGAGTGGAAACCATTTTGGCACTCGACGCTGGTAATTTGAATATGCATCTCCAAACATCTGTGTTAGATCCTTCTCCTCATAAGTCGCCATCCTGTCATACACAAAAAGGAAGCTAACCCATGTA
>SOJC01000019.1 GCA_004376645.1 Candidatus Bathyarchaeota archaeon
TCTTCTTCAGATCTAAAATAGTTAAAGCATCATACTATAATTCATGAATGAAGTTGGATCATTGAGTCCTGAAGAAGATGCCTTTGGCCAAAAATTGTGGGCTGCTAATAAGGGAAACCAAGTTTTCGAAATAGTGGAGAGAGATGATGGGTACATTGATGCTATGAGCTTGAAAGGCTACTTTTCTGGCTATGAAGATTGGCAATTAATTGAACAGAAGGCAATGAAGTTTGTCAAAGGAAGAGTTTTAGACATAGGTTGTGGAGCTGGTAGACATTCAGTATATTTACAGAATGAAGGTTTTGACGTGCTTGGAATTGACATTTCCCCTCTAGCCATAAAGGTCTGCAAGCTAAGAGGGCTACGAAAAGCCAAAGTCATGTCGATTGAAGAAGCGGATTTCCAGCCTGACTCATTTGACACAATTATCATGATGGGAAATAACTTTGGCTTATTTGGCAGCTTCAAGAAGACAAGAAGACTCCTTAAGAGATTCCACAAGATGACTTCTGAAAACGCTTTAATCATAGCTGTGACGCGTGATCCCTACAAGACTGACAACCCAGCACACTTGGAATATCATAAGTTAAACAAGGAGAAAGACAGAATGGGTGGACAGGTGAGAATTAGGTCGAGATTCCGAAAATATGTTGGCCGATGGTTTGATTATCTGATGGTGTCCAAAGAAGAGATGAAAGAAATCCTCAGAGCAACAGGTTGGAAGGTAAAGCAATTCATAGACACTGAAGACGCACAATACGTAGCTATAACTGAGAAAGACAAGTTAATAGTCTCTAGGAAACGAAAGTGACTGTGGCGGCTTCAAAAACTTGAGGGTCAGTGGAGAAATATGAGGGTTATCGCTGACTTACATATTCACAGCCGTTTTAGCCGTGCCACAAGTGCTAGAATAAACGTTGCAGAACTCTCACGGTTCGCAGCAATCAAAGGCTTAAACCTTATTGGTACAGGAGATTTCACGCATCCTGAATGGTTGAAGGAACTTCAGGAGGATCTAACTGAAGACTTGAACACTGGACTCTTCAAACCTGCGAAAACCCCAGATTCGACGCTCTTTATGTTGACTGCTGAAGTGAACACAATCTTCACTTCCGACAACAAGACAAAGAAGATTCATCATCTTCTTCTGACGCCTAACTTCGAGACAGCAACGCAGATCAACGACAGACTAGCCCTGTACGGTTCTTTAAGCGTTGATGGCAGACCTACGCTTGAAATGACAGCGGCTCAGTTAGTTGAAGAGATTATGGGGGTTTCTCCGCTTAATGAGGTGATTCCTGCTCACGTGTGGACGCCTTGGTTCAGCCTCTTCGGCGCCTTCAGCGGTTTTGATAGTATAGAGGACTGCTACGAAGATATGACAAAACATATCCACGCTTTGGAAACGGGTTTATCCACTGATCCACCTATGAATTGGCGACTCAGCGCCCTAGATAAGTACACATTGGTGTCGAATAGCGACAGTCACAGCTGCTGGCCTTGGAGAATTGGACGAGAAGCCAACGTCTTCAGTGTTGAACAACTCTCATACGATGTTGTTTTAGAGATCTTGCGGGAAAAGGACTATAAACGATTTGAGTTCACCATCGAGACCAATCCGGCTTATGGCAAGTACCATTGGAGTGGACACAGAAACTGCGGCGTTTCTATGCCACCTGAGGAAGCCGCGAAGTTTGGAAGTATATGTCCAGTTTGCCGGAAGCAGTTAACGAAGGGGGTTGGGCAACGGATTGATGAACTCGCTGACAGACCTTCAGGGTTCAAGCCTGAGAACGTTGTTGGGTATCTTCGTCTACTACCCCTCTCGGAGATCATCTCAGCCGTACAAGGAACCTCATCACCTAGCACAAAGAGCGTCTGGGAGACATACAGCAGTTTGACGGCGAAGTTCGGGAACGAATATGCAGTGCTGATTGATGCTCCTCTGGATGAACTGTCACGGGTCTCCAACCCTCACGTCGCTGAGGCAATTGTGAAGGTGAGAGAAGGAAGAGCTCACGTCACTCCAGGATACGATGGCGTTTACGGCCAACTTAACCTCCTTGAGGAAAACAAAAAGAAAGAGAAGATGAAATCCACCCGAGTGCCGCAACGAAGCCTGAGTGAATGGTGCCCGCCATAGATGAAACCTTTTTATGCTACTTAGGCTCACGTTCTAAAAATCTGAGACTACGAACTGAATAGGTGTCCTCGAAACTTGGTTGATCTGAAACGCGCTCTTTTCCGAATAAGGACTGCAAGGCTGATTGTTCAGTTTGTCTTCTTTCTACTCTTCAATGCCGTCCTCTTCGGAATGGAGCCTATACCTCTTCTTCTTCCAATTCTCCAGAGCTTAGGAAATCCAGCGAAGACTGTAGGAGACGCCTTTGCAGTGATGCAACATATGTTCTATCAGATGACTTTTCCTTGGCTCCCCCTTGCCTCTTTCTTAGTCGTCGCCGTATTATTGGGTAGGTGGTTGTGTGGTTGGGCTTGTCCCTTCGGCTTCATTCAGGATATTCTCAGCTTCGTTAAACGAAAACATATGGAGATCGCGCCAAGGACTCATAAAGACATGCTCTACATCAAATACATGATCCTCGGAACAGTCTTGTTTATCAGCATCACACTGTCCGTAGCGGTGGTAGCAGGGGTAGGCGAAGGCTACAAGGATGCTCTAGGTATCTTCGCTCAGGCACCCTTCAACGCATTCAGCCCCCACGACACCTTATTTGCAGTGCTTCCAACCATGACTTACAACGCGTTCTTTGCGGGCGCTCCATCGCTAGACATTCTTGCCGGAATCGGCTCCCTCTCACCCTTGTTTTGGACGCGAGTATTCATCCTTGGATTAGTCTTAGGGTTCGCAGTTTACACTCCTAGGAGTTGGTGCCGATACTTCTGTCCTGTCGGAGCACTGATGGGTCTACTGAATCACTTTAGTTTTCTGGGGTTGAAGAGAGATGTGGTTCATTGCACAAGGGAAGGATGTCGGAGTTGCGTGGAAGCGTGCCCCACAAAAGTCCCAATCCTTGACTTGCCTTGGGAGAAGTTTACGCATCCTGATTGCATATACTGTCTTGAATGTGTAGACGCGTGTAAGACGAAGGCGATAAGACCCAAGCTTTCATAAGGGTGTTTGTGGCTGCTGAGTTTTTCTTTGGATGTGTTGTTCGATTGAAAGTGAATCTTGATTAGGAAGAAACAAGACTTTAATCTGCGGAAGCCCCTTCATATCAAGATAAGAAATGCCCGACCAAACCCGAAGAAAAGCCCCCTCCCATCTCCCACACCCTGACGACCTAGAAGAATTCATCCTGACGGAACCCGAACCCATAGAGATCGCCGAAGGTTGCTCCGTAAGCGTCGAATATGACAAGAATGGTAAACCCCAAATATACATCAAGAAATATGGAGACATTGACACGAGAGGTCTAAGGAGAAAAATCGAAAGAAGTTACCCCGGAGCAACCATTCAAGGCCTAGAAAAACTCGAACAAATAGAGATGGCAACCACGCAGACGGCGCATAGCCAAAACCAGAAGGCACCCAAAGGCAGCAACGAAATGCGCAAGAGAAGAAAGAAACAAAGAGACATTTAGCATGTTTATCCCTGAAATCTACACCTCAAAGCGCGTACAAGATCAGAAGTTAAGACATTTGTCCCCTACAACTCTCCTCTTTCCTGAGAAGCAAAAAACAGTTCATCCACATATTCAACAGCTTTGACGCCCTTGTTTTACTGCTTTTGAGACAAGACCCAAGTATTGCATTGCAGATCCATAATTCGGAAACCCTCTCAGTCCACATTCAGTCCCAGCCAACGCGACTCTTTCTAAGCCGAACCGCTCAATGACTCTATGAAGTCTCTTCTCCATTACATTGACCTCCTCAAAAAACTCTTGCGGATCCACCCCTCCCTTCGAGATTCGTTTCCACGCATCACCAACAGCTTCGTCAGAGGCTTTAGAACCTAGCTTACTCCAAATTAGCTTGTCAAAATCAGTTACAGCTACGCTGGCCTTCAAGAATTTGTCAGTGCTATCCAAGCGTTGCTTCGTCGCCTTCACCTCATAGAGAGGATCGTCAGTATGGGATTCCACGATTTGCAGCGACTTAATCGTCCAGAATAGATCGTCTGAGGTGCAATGGAGGTGGATGCAGGATTCTACGTTTCTGGTTTTGGCTTGGTGTGCCATCGTCTCCCAAGCTTTGAGTAGGGCTTCTCGACCTTCTGTTCCTTTGTCAATTAAAGGATCGTCAACCATCCCGAAGAGTGGTTCGTCGATTGAGATTAGGAATGTTCTGCCTTCCTTCTCTGCGAAAATGTTCTTCTCAACGATTTGCGAAAGGACTTGTCCTAGCTGTGTATAGGTTTCGCTGGTGCGGTAAGGGAAGAATGATGAGAGAGTGTAGGGTCCAGTTACGCATACTCGGAGTTTGAAGGGGCAACATATTTGATTAGATATTTTTTTCATGTTCCTCCTTATAGCCTCTACTTCAGGTAGTGTACAGGATTCAGATTTCAATGCTAAACGTTTAGTCGCAACGTAGCCACCTTTGATCTTTTCGAGGCCTTCAAAAATAGAGAGAAACATCTCGTTCATGTCTCGGAATTGAGGGAAGGCTGGAACTGAGACGCCTGCTTTCAACTTGTCCAGAAATGCCTTCACAATCGTGTTCTCGAAGTATTCGGCAGAGTCAGTTATGAGCTGGCTTGACCCCTCTAAGAATCTGTTCATGTCTTGGCTGCAGGGAAGGCTTCCAACATCGCAGCAGAGCAGTCTATTCGCTTCCCCCTCGTCTAAAATGCTCATACCCCCTAGCCTCTATCTCCACTAGCTGATCTTCTAGCTTAAGAAAGATCGACCTTGATTTTGTAGTTTCACCGATCCTTATCAGTTTACCGCCGCTCTGTTTGACAGCTCTCTCAACGTCTCCCCATAGTTCAGGTTTGACTGTGACAACCAATTCGTATTCTTCACCGCCATAAAGGCTTAGCTCAACTGGGTTAAGATCATGTATTCTTGCGAATTCGTGGGTTTCCTGAGCTATTGGCAGATTATCAACTACGAAGCCTACGCCACTGGATCGACTTATCTCGAAAAGACTCCAAGCCAATCCATCACTTGAATCGATAGAAGATGTAACAGCCCCTGTTTCCGATAGAATCAAGCCTTCCTTCAGCCTTGCACGAGGCATCAGAACAGCTTCAGCAAGTTTCTGTCGTAACGTGGTTGGAGCAGTAAGTCCCCCTTTTAGGATTTTAAGACCTGAAGCTGAAAGGCCGAATTCTCCTGTTGTAGCTAATACATCTCCAGGCTGTGCGCCGCTACGCAGCATTAACTTTTCCTTTCTTGCCAGACCGAAGACTGCAACGCTGACTATGAGATCCAGGGTTTCACTGGTGTCTCCCCCGAAAACATAAGTGCCGTATTCTCTCGCGCCTGCATTCAAGCCCTCTGCGATTTGTTTGACATCTTCCTCCGTCAAATCTGGGCGAATCCCTAAGGAAACAAGAAGAGCAGATGGCCTTACTCCTTTCGAAGCTAGATCGCTGATGTTCATTACCACAGCCTTACGGGCTGCTTGCCAAAAGTTCATACCCGGAGGAACATCTGTTCTTCCCACAAGCATGTCAGTCTTCATCACAACGAGGTTATTGTCTTGGAAGTCTAGAGCCGACACGTCATCACCAAAGGGTACGGACATGTTTGGAGCCCTTTCTAGATGCTGCCACATAATCTCTATTATTTCTCGTTCCCCAAGTTTCCTCGCTGTTTTCAAAGGATGAACATCCCACTAGAAATAGCGGGTGCACCTTAAAATATTAGTAGAGGCTGAGGATTGCATTCTGCATTTCTCTTTAGAGAGAAAGAGTTAAATTCGTGAAGGGGCTTTGGGTGCGGGAATTTGGGGATTGATAACTTGCTAGAGATCAAGCGGTTCCTTCAAGGAAGGGATGAGGAGAGCTGGGTCAAAGTATGTAATGCAGCAAACAGGGAATATGAAGAGTACAGACAGGTGACGGTAGATGAGATGAGGATCCTTGAGGAGGCACCGGACTTTTCTGTGGAGGGAAGGTTCATTGCTGAGCTTGACGGGCAGCCTGTTGGAACTGTTCATGCTTATGTCGACAAGAAGAGAAAGGAGAAGAAAGGGTTCATAAAAGCTTTCGGGGTAATCCCAGAGTTTCGAGGTAGAGGAATAGAGGAGAAACTTGCGAAGATTGCTCTGGAAGAGCTGAAGAAGCGTGGAATGAAAACCGCTCAAGGTTGGGCCCATGAGACTAGAAAAGACAGAGTTAGCCTTTGGGAAGGTATGGGATTCAAACTTGTACGGAAGTTCAGCCTGATGAAGAGAAATATAAAAACTAACCAAACAAACTTTGGGAACAAAGAAGTGACAATTGTGCCAGTTCAAAAAGATCTTGTTGAAGATTTGAAGATACTAAACCAACTCGATAATGAATGTTTCAAAGAGCACTTCAACTATAGACCGAGCACGATAGAACATACGAAGTTCTTCCTGCAGAAGGACCCCTGGTTTAGAGATCAAGAATGGTTTTTTGCCGTCCTTAACAATAAGCATGTTGGGTACATAGGTGTTGGAGTTGACGAGAAGTATAACAACGAGAGAGATGTTAGCTGCGGATGGATCTTAGATATTGGAGTCTTGAAAGCCCTCAGAAGAAGAGGGATTGGAACAAGGCTGATAGCACACGGTGTGGAAGTTTTGAAAGGTAAGGGCATGAATACAGCACTGTTGGGAGTAGATGATTGGAACGTCACTGAGGCGATGAAACTATACGAAAAGATCGGCTTTCAAGTAACAAAGAAAGACTTGACCTATGAAAAAGATGTCTAATTATAACCCCTTTCTGGACGACGTCCGAACGCTTAAAACTTCCTAGTACACAGTCATCTAGGAGGGGTAAGGTGCCTCGGTGGCTCAGCCTGGTAGAGCAACGGTTTCGTAAACCGTCGGTCGCGGGATCAAAGCCCGCCCGGGGCTCTTTGATCAATGAAGACTCAACCGTAGCAATGAAGTTCGCAGGATTCATATTTCAGAATCAAGAAGTTTTATGAAGAGGTGGCGAGTGGAGGGGAGAAAAGGAAAGGAAAGATGCGTCTTCCTTTGGAGAGTATCTAAAGAATAGTACTCGCCACTCGCCAATCTGGATAGTGCAACGACATGCCTATAATGCTTGCTATCATGTGAAACATGTTTTATCTTTAAAAAAGGGAATTACGCGATGTAATTTGCATACATGATTCACAGATACTTGAATGAAGGCAATGAGCAAGAATTACTTTATTAGCTATGGAATAAAAAGCAGGAGCAACTACTTACCGCATTCCCAAAACATCGATAAGAGTATACTAAAGTCTTCTTTTGAGCATACATTCATTTTGCAGGTCTATCAAGTAGTTGATGACATCTACGCAGGTTGCTGCAAGGTAAGGTTTCTTGCCTAAAGAGATTTTTCTGCCTCGACGCAGAACGTATTTCTCGTCTTTCCTGGGCAATCCTACTTGGTCACCGAAAACAAACACCGGATCGTTTCCGAGATTTATTGTTGAGATGTTATCACCTTTCTCTTCAAGGACAAAGACGTTCTGCTTGCTTCGAAGGAGCTCTTGAAGACTCTTTCTATCAACACTTATCCCTGGATGAGAACCTCCAGATAAGACCTTTCGAAGAATATCCTCCCAAGTGCGTTCGTCTGTTCTTACATTCCTAACAGTTTTGCCATCAACAACTAGATGTACAGGAGGTCTGGGGGGTCCTCCCAAGATTGCATGAAAAACAACGTCACGTCTTATAGCTCCGGAAGTGAACAAGCCGAAGAGAATGCATTGGTAGACAACATCAAGCCTTCCTGCCTCCAGCAGACTTTTAAAATTGCCATCAGTTCTACCTCGGCGAGAATACAGAACAAATTCTATCATAATGTGCAATATTGAACGTCTAGAACATTTCTACCTTTCTCTCCTTCGAAAGAGCTGCAGCTCATTGTCTGACGGAATAGTGCCAGTTGACTCTGCTGCGTGTGCATAGACAATGCTATAAGGGAAAAACGCAACGTTTGGAAATGGAACAGGGAGGAAACGCAGGATGAAACTGGTGGATATAGAGTTAAACCGTATAAAGCCGAATAGATTGAACCCTCGCTTTGAGATAAACATTGAGAGACTCAACGAACTCGCTGACAGCATTAGACAAGTAGGTCTTCTAGAACCGATTATAGTGCGCCCCGCTGGTGACGGATTTGAAGTTGTGGTGGGTGAACGACGTTACCGCGCGTCGCAACAGGCAGGTATGCACCAAATTCCAGCCATTATACAGGACTTAACTGATGGACAGGTCATTGAGCTGAATCTAGTTGAGAATATTCAGAGGGAAGACCTCAGCGCCGTGGAAAAGGGCAACTGCTGCACGCAACTCTTACAGAAATATTCCCAGAAATACCCAACTAGGGAGTCTCTCGCTAAGAAGATCGGGGTATCCGATGACACCATCAACAATTGGCTCAAGCTAACAGAGGCCCCGGTGGAGATTCAAAAGATGATTGCACCAGCCAAAAAAGCGGGAGTACCCCGACCTCTCGGCAAACTAGACTACAACACAGCCCTCACAATCACGCGGCAGATCGATGAGCCCACTAGACAGGTTGAAGTCGCCAAGGAAATAGCTGAGAGACCTGTTCACGGTCGGACAGCTAGGCGCGTAGTTGCGAAGATCGCAAAAGAACCTGAAAGATCTGTTGAAGAGATCTTAAAAGAAGCAATCGAAGGCCCCATCGAGCTTACTTTCACAGCAGCTGAAAAGGAACCTGTTCTGAAGGGTTTGAGAACTCAGATGACCACAACAGTCTCTCCAGACCCAAAGGTGAAAGCTGGAAAGGTTGCTTTCGCAACAGTTTTAGAACCTCATTTCGCAGACTTGCAGATAGTCTCTGTTGAGAGAAAGCATTTGAAGTATTTCAGTGAGGCAGATGCCAAAGCGGAAGGGGATTATACTCTAGAAGAGTTCAGAGAAGCTTGGAAGAAGAAACATGGTGAATGGGATGAAAATCAACTGATCTTCATCACCCGCTTTAAAAAAATCTAGTGGTCTTGCCGCTCTATCCACGAAAACTTCTTCTCTAATGCTTTCGGATAATAGAGCTTCCAATCATAATCCACGTTCTTGCCCCATCTGTAATAGATGCGAGGATCAATGTAGCTCTTCAGAGAAGTCCCAAGATTGTACTCTCTAGTTTCACGCATTGCTTTGATCATAAATTCCAGCTTCTCGGCACGTTTCTTAGCGCTAGGCGTATCTTTCATTCTCAGTTTCTTTAGTCTTTCAATCTTTTTAGCTAGGGATTCCTTCCAGTTTTTCCGCGGCTTCCTCTTATGATTGCAGATGAAGGCGGCTTCAAGGTTAGCCATAGTGGCAATATGTTTCTTCGCGTATTCTGGATCTTGCTCTGAAACGTTAGAACTGCTTAGAAAATTATCCACTGTTTTCGAAGCATGATATGTCCTGAAAACTTTCGCTGAAACACCTGGTAAAACTTCATCGATGAATAGTGAAACATGCTGAGAACCTACTCCTTCAAAGATCGATGACTCAGCAGACTTCATGAACTCTTTGATGTTGTCAACAACTTGTTTAGGTAGCCTTGCCTGTTTTTGCCACCTGACAGCATCCTTGCCTAGGAAATCAAAACTTACTACGTTGCCTTTCTTGAATTTTATGTGCTCAGGCCTCATGGTTGTAGCGCCTATAGTATCTGCTTCATCTGGATCCCTCTCATCTCCAACTCGAAGTTTTAAAGCATCTATAAGATAGCAGACAGTTGCTGTCTTGCGCCTCATGAGGTCTTCAACATTCAAGTTGGATTCTATGTGATTCCGAACATCTTCTATCCGTTTGGATAGCTCAATTGCCTTGTCAAACTTCTCCTTGTCCTTCTGCTGCTTCAAGGGTGATGAATCTGCCAGCCAGATGTACTTCTCTTTACCCCTTAACTTGTCAGCCCATTTAGCTATCCACATGCAGTCCGGTTTCCACCCAATCTCTTTCCACTTGCCAAGTGGTCTGGGTGCATCTGGGGAAAGGTTGAGAGTAATATCGCTTTTGTCCGCTCCCCGTTTCCAACGCCCTCGTAAGGGATGCTCTCCTCGTCCCATAAAGATGCTGGAGGGCTCAACTGTGTAGTTACCCACTTCTACCTTTGCGCCATCCATAATTGCGTATCCGAATCTCTCTTTATTTGCCTCTCTGATTGCTTTGCGTCCAGTAGCTAACTTCTTCTTTTCTTCTTTTGTCAGGCTTAATTTGTAGGCTTTAACTCTGTTAACCTGCTTTATTACGGGTGAGAAGTCGAAATCCTCTGGTGGAATCTTCGCTTTTGCCTTTAACGCCTTCCTGAAATCTTCGAAGAAGTTTTTGACAAAAACAGGGTCTTCGACGTAGTCTGTGCCGAGTTTCTTAACCCAGGCAACAGCCATCTCTTCCTGCTCAGGTGTCAGATCAATCCGACTTCCTTGCACCGTTATGTAGAGCTTCTTCCATTCAGGTTTCTTCGGTATCAGAACGCCATTGTGAACTAGCTGTTTCATCCGAGCATCTCCGTTATGTTGCTTCTCATCTCAATTAAGCTTTCACCCTTCCCCAAATGTGCTTCGGTACTGTTGCGTTGGTGTTACCACTCTAGCAGAGGCTTCTGCCCTATGGTATACATATATAGCTTCTCGCGTGGGTGCGTACTGGACATTTCTCAAGCGCTTCGCTGCCTTCAAACACGTAGCGGCAGTTTCTGCATTTCCATTGTGCTAGGCTTCTATCAACTCTTATATCTCTTGTTGGAGAAATAGAAACACTGAGCCTTTCCAGGTCAACATTCGACAAGCCTAGTATGTTTGCCAATGAAGTTGTGATAGCATGCCAAATGGAAGTGGAAGTGAATTTCAGGCAGATACGAAGTACATCCGAGGAGAGATTTTAGGAGGGGGGCGGGATTGGGGGAGTAGACCAAGTGTCTATAAGGAATATCCAAGCAGCAAAAAGATTAAACTTCCAGCT
>SOJC01000129.1 GCA_004376645.1 Candidatus Bathyarchaeota archaeon
CATGGCTGAAACGAATGCTGAAGAGTGAATTCTCACCTTCATGAAACCACCATCACACTTTCAAAGCGCTGCCAAGGGGAATAAGAGTTGTGCGTTAGGAATCCTCTTTTCAAATCTTAATCTTCTATCCTTTAGAGTTCCCAGTCACTGCGAGTACAGCGTTACAGTAGGGGCAGACGTTTACCAGTCGAGGTTTGCCGGACTTAAAGTCGAACATGCAGAGGGGCTGAGTGAACACTTTCCCACACTTGTTGCACACCATGGGCAACGCTGCAATCTCGACACCGTCATCTGTAACTTCCATTGGCTTAAATGGCTGGACTTTCCTCTCCTCGCGGGGTTTCTCCTTCTCAACAACCTTAAGCTGCCTAGTAACCGAAGGCCTAAGCTGAACTGGAGATGGTTTCCGTTCCTTGGCTTTCTCCGCTAAAACAACATACGCCATCGAGAAAGCGTTACCACCCACAGTGGCCACGAGCAAAGCGAAGACTACTCGCTCATAAATCCAGTATGGAACCGCCCATTCATAGCTAAACCACAATCCAAAGTTATACAAGGATCCGTGAACTACCAAACCTACCTGATAAAGAGCCGCAAGGGCGCTAACAGCTAAGGCTATTCCAACAGCATTGATTAGTAGAAGAAGTTTAGGATTCAGCTGGAATCTCATACAGATCAGCCACTACTTTGAAGGAGAAGGATTAAAAACGTTGTTAACCCGCAATCAAGCGCTAAAATCAGTAGCAAAGATACTTAGAACTACGCTCACGCGTCCCACACGAAGCTATTCAAGCTATATCGGTAGTAGCTTTTTTAGCCGAAGAAGACTTTAGCGATCTCGTAGAGTCCCAGGTCAACTTTCTTCCGTTTTCCCACCACATCTTTCAAGGGCACTGAGACAATCTTGTTTCCTTGAAGCGCCACCATGAGGCCAAACTTAGCCTCGTTAACCAGGTCAATAGCTGCAACTCCATACCTTGAAGCTAACACCCGGTCAAACGCTATAGGAGATCCGCCTCGTTGAAGGTGTCCCAGCACAACAACCCTCGTCTCAATATTCATCTTCTTCTCTATCTCCCGCCCCAGAAAGTAGCCTACCCCGCCCAATCTCACGTTCCCAAACTCGTCCGTGCCACTACTGTAAACAATCTCTTCTCCCCCCAGCGGCTTCGCTCCCTCCGCGGCAACCACCAAACTAAAGTTCCTACCCCGCTTCTGCCTCCGCCGAATATACTCACAGACCTCATCAACCTTGAAAGGCTTCTCAGGAATCAGAATCGCGTCCGCCCCACCAGCTAAACCTGCTTCCAACGCAATCCACCCCGTGTACCGCCCCATCACCTCAAGAATAATCACCCTGTGATGAGACTCCGCAGTCGTGTGCAACCGGTCAAGAGCCTCACAAGCAATCGAAACCGCTGTTTGAAAACCAAAAGTGTAGTCCGTGCAAGCCAAATCGTTATCTATAGTCTTCGGAACTCCCACACAGGGAAGACCCAACTCATTCATCTTATGAGCCACCCCCAACGTGTCGTCCCCTCCAATAACAACCACAGCCTCGATCCCCATCTTCCTAGCATTCTCCAAGATACGCTCCGGATCTCCTTCCTGCTTGAAGGGGTTCGTCCTTGAAGTCCCCAAAATAGAGCCTCCTCTGGGAAGCATCCCGGAAGTCTTCATCAAATCTAAAGGAACAAAATCTCCATCAACCAACCCCCGCCAGCCATCCCTCACCCCCACAGTCTCATAACCATAGTCCTGAATAGCTTTCCGGACTACTGCGCGAATAACCGCGTTAATACCGGGAGCATCCCCGCCCCCACTCAAGATTGCAACTTTCAAACTCTACAAGTCTCCGCTACGTTGCCTTTCCAGCGCTCCCGAACAACCGCATCTTACCCTTCACAACCATTTTCATCGCATCCTTTGCCGGGCCTACAATCTTTCTCGGATCATACTGAGACCGCGAGGTCGCCAACACTTCACGCACAGCACCTGTGAAAGCTAACCGCAGATCCGTGTCAATATTAATCTTCGAAACACCCAGCGAAGTAGCCCGTTTAATGTGCTCCTCTGGAATCCCCCTCGCCCCTGACAATTCAGCCCCGTACTTCGTAGCCTTCTCAACAATCCACGCTGGAACACTGGAAGCCCCATGCAACACCAACAGAACATCTGTCTTCTCCCTAATGCGCCCCAACCGATCAAAATCTAACTTGGGCACACCTTTAAACTTGTAAGCCCCATGCGACGTGCCAATAGCCACCGCGAGAGCGTCCACTCCAGTCTGCTCCACAAACTTCTTCGCAGCAACAGGATCTGTTAAGACAGCGTCCTTCTCCTCAACAGACGACTCTTCAACCCCGGCTAACTTGCCAAGCTCTGCCTCAACCGACGCCCCCTTCTCACGAGCCAACTCCACAACCCGACTGGTCATCTCAACGTTCTCTTCGAAGCTGAGATTAGACGCGTCAATCATAACAGACGTAAAACCCGCATCCAAACACCGGATCACAACGTCCACGTCCTTCCCATGATCTAAATGGAGAGAAACCGGCTGCGAAACCTTACCAGCTGCAACCTTCACCATTGCGGCCAAATACTCTAACCCTGCATACTTAATCGCGCTAGGAGTCACAGAGACAATCGCCGGAGATCGCTCCTCAACCACCGCCTCAACCACAGCCAACAAAGTTTCCAAATGATTAATGTTGAAAGCGCCAACAGCGTAACCCTCAGCCGCAGCCACAGACATAATTTCTCTGTTAGTAACCAACATTTCCTTCACGAAGAAGAGGTATCACACTACAACTATTAAAAAGAATACCAGGCTTTGCACGCGTGTGCCTGCCCATTTTAACTTTCAAGTCTCTCAAATATTTGTTTCCACGTCTCAATAATCTCTTGAGAGGCTAAGTTTTCCATACAGAACTGTACAACTGGCTCCTCTGAAACCAGAGCCTCCGTAACTATAGGGTTAAAAGAGATCTTCCCGACAACGTCGATCTTACGGTTTCTACAGAACCTTTCAATCTTCCTCGTGTTCTCCTCATTAATATCATACTTGTTTATGCAGACGATGGGTACAATCTTGAAGTGGGCGAGAAGCTGCAACGCTCTTTTCATGTCGTGGATTCCGGAAACTGTGGGTTCAGCTACAATAACTCCTAAGTCAACCCCGCCAACAGAGGCAATAGCAGGGCAACCTATGCCGGGAGGGCCATCCACCAAGATCAAATCGCAGTTCTCTCTCTCAGCAATCTTCCTGGCGTTCTGCTTCACCAAAGTAACCAACTTTCCAGAGTTTGACTCTCCTGGAAACAGCAACGCATGCGCCATCCAACCATACTCCGTCCTACTTATGTAAGCCTCACCAGCCACACGCTTCTTTAGAGCAATCGCGTTCTCAGGACAAACGAGTAGACAAGTACCGCAGCCTTCGCAGAGAATAGGATCCACTGAGAACTCTGCTATAGCCTCGAATCTGCAGGCTTCCTGACACAAGCCACACTCAACACACTGTTCTCGGTCAATCTCTGCAAGTTGTGGACCTTCAAACTCTTCAACCTCCAAAACTTCGGGATGAAGCAGCATATGCAGATCAGGAGCGTCAACGTCACAGTCAGCTATCACCGGGTTCCCAGCCAACACTGCAAAGGAAGCTGTTAAACTCGTCTTCCCGGTTCCTCCCTTTCCGCTTAAAAGCGCTATCTCCTTCAACCAGACGCCCTCCTCTCAACTGCAGAGAACAACTCTTGAAACTTCTCCCGCCACTCAGGCATCTCTAAAACAAACGGAATCCCTGAAGAATACAACTCGGCAATCCTTCTGCTATAGGGAATCTCCAGCAGTACAGGAATCTGATTCTCCTTACAATACTCGTAGACCTTCCGATCTCCAATCCCAGCCTGATTCACCACAACCCCGAATGGAATCTTCAACTTCTCTATGACTTCAACCGCTATCTTCAAGTCATAAAGCCCAAAAGGGGTAGGCTCAGTCACAAGAACACAATAGTCACTGCCATAAACCGATTCCACCACTGGACACGCGGTGCCAGGAGGCGAATCAACAATCACGTTGCGGTCGTCGCGCATCTGCCGTTTCACTTCCCGTATGACTGGCACCGCCATGGGTTCGCCTACGCTCAACTCGCCAAAGACAAGTTCAACTCCGTCTGCAAATCCCTTCTTAACTCGACCAATCTTCCGTCTCTTCTCACTGATCGCCTTTCTCGGGCAGACGATTGTGCAGCCCCCGCAGTTGTGGCATATCTCCGGGAAAACCATAATCTGCTTGTTGGCGACAAAGAGAGCGTTAAACGCGCAGAATTCTGCACACTTAGCACAGTAATCACACTTCTCCAAGTTTATGTTGGGAACTCGTACATAAACCGGGAAGGTCTCTTCTATCTTGGGTTGGAGTAGCAGGTGATCATTAGGTTCCTCAACGTCACAGTCTAGAAGCTGAACGTTCTCCAGAGATAGAGCCATGTTCACAGCTACAGTGGTCTTCCCTGTTCCCCCTTTGCCACTAGCTATTGAAAGAATCATCCGTCAGCCTTCCGCAAGACACGATAGTTTAAGGGTTTCGCGCTTCATGACAACCCTCTGTCAACTCTTCCAGCTCATTCTTCCTGTAAGCCTCAACCACCTTCTCCACTGTATCGGCATTCGCCCTCAACACAGGCACCTTGACACCCTGGTAGATACTTAGTCCTCTGACACCCATCCCGTAGACAATTATAACGTTCGGCTTCAACTTCAGAACGAAATCAGCACGCCTTCCGCCACCACCGAAATGCTCATCTGAGTTAGGCACAGTCTCCTGACCTACAAGCTCACCCTTCTCGTTTAACTCCACGATGGAGAAGTAAGGCGTCCTGCCAAAATGCTCTGACAAGCGAGACTTCAAACCGGAATCGTCAGCCACTGGAATTAATATCCGCACAACCACTCACCCCCTTTCCTCACAATAACTACTCCACATGTACGCAGCTCTCCTAGTAAAGGCAACGGCAACTTCAACGCTGCTTTCCCCTACCTTGACCCTGCCCTCCGCCCATTCCAAAATGGCCTTTGACGGTTGGTGCTCCAGTTTTTTTGAGTTCGCCTTTCTTATATTTTTCAACAGCTTCTCTGATTGTCCCAGAAGCGCCTGTTATGATCTCTATTCCTGCAGCTGACAAGGTTCCATAAGCGTTAGGCCCCACATTTCCTGTTATCACCACTTTGGCTTCTTTCTTCGCTATCATCTGGGCTGCTTGAATTCCTGCGCCTCCCATTGCAGAGGAAGCTTCATTCGAGAACGCGTCGAATTCCAACGTCTCAGAATCCACAATCAGAAAGTACGCGCATCTGCCAAACCTTCTGTCCACTTGAGCCTCCAACGTGTTACCAACAGCTGACACAGCTATCTTCATTTCTTCACCTCCTTCTCCTTGACGTTAGCTGTAAGAGCCTTCTCCAACTTCGCCTTCTTCTCTAGAAACTCCTCCACCTTCCCAACGAACTTCATGAAAACTTTTGACGCTTGGGATTTGGGATGTTCAATTATGAAGGGTGATCCTTTATCGGAGTCCTTACAGATATCTGGATCAATCGGAATCTTACCTAAGAAGGGAATATTCAAATCCTCAGCAATCTTCTCTCCTCCTCCAGCGCTAAAGATGTCAACTTTCTCACCGCATTTCGGGCAGACAAACCCGCTCATATTCTCAATAATCCCGATCACGGGAACATTCATTCTCCTAGCGAAAGTTACAGCCTTCTTGACGACAATCTGGGAAACCTCGGATGGAATAGTCACTATCACCACACCATCCATATCCGGAAGCAGCTGCATAATGCTGAGGGGCTCATCACCTGTGCCTGGGGGGAGATCTATGAATAGGAAGTCGAGATCTCCCCAAGTAATGTCTGAGAGAAACTGTTGAATAGCCTTCATCTTGAGGGGGCCCCGCCAAATAACTGGTGTCTCATCATTTGGAAGCAGAAAATCCATGGACACAACCCGGATCCCTAAGGGGCCAACTGCTGGTGAAATGCCCTGAGTGCCAGTCTGCAACTTCTGCCCCTTTATGCCAAGGATTTTAGGTACACAAGGCCCCGTAATATCTGCGTCCAAGATGCCCACACTGTTGACGTAACCGTGCGTTGCGAAGGCCATCGCTAAGTTCACTGTCACTGTGCTCTTTCCCACTCCGCCTTTGCCGCTGATCACAGCGATCTTGTGTTTGATCTTCGCCATCTTCATCTCTAACTTCGATTTTTCATCGACGCCACGATCTGGGGTCTTCTGGGTGCTTTCAGTCTGTTTGCCGGATTTGCTTTCTCCGCTGCTAATCTGGGTCATAACTAGTCACTTCTGTTTTTTCATCTGTCCCAATGTTTCGACGTTGGGAGAAAACGTTTAATAGATAAACGATATTAATAGTTTTTGGTTTATTTTCTAAACCGCAGGTGCTACAGCGTGGATCACATCGACCAAAAGATAATCGCGCAACTCCAATCTAACGGAAGAACTACCTATAAACAACTGGCAAAGATCATAGGCTTCTCAAGCATGGGAGCCAAAAAGAGAGTTAAAAGACTCAAAGACAAAAACATCATCAAAATCTCAGCCCTAATCAACGCCAAAGAACTAAACCTCTACGCTGCAATCGTCCTAATCGAAATAGAAAGCGCCGAAGCAATGCAGAAACTCGTAGATCGATTCAGAGAATGCCCCCGCGTAGTCCACATATTCACAACCTTCGGCGGATACAACATCATCGCGCTCGTAGTCGCAGAAGACCAAGAAACTCTTGAAAGCATATCCTTAGAGAAATGCTCCCTAAGAAGCAGCGAAGGAATACGAAGATCCGAATTCTGCCCAATAGGAAACATCCACTACTCACCCTTCCTCCCAATCAGAAGAAACCTCACCCACAGACAAAAAAAGGTCCCACCCTGCAAAGTCAACTGCCTTCCCTGCAACAGATACAAAGAAGGAAAATGCGTCGGATGCCCAGCAACAACCCTCTACAGAGGCAACCTCTAACCACCACACTAACATGTCAACCAGTCACAAAAAAGGAAGAACACGTTAAATCGTCCAGTAAGAGAAAGCGCCTAAACCATCTTTGCTAAGCTACGCCTTCACGATTTCATCTGTAATAAAGCGGTTACCTTTCTCATCCAAGTGCATTGGAATCCCCTCAATAGCATACATGTAACATGTAATAAGTGAAAGGTTAAAGAAACATGATGGTAAAGAAAACATAACAAATGAGAGGATGCTTGCTTGGATGGGTACTTTTGTACGTATCTGCCGATATATTTCAAAGAATTGGCCGCTTTTTCTAGTTAGTGTAATTTGCATATTTATTAGTGCAATTGTAAGTGTGCAGATTCCTCTTTTAACTAGAGCCGCCATCGACAACGTTATTATTCCTCTTGCTGAGAGCAGACTTGAAATTGAGTTAGGCAAAAGCACACTCCTCATTTTAGTGTTAGAAATCACAGGTTTCACGGTAGTAGTTGGCTTGTTTTCTTTTATTCAGCGGTATGCAAACACTTACTTCTCTCAGAAAGTGGTTTATGACATTAGAAACGATGTGTTTGTTTCTCTGCAAGATCAAAGTTTTGCGTTTTACGATAAGACTCACACAGGTCAGCTTTTGTCGAAAGTAACAACAGACATGGATAGAATACGCAGGTTTTTAGGTTTCCAACTAACCTTTCTTATGACGTCCATTGTTCTTCTTGTTGTAACCTTGTATACAATGTTTTCCATCAACACCATGCTTACTCTCTCCCTCTTGCCGATAATGCCATGTATATTTGCTACATTCTATTCGTTTGGAAAAAAGATACGACCACTTTTTACTCAAATGCGTGAACAGTATGGCAGCTTAACATCTGTCTTACACGAAGCCATTACAGGAATCAGAGTTGTAAGGGCGTTTGCCCAAGAAGACTTCGAAAGAAAAAAGTTCACATCCAAGAATGACAAATACTTTCAAACATCATTAGCCTCAGCTAGAATCCGAGCGTTCTACATACCTCTCGTAGGTTTTCTCATAGGATTAGGCACAATCATAATCTTTTACCGTGGAGGATCCGAAGTAATTAATGGAACGTTAACTATTGGAGATTTAGTTGCGTTCAACGCGTACTTGGCGATGATGATTATGCCTATGCGTTTCTTTGGCATGTTCATATCCGGTTATCACCGAACAATGGCTGCTGGCCACAGAATCTTCGAAGTTATGGACACTGAGACAGAGATAAAGGAAAAGCCAGATTCACTAACACTACCCAAATTAAAGGGACACGTAAAATTTGAAAACGTCTCTTTCAGCTACGAAAAAGGCAGACCCACTTTAAAGAACATAACATTTGAAGCAAAACTAAAAGAAACCGTAGCCCTTCTAGGAGCAACAGGTTCTGGAAAAAGCACTATTATCCGTCTCATCCCTCGTTTTTATGATGTATCCTCAGGAAAAATCACAATTGACGGCTACGATGTTAGAAACGTTAAGCTCAAGTCTCTTCGAGAACAAATAGGCATAGTTGCGCAAGAAACATTTCTCTTCTCCATGACGATTAAAGAGAACATAGCCTATGGTAAACCAGAAGCTAAAATGGACGAAGTAGTTGCTGCAGCAAAGGCTGCGAAAGCGCACGAGTTCATTTCAGCCTTGCCCCGCGGCTACGACTCAAAAGTTGGAGAGAGAGGAGCAACCCTTTCAGGTGGTCAACGACAAAGAATAGCTATAGCAAGAGCTCTACTGATGAACCCAAGAATACTCATTCTAGACGATTCAACCTCAAGCGTTGACGTGGAAACCGAGTATGAGATTCAGCAAGCATTACACACGTTGCTAAAGAACAGAACAGCCTTTGTGATCACTCAACGAGTTTCAACAATCAGAAACGCAGACAAAATTATTGTTCTTGAAAAAGGAGAGATTGTGGAAGAAGGCGTTCATGAAACTCTTATGGCGAAGAAGGGGATCTATTGTCAGATTTATCAGACCTTGTATGAAACACAGAAACCAGTAGTGGAAACCACGTATGAACGCGCATCCTCGAAACAGGAGGAAGCTGAAAAATGACTGGATACCACGCGGGTCCTGGACCGGGGCATGGGCGTAGACTTGGCTTCTTAGACTACGAAGAAGAAAGGCATGAAAGAAAAATTTCAGATAGAGCGTTGATAGCGAGGCTGCTTAAGTACTTACTGAAGTATAAGCGGAGATTCATAATAACAGTAGTCACTGTGATTGTTGTTTCCTTAACTGGGCTTTTACCTCCTTACCTCCTTAAAGTTGCCGTTGACAACTACATCGCAAACCGCGACTTCCTTGGACTAACATTCATATCCATGATCCTAGTCGGCGTTTATCTCACCAACTGGATCTCAAATTATCAGCGGACATACCAGATGCTTTGGATGGGACAAAACATGGTTAACGAACTGAGAAATCAGCTGTTCTCGCATCTTCAAGAGCTTTCATTCAGCTTCTACGACCGATCTAAAGCGGGAGAAATCATCTCACGGGTTACTAATGACACAGACACTTTAAGTCAAATATTTGTCCAAGGAGTTGTTACCTTAATCAGCGACATTATAACTCTCATAGGTATCATAGCGATTATGCTTTGGCTTAGCATACCATTGACCTTAGCCGCGTTTTCAGTTGTACCTCCCTTTATATTGCTGATGTTTATCTTCCAATCTAGACTAAGAAAGGCTTACAGAGCAACACGGAAGAAAATAGCAGCAGTCACAAGCAGACTTGAAGAAAGCATTTCAGGTATAAGAGAAATTCAGTCCTTCACAAGAGAACAAGACGTCATAAAAGATTTTAGGCAAGCAAATGTAGAAAACCTTCAAGCTAATGTTCAAGCTGGCAAACTTTTTGCCCTTCTGATGCCGGCCGTGCAAATAGTTGGAGCTGTTGGAATGTGTGTTGTCTTGTGGTTCAGTGGAATACTAACTATAAGCGGAGGAATAACACTGGGAATAGTCATAGCCTTCCTACTTTACGTAAACAAATTTTTCCGACCATTAGTGGATTTGACAACGTTCTACAACACTATTCAGTCAGCCATGTCTGCAGCGGAAAGAATATTTGTCACCCTTGACACAGAGCCTGAAATCATAGACGATCCCGACGCAATTGAACTTTCGCATACGAAAGGAGAGATCGTTTTTAACAATGTAACTTTCGGCTACGACCCAGCTCACCCTGTACTAGAAGATGTAAACATCCACGTTGAACCGAGAAAGACATTAGCTATCGTAGGTCCAACAGGAGCTGGAAAGAGCACCATTGCGAAGCTTCTCAGCAGATTTTATGAACCGCAGAAAGGAAATATAACGGTTGATGGCCACGACATTCAAAAAGTAACCTTGAACTCTCTTCATAAACAGATTGGGATTGTTTTGCAGGAGCCTTTCCTTTTTTCTGGAGCGATCATGGAAAACATAAAATATGGAAAACTTGACGCATCTGACGACGAGGTTAAACAGGTTGCGAAGATTGTTAGAATCCACGAATTCATCAGTAGCCTTCCTCAAGGATACGAGACTGATGTTGGTGAAAGAGGAGCAAGACTCTCTGTTGGACAAAGGCAACTGGTGTCTTTTGCAAGAGCCCTTCTAAGTAATCCTCCAATTCTAATTCTAGATGAAGCAACATCAAGTGTTGATCCTTACACCGAACTGAAAATAAAGAAGGCACTCGCAGTTCTCATGAAAAACAGAACATCACTTGTCATTGCCCACAGACTTTCCACAGTTAGGAACGCTGATAACATTGTAGTTGTTAACGAGGGAAGAATCATAGAGGAAGGGAACCATAGAGAACTTATGAAAGAGAAAGGAATGTATTATCGCCTCTACAAGAAACAGTTCAAAGACACATAGCTGACGCATGCATACCATAGAAGCTTGACTTTGCTTGGATTAACTTGAGATTATTAGATTTGTGATAAATGTAACTATT
>SOJC01000128.1 GCA_004376645.1 Candidatus Bathyarchaeota archaeon
TTTGAGGTTACAGCTTATATCATTCTTGGGTCTTTAATTTAGTAGGAGAATATCGTTTGCAACGTTGGGTTCTCTTTCCTTTCACTGCAATCGTTAACTTGGATAAGCTAAAGCTTGCGATGATAGTGAATGCAATTAATCCTGACATTGGCGGGTTGCTCATTCGGGGACTAAAAGGTTCTGGAAAGACAACGGCTGTTCGTGCTTTGAGAGATGTTCTGCCTAAGATCAAGGTTGTGAGGGATTGTCCCTTCAACTGTAATCCTGTTGATTCCTCTAATATGTGCGAGAGATGTAGCGTAACTTATCAGAAGGGGGGAGAATTCGACGTTGAGGAGAGGGAGATGCGGGTGGTTGATCTTCCCTTAGGCGCTACGGAGGACAGAGTTGTTGGGAGCATAGACATCCAAAAGGTCATAAAACACGGTATAGGAGCGTTAGAACCTGGAATTTTAGCTGCGGCAAACCAGAATGTACTCTATGTAGATGAGATCAACTTGCTGCCAGACTACATCGCTGACGACTTGCTAGATGCAGCTGCAACTGGCTGGAACATTGTTGAGAGGGAAGGGATATCAGTGAGTCATCCGTCACGTTTCGTTTTTGTTGGAACGATGAATCCTGAAGAAGGACAGCTCCGTCCACAACTTCTAGATCGATTTCCAGTGTCCATCACAGTTGGAAGGATAACATCAGTTGAAGAAAGGATGGAAGTCGTTAAGCGGAATCTGGAGTTCCAAGCAAACCCGGAAGCTTTTATCAGAAGGTTTAAAGATGCTCAGGAAGGTTTGAGGGATAGAATCTCAGACGCGAGAAAGACACTGTCCAAAGTTGAGATGTCGGATAAGCTTCTTGAAGCCATCTGCGAGACTTGCCTGAATTTGAAGGTTGACGGTTTACGTCCTGATATAGTGATAAGCAAAGCCGCAGTCGCACTCTCCGCTTTTGATGGGCGAACGGAGGTTACTCTAAAAGACGTTCTCATCGCCTCAGAATTAGCCCTAAGCCATCGCACAAGAGAAGGAGGCTTTCTTGAACCAGCAACCCCAGAAGAAATAAGCGAGACACTTCTTGCCGCCGCAAAATCTGTAGGATACAAGCCAGAAAAGAAGAAAGAGAAAACAGACAAGGAAGACCTGACAGGAAGGAAGGACGACAAGAAAAAGAAGGAGGGTCGAGCCTTTGTCCTCGTCAAGGGCAATGCAAGCAAGAAACTTGAAGATCTCTTGGAGAAGAATAAGACATTATCTGAACGCTTGAAGTCTCTCTCTGAGCTCTTCTTCAAACTAAGCAGAATACTTGGCCAAGTGATATTTGCCTTCGGACTAAGAATGAAGAAGAAACTCAACCGCATGCCAAGTGTGAAGGCGGTAGTGAAGAGTGACAAACCTTTGAGAGCAGATCCAAGAGAAGAAGGAAAACATGTGAATTTAAAGACAATGAAAGGCAAACCGACTATAAGCTACTCGGTAGGAACTCCAAGGTTGAAGAAGGGATTCTCTCTTTTCCGAATATTCAAAGGTTCAACTAAGGATTCAGGCGTCCTTTCAAAACTTGCTTTCAAAGTTAAAAGCCGTCACCTGTCCACAGGCGGCTTCGTTGGCAGAAGAGTAGAAACCGCCACCGTTACTAGTCGGGGTCGCGCGAGAGGATGGAAAATTCCCCGCGGGAAACCTCGGGACATACATCTGCCAGCCACGATTCGAGCTGCAGCAAGAGAACAACAACGAAGAAATGGGAGACTTGAAACAGCTATCAACATAACGTTTCAGGACGTACGAGAGAAGTTGAGACGCCGCAAAGCGCCAATGACTATAGTCTTTGTGTTAGACTTGAGTGGCTCTATGCTTCTCCGCATCGAAGCGATAAAGAAAGCTATATTGAGACTGCATGGAGACGCTTACCGTTATCGTGATCGGGTCGGCATTGTAGCTTTGAAAGACACTGGAGCTGTAGTTGCTCAGCACCCTATCACGAATCTACGAGTCGTCGCCAACAAGCTTGTGGGCCTTAAAATCAGCGGCTACACACCTCTGGCTTCTGGAATGTTGAAAGCTTGGGAGGTTTTGAAGGAGTCGAAGAGACGTGATTCTTCAACGATACCAGTAATGATCCTCATTAGCGATGGAAGCGCCAATGTTCCATTGGCGAGGAGTTTGGAGACGGGTGAAGTTCGATCTTTTGAAGAAGAGCGGATAATAGTTCGAGATTTTGAAGGTATCGCCGTTCATGATGTGATGTCAGTCTCCAAAATGATAAGAAGAGAGGGAATCCACACTATAGTAATCAACACCAATCCCCACATTCAAGGACGAGAAACCTACGGTTCTATAGTCACCGAAATGATAACTGCCAACACTCACGGTAGGCTTCATTCAGTTGGTAGGCTACCTACTGAACATGCTTTGGTTGAGAATATTATAGAAAAAATAGTGGAGGATCAACGCTTGATTGCGTTCGAAGCCTCCTCAAAGATTTTTGACTAAGCCTTTGCTATTCTTTTATCAAACACCTTTCGCAGCAGAGAGATGGGCAAATAACCATTTGCTGTAATGGTGTCATGGAATTCCTTCTCATCAAACTTTTCCCCCATCTTCTGTTTTATTTCTTCTCGCAGCTTCAAGATTAAGTGTTTACCAAGCAGGTAAGAGAGGGGGTAACCTGGCGTTTGAGTGTAGCGTCGAACCTCTGCTGTTGCACCTTCCTTTGACATCCCCACCTCATCCATTAACATCTTGACAGCTTCCTCGAAGCTCATCTCACCCCGAGAGAGCTTAACGTCGACGATTATTCTTACCGCGCGCCATATTACGTCGTTGACTTGGATCAGTTTGGATTCCAAGCCGGTTACAAAGCCGTGTTCCATCATCATCTGCTCACAGTAGTGAGCCCAACCTTCAACTGTTTCCGCGGAATCGGCCAGCACGTGTATAAGGGAGCTTCTATTTGAGATTGAACCTTGAAGGAAGTGTCCTGGATAAGCTTCGTGAACGGCAGTATTCCGGATACTTGCGTAGTTTAGGTGACTTCCCCAGTTTGCCATCTCTCTTGGACGGGTAACTATGTAGACACCTATCATTGGCTTGTCATACCTTGAGGGCATCATCATAGCTGCGAAGGGAATAAGGGGTGCTAGGAAGGCTGGAGTCTCTTCGACAATGAGCTTGTCTTGCTCATGAACCGTGGCGATGTCGTTCTTGATGATGAATTGCTTGGCTTCTTCCATTGCTTCTCTTGTTACTTGCAGGGCTTCCTCGAAGGTTTTCGGGGCCTTTTTCTCAATCTCCTTCATTACCTCCTTGACACTTTTGTCGGGAGAGATCTGAGCGGCTAATCGAGTTCTTTCTCCTTTCAACTCCTTCAGGTATTTGGATCCTAGCTGTAGAATCTCGGCTGAGGTCATTCCGAGACCTCGTAGCTCTACAAGCTTCTCAAACATCTCCTTGCCTAAAGCCCACTCTTCAACAGTTTTGGCTTTGAGGCTCTCAAGCCAACGCATATGTTCTTGAAACGGCTGCATCAAATTAGTGGTGGCTTTTAGTAGCCTTCCGTGAAGTTCCTCGGGAATCTTGCCTTTTGTCGCGCCGACAATGAATTGAAAGAGCCCAGGGATCTGCTTTGCTGACTCAGTCGCTACTTCCGTCCAAAGCTTTACAGGCTTGGAATTCTCAAACCGTGATCGAAACTCCTCCATGAACTTGGGCAGTTTTTCAAGTCTCCCAATAATCGCGTCAATGCGTTTCTCTAGCGGAGCGTAATCTCTCGTTATCATTGCAAAAAAGACGCCGCCAACTTCGTCAAACGCGTCTGGGTTCAATTCGTGCATCCGTCTCTCATGAACTTCAAACCTGATCATTTCGATCGCCTTCTCCATCACTTGCCAGTCTATTTTATTATTATCATTCAACGAGTCGTAGTCTATGGTCTTTTTCATGTGATCTACGGATTCCTGAAGCAGAGTTAGGTTTCCAAGGACTTGGGTAGTGTCGCCTTTCGGAAGTAAGTAGTCGTAGGGGTCGTGCAGACCTAGATAGCTTGCGAAATGGGGGTTCTTCTCAAAAAATTTTTTAAAGAGATCTTCTTTGAGCGTTTCAAACTCTTTGTTCGCGTCCAAATATCTCACCTTTAGCGCACAATTAAGGCATAACCTTAATTAAGGTTTAATTGAAACGCGTGCGTGGACACTGTTCTTTGATGAACTGCGTATGGGCTGTATTTGAGGGTGGGCGATTGAGTGAAGAATTGTACGGCGAGCCCTATTTTGAGGGTAGACACTCTAACTATTGGTGGACAGTTGGGAACTATTGGAATCTGAAGTGTTTTCCTCATTGGAGGGAGATCCTGAGGCTAATCCGTAGGTTTAAGCTTGGGGGCAAGTTGCTGGACATTGGATGTGCTTATGGTTTTTTCGTGGATGCTACCCTCGACCATTTTGAGGCTTATGGAATTGACATCTCCCAGTTCGCGGTTAGGAAGTCAAAGAGATGTTGCAGAGGTAGCATCTTTAGGGCTTCTGCGATCAGCTTGCCATTCAAAGAGGAGTCTTTTGATGTAGTGACGATTCTTGACACGTTGGAACACATTCCTCAACTGGATCAGTGCCTAAAAGATGTTACAAGAGTTCTCAAGGATGAAGGAGTGCTTTTCTTGCAGTTACCTAATCCTCTCATCTGGACCTATATTTGTGGGCGCCTATGTTCATGTGTGGGATTTGAGGATGAAACCCACATCAACGACTTTGGCCTTCAACAGTGGCGGAGGATCTTGATAGAACATGGACTTGAACTCAAGAAGTGCCTTGGTATGGTTGCCTTCGCATCTAGGAGGGTGCGCTTTCTCTTGAAATCGAAAAAGGCTGTATCTCTGTTTCCAGAGTTGTGGATGATCGCTAAAAAATGTTGAGAACTTTAGATTTCACATGTGTGAGGGAAATCGTGAATCCAAGGTTTTTTGTTTAATATGAAGACTCGGAAGTAGTTCCTGAAGTAAGAGAGGTAGTTCTTCATCATCCCATTCTTCTTGACTCTTCTCAGCGAAGTGTACGCCTTAGCTTCTTTGCTGACCAGACATTTCCCAACTTTGCCCATCTTCAGAGAGAAAGCGATGTCTTCTGCAATGGCTAGGCTCTCATCGAACCCTCCCACTTCTTGGAAGACAGCTTTTCTGCAGCCGCAACACACTGTGGGAAAGAGTGGGAAACCTAACCGTGCTGTCAAAGCAGCTATTCTGTTCAGCAGGTTGTAGTGGAAAAACTTGAAGAGGTTGTCCATCACACCCAGTCTTTCGAGACCAGCCACAAACCCGGACACGCACACAACCTTTGAGTCTGCAAAGCTCGCAAGCATTTGGGTTATGAAGTTAGAATCTAAAATGGTGTCTGCATCTAAGAAAAGCAGGATCTCGCCTTTAGCCTTTCTAACTCCAACATTTCTAGCTTTGCTGACACCCCGATCTTGTATGTTGAGCACTCGGTCAGCATACTTCTCTGCAATTACCTTTGTATTATCTAGGCTGTTACTGTCCACTACAATAATTTCGATATCGCCCTTCTCTAATCTCTGCTTCTTGATGCTTCTCAAGCACCATTCAATATTCGCCTCCTCACAATACGTGGGCACAATTATCGAGACAAGACAGTCCTTGCTTATCACCTAAAGCCCTCGAAAACCCTTACAATAGTATGAATTTATCGTCTACCCATGATTTAAGCTTTCAATCCACAAACTTTTGATTGACTCGCAACAAAGACTCAAAACGTCTCCACGTCGCCATATCACTAAGTTTTAAAATGTTCGCTCCCAATATACGACCCATGCAGTCAGGAAAGATCATCGTCTTCATGGGCTCAAAGAGAGACTTCGAATTTGCTTCCCGCATCGAGAAGTTCCTACAAGAGGAAAGTTTCAACGTTAAATGTGAGTATTTGGTGGCGTCCGCCCATAAGACTCCGGCTAGATTGTTGGAAGCCGTGAGTAGGTACGAAAGAACTGGTGGACGATTCGTGTTCATTACTGTCGCTGGCCTATCAGATGCTCTGTCGGGAGTGGTGGCAGGTTCCACCAGATATCCTGTGATTGCTTGCCCTCCTGATTCGGAGAAGTATGGATGGGCTAAATTCTTTTCGTCAACTGTCACGCCGAGAGGGGTTGCAGTGGCGTATGTTCCTCGACCTGAGAATGCAGCTTTAGCTGCCGTCAAAGTGCTTGCGATCTCTGATAGGAGCCTGCAAGAAAAGATTGATGGTTATATGCAGAGGCTGAGAGCAACCGTTGTTGAAGGATCCAAAGAACTTTCCGTGGGGAGAAAGGATGAACGATGACATCATCCTCACAACTGATCTTCCCTTAGCCTCTTTTAGGAAAGGGAAAGTGAGAGATCTTTATGATCTGGGTGAGAAACTCCTAATCGTCTCCACGGATAGGATTTCTGCCTTTGACGTAGTTCTTCCCAACGGTATTCCCTTCAAAGGTGAGGCCCTCAACAGACTTTCAGTCTTTTGGTTTAATGAAACTAAGGATGTCGTTCCTAACCACATTTTGGAGGTTGTCGATCCTCGAACGGTTTTAGTCAAGAAAACCAACCCGATAAAGTTCGAGTTCATCGTCCGAGGATATCTTTATGGCTCAGCTTGGAGGAATTACAAGCTGGGAAAGCTTATCTGTGGTGTTCATCTGCCTAGAAGCTTGAAGAAAGCTGAGAAGCTGCCTGAGCCAGTTCTTACTCCAACAACAAAAGCTGAGATTGGCCATCATGATGTTGAGGTGACAATTGAAGAGATGGCGAAGAAGATTGGGGAGGATCTGGCTGAAGAAATCAAGAATGTATGCTTGAAGATTTACAAGAGGGCTTCGACGAAGGGGGAGACTAACGGCATAATAGTGGCTGACACGAAGATGGAGTTCGGCCTTCATGAAGGTGAACTCATGCTCATAGACGAGCTGCTGACTCCCGACTCTTCAAGATTCTGGCCACTGGAGAAGTATCAAGCTGGTCGAGACCAGGAGAGCTTTGACAAACAAGACGTGCGCGATTATCTTGAAGCAACAGGTTGGGACAAGAAACCTCCACCACCAGAACTCCCAAGACATGTGGTTCTAGAAACTTCAAAGAAATACATTGAGGCCTATGAACGATTGACTGGTAGAGTATTCTAGAAACAAGCAGACTTACGCAAGAGAGCATGATTTTTCCTCAGAACTCCGGCGCCCAAGACAAGGTTTCACATGGCCTTTAGCTCTCGAATTAGGCATTCAATCTCTTCTTCAGTGTTGTAGAAGTGGGGTGAAACACGGAGGCCATTTGAACGAGCTGAAACCACTATATCTTTAGTTTTGAGTCGGTTAGCTTTCTCCTCAGGTTTATCAATTAGGAAATGAACGATGCCTGAGCGATATTGTGGTTCCCTCGGGGTTGTAAGTTGGAATCCTAAATCTTCAATGGAATCCATGAGAAACTCTGTCAATTTGAGAATCTGCCTTTGAATCTTCTCAATCCCCACGGCTAGTAGAAGCTTTATGGCGGTTGCTGCTCCAATGAAGCTGACGAAGCTTGGAGAGCCTATCTCGTAGCGGCTTGCTGTTGTAGAAAGGTGGAGTTGCCGTATTTCCCAAAATCCGATGGTTTCAAAGACTTCAGGCTTCACGCTTGCCCACCCGATGAACGGTGGTTCAAACCTTTCAATGAGATCCTTTCGTACATAGAGGTAACCCGTTCCAGCTGGTCCGAGGAGCCACTTGTAGCAGCTGGCTGTAAGAAAGTCGACTCCCTCTTTGTTGACGTCGATTGGAATGACGCCTAAAGATTGAATAGCGTCTACGACTAGGAAGGTGTTGTGCTCATGGGCTATCTGGGCAATGCTCTTCAGATCATGCCGGAAGCCATTTGCATATTCCACGTGGCTAATAGTGATGGCAACAGTTTGATCGTCCACATTCTTCTCCACGTCCTCAAGCAGGATCTTTCCTTCAACATTCTCTATATACCGCACTTCTACACCTAACCTTCTTTTGAGCCAAGGATAAACTGCGGAAGGGTACTCTAAATCGGTAGTGACAATGTTAGAGTCTTCGGGATAGTCAAGCATGTTGGCAACTATATTTAACCCTGTTGAAGTGTTCTGAACTAAAGCTATCTCTTCTTCTTTCCCACAAACAAGTTCTGCGAAGGCTTCTTTTCCAAGATTGTATTTCGTCTCGTCAATCTCATATCGGCTTAGTTCCTCATTATATTCTCTCATGACATCGACAACTGGCTGAGAAAGGGGAGAATATGCTGCGTGGTTCAAGAATATTTTGCTTCGGGTGACTGGGAAGCTTCTGCGAATATCTGAGATGTTACTCAACTAAACCCCTGCTGCCTGTGTTTATTGCTTAGAGAAGCTGGAAGGTTTGATTTATAATCTTGCAGGCCAGAGCATGTTTTGTTGTCTTGTCTACTTTTGGTTTGATCAACATCTCTATTGTTGGTATCCGTGATACTGTGGAGGTCTCTCCATGTAATGTGGCTGAAAATAGGTTAATAGACGACTTTTTCTAATTCATTGTTTTCAGTCGCAGTTTTTATTTCTCTGGATATTCTTCTACCCATGTACATTCCTTCGCCATAGTTTAGATAGGCATATGGAGAAGTGCCGATACCCACGTTGCTTCCTGCAACTATTCTTGCGGATATTTCAAAAGTGAAAATTTCCAAGGCGTCGGTTATGACAGTTTCCAAGCAAAAGGGTCCTATGATCCCTGGGGGAGCAATTTGTTTGGATGTTTTAACTACTTTCTCTCCCATCCTGAGAATCTCTGGCAGAAGCGATTCTCTCAGGATTATTGGGATATTACCGATCACGGTGTATGTGGGATTCAAGGCGATTTGTAGTTGTTCGCTTGCAGGCATTCTTCCTATACTGTCTACTGTAGACTCGTATCGTCTATCTATTCCTAACAATTCGACTTCATTCTTGAGGGGTGAATGAAAATATGAGGGACAAACGTTTACTCCTATAATGTACTCTTGAAGATGAGTATTTTCTAACTCTTCTCTTCTTAAATGTCCTCTCTTAATCATGTCCCCTGCTTTTTCATGAAAGGACTGTGGAGAGTTCGCGAGAAAATATCCTTTTCCACCCCTTGCTCCAGAAAACTTTACGATAACTAGCCCATGTATATCCTTTGGGTCTTTGAAGGTTTTGGGCAAAGTTAGGCCTGCTCTTTGCAGCCACTCTCTCTGTTTTTCTCTGTCAGTCTCCCAACGTAGGAGTTCTCTATTGCCAAATAATGGTACACGCAGTTCATCCATTATTTTTCCTGCACCGATGTAAGCGTTGAAAGAGCCATGTGGAACTAGGATTGTGTTTTTTTGTCTCAATCTCTGTTGGATATCGTCATCTAAAAGCTCATTGAAGCCCTCAACTAGAATAATATCGTCTGCCAGAGGGAACCTTTGATAAACAATTTCATCACTCTTCCTGCAGATGCAAATTGTCGCAAAGCCTTCTTCTTTTGCACCTTTGAAAATGTTAAGTGCAGAATGGGAACCGAGTGTGCCTATTGTAACGTCTCCTTTTTCATATCTCCTTAGAATCTCGTCTATTTCGTCTTTTGTAATCACGTAACTATCCTCTCAAGTTCGTCTTTCTCAACAGCTTGCTTGATCTCCATTGCAACCCTTCTTCCCGGGCCAACTTCCTTGCCGTACTTGTACTTCATATAGGGAGAAGTGGGTTCCACACAGGGGCAGCCTGGGATTCTTGGGCTCACGTCGAAAACATAGAATTCCAGATCCTTCGTCATGGCTCCCTGTAAGGCGAACAAACCTATTATCCCCGGAGCATATTCCTTTTTAGTAGCCTCAACGAAGTTTTCTCCAGCCTCCAATATCTTTTCCAGTTGGGATTCTCTCATAGTAGCGCCCATGTGTCCTACTTCGACATTTTGTGTTGATATCCTTGCTTCTAATTGTTCATCAGCAGGCAGATCTAAAACACCGTCTAGATCTGTTTGTATTCTTCTGTCAAACCCTAACAGATCTATTTCATCAGTTATTGGAGACCAAAAATAATTAGCGTTGAATTTGGCTCCTACAACATACTCTTCTATTATTGCTCTTTCCAAATCTTCACTGTCAATTATTCCTTTGCTTATTCTTTCTTCAGCTCTTTTCTCAAATTCTTCTGATGAAGAAGCGTAAAAGAAGGCTCTTTCTATTTTCCTTTCTTTCTCAGGAACTTTTATTATTACTAGTCTATCTATTTCTTCGTGTGAACTGAAGATTTTAGGTGTCTTTATGCCGGCTTTTTTTAGCAAGTAATATTGGTTTCTGGGAGCATTTCGTTCTTCACTTCTCAGCATGCATCTATTCCCCAAGAGGGGGATTGAAAATTTCTCCTCTATGTTGTCATAACCCACGTAGACTGAGAAGGATCTGTTTGGCACAAAGATAGTGTTTAATCCCCGTAACGTATCTTGATTTTCTTCTCTGATTATGTCAACGAAATTGTCCAGTAGCATAACATGATCGAACAGGTTTTTGTAGTGTTTTGTGTAGGTTTTCTCTCTTCCTTTTTGGCAGACTACAACTACCTCGAATCCTTCCTGCTTGGCGCCATGACCCATTTCCAAGGCTGAGTGTGATCCAAGCACTCCGATCTTAACTTCTTTGGAGTCATAACGCGCTACAATTTCTTGAATCTTCTTACGGTTCATTTTCGCTCACCTAATATGTTTGGTACTCTTCTATTATTTCACTAAGATTTGGGACATTAAATAAGTCTAGCCCGTAGTTCATTCGTGGCTGCCTTATATGTGTCGCATATGATTTTTCTTAAAGTTGGGTTTAAATGTGGTGGTTGGGATCTACTTGTAC
>SOJC01000136.1 GCA_004376645.1 Candidatus Bathyarchaeota archaeon
CGCGCGCGCCGATTTAGTCTCATCTACCTTTTAACCATCATTGCTTTAAAAGTCATAATGAGTTCAAAATAAACTGTGCGCACGCAGAGTAAAAGATGGAGTTGGTTTAGGATTCGGGAAGTTTCCACATTATGGCGCGAAATTATGAGTTCATGTATACATAGTTCGTCTAATTTTGACCTGTTGATACCGCGTTTGAAGTGAGTTGAATCTTTTAGACTCTCAAACTGTGTTGATTTCCAGAGGAATCTATACGTTTGCCAAGAGTCTTCCTCAATAGTGTGACGCTTTCTTCTAACCCTGAAGAAGAATGAACTTCGACTACTAATGGACCCTTGTATTCCGTTTTTCCTAGGCTTTCTAGGACTGCTGAGAAATTTATCTTTCCTTTTCCGAGAGATAGATGTGCATCTTGTTCGCCGTTATTATCGTGTAGGTGAACGTTAACTATGTGTTCTGCTAACATATCCATAAAAGTTTCAATTCTTGCTAGAGTGTTCGCATGACCAACGTCGAGCGTAAATTTGCATCCAACTTTTTCGATAAGAAACATCAACTGTTCAGGATAACCCGCGAGAATTTGATCGTTTGACTTATGGTCGTTTTCTATGGAGAAGATGATTCCATGATTCTTAGAGAAGTTTGCTAGATTTCGTAAACAACTTATAACATTTTTCAATGACTGAGTAACCATCTCTTTTGGGTAATCCCTCGACAATCGACCAACATGAGACACAACTAGCTTAGCATCAATATTGGTGGCAAATTCTAGGCTCCTAAGTATCGTCTTTTCAGAAGCTTTTCTAAGGACCGAATTCATGCTGGCTAAGTTGATATCTATGTAGGGAGCGTGCACGGAATACTTGAAATTGAAGGATTCAACAATATCTCTTATTGCCCTTCTTTGTTTAGTTTTGGAGAGCGCGGAAAGCAGATGCGGTTCATCCATCTTGATCTCTACAAGTCCAACTTTTAACCCTGTGGCAAAATCTAGAAAACCAGTAAGAGACATGTTGAGACCAGTGGAATTTGCTACACCCAGCATCATGATTTATCGCCTGAATGACCGAAGAGATGCCATATTCTTGTTATCACCACAAAGTTTGTTAAAACAGCTAACACCACAAGGCATGCAAGAACTTGATTAAGGATTCCTCCGAGCATCACGATGAAAAGACGTACATCCCTGTTGGCGGCGTATCCAGATACACCTGAACTGAAAACAACACCCAAGTCACTTTTTGCTCGTGTTCTGGTGTAGCTAACCATGAATGAACCTGCCAAAGCAGCAAATCCAACAAGTATGCTTGTAAGAATCCCATGCTTTGAGAAAACATGATAAGTCATTCCTATCAGAATAGCGGCATCAGCGTATCGATCTAGCACAGAATCTAAAAACCCACCGAAAGAAGATATTTGCCCGGTAAGAACAGCAAGGTCGCCATCAACGCCATCTATGATAGAACTGATCTGAGCTAATAATCCTCCAATCAATGCGTGATTTAGGAAAAAAAATCCAGATGCCAACCCTACTAGAAAACTTAGAATTGTTATCTGATTCGGCGTCACTCTTGTCTGATCTGCTAAAAAACGTGCAGTGGGGCGGGAGAACTTTCTATTGATAAGTTGAGAGATTATGCCATCCCATTCTCGCGGCATTTAATCCACTTCTCTCAAGCGTGCGCGCGAACAAAAATTGTAAAATTGAGGGGTTTTATTGTTTCTGCGTTATTGTTTTTTGAGGTTGATCTCCATTGTTGAGACGTTTCTTGGATTTCCGCCTTCTCGGGGTGTGATCTGTTCGGTACCAATTGAAATAGAGCGAACCTCAGCGTCTTTGAAGAATCGGTTGCGGATGATTTCTGCGACATCGACAGTTGTGCTTATGGCACGACCTCGCGCTTTTAGGATGACATTGTTTGTGTCAGCGAAGTTAAAGGCTGTTATAACTGCCATGACATAGGTCATTGGAGGTTTGTTCCCGACGTACACTACGTTTTGCGGTTTAGCCTCTTTGGGAGGTGCTTCTTTCCTTTCAACTTCTTTCTTTTGCGGCTCTTCAGCTTCAACTTCAGCTTCTTTAGCAGATGCTTCTTCGTTTTCAGTTTTCTCTTTATCTGTCATTTTGCTTCACTCGCTTTGGTATTCCATGTTGAATAGAAGCATGTGCCTTAAAGGTTATGGCGTATGCATCAGCTTTTGCGAGAGTGTGTAAATGAGTGCTTGACCACGTTTCCAACAACTTGTACGCGCGCGCCCCCATGTGGCGAGGGCAATACGCCATTTTCCGAGCTTTGTTTAGGCTTAACCTCAACGCTTTGGCAAGGTCTCTGCTCGTGAACATCTTCACCAAAGTCGCTGGTAGTAAGGCGTGGAAATTGAGCGCGCGCCTCAGAGGAGGAAGCCTCGCCTTAATCCTAAAGAGGCTAGGCGCCAAAAAAGTGCGAGCCAATTTTGATGATTTTTCGTTGTTTCCTGATTTGGGAACAGGCTTCCGACAGCTTTTTTAATAGGTTTTTCAATCATTTCCCAAAACATCTCACAATGTGTGCGCCTCTCGCTCCGATCTTGATACTTGTTACGTAAAGGCTTCGCGGACGTACACATCAGTAGAATGATTAGGTGTGTAATGTTATGTTCGGAAAGTACGGAGAAAGTTACTCAGAAGCCTTAATATTGGCAGCGGGCGAAGGAAGCAGACTGAAAACGCACGCAAGACAGAAGGTTCTTCAACCCATTGCAGGAATCCCTTTACTTGGCAGAATCCTTCAGAACTTAATGGAAACGGGAATACAGAAAGCCCATATAGTTGTAGGATACGAAGGACACAATGTACGAGAGGAGATTGGAAAGGCTTATTGTGGACTTGAAATTAACTACCTAACAGCGCAGAACTGGGAAAAAGGAAACTTATACTCTTTCATGGAAGCTAACGGTATCTTTCGAAAGGAATTTATACTCTGCATGGGTGACCACATTTCCGATCCTCAACTTGTAAAATCTCTTATGAAGGCTAGCGTTGAAGATGTTCTGGTTCTTGCCACAGATAGAATAAGCTACTCGTATGACGACACGAAAGTGCTAGAGAAAAACGGAAGAATTCTCAGCATTGGGAAGAAGTTAGATAGTTGGAATTGTATAGATACAGGATTTTTCCTATGCTCACCTAAAATGTTCGACTATGGTGCTAAGGCAACAGAAGCTGGGGCATCAGAGCTTGCTGACTGTGTTCGACTTGTTGCCACGAATGGATATGCACGAGTAGTCGATATAACTGGCAAACGCTGGGTGGATGTAGATACAATACGGGACATCGAACGTGCAAAAAAACTGGTTGCCAAACATTCCCAAAAAACGTGAATCATATGCGCGCATGTT
>SOJC01000083.1 GCA_004376645.1 Candidatus Bathyarchaeota archaeon
GTGAGGGCGACGTCTTAGCCGAGCTGGACTACCGGCCCCCGTGAGGGTATTGAAAGCTTTCCAGTCTTTAGATATTTAATGGTTTTGAGTTGTTTGAATTCAAGCTCATCCTAAGTGTTGATGTAGAATTTGTAGAACTGTGAAGGTGGTTTGCTCGTGTAGTTTTTGAAAAAATTTATTACCGAGTAGCCTTCTGTAGATTTTTTAGTAGTTTGTGGAGGTGCTTATGATATTAGAGGAAGAGTGGGAAGATGAAGACGAGTGGGAAGATGAAGACGAGGAAGACGATGAGTAATGATGATCCCTAACTCTCCCCCGTGAGCCTTTGGATGTTTTTTTATCTTTTCTTTACTAGATTTTTACTCTTGGAATTCGCAGGTTTTGATGAAAAATTTCTTATGTAAACCTGTGTAGTTAATCATTTGGATATTTTGAAGATGAAGTTCGTCTTTGTGAGTCCTGGCGCAAATGAAGAACTATCTTTAACAGAGAAAAGTAAGGTCATAGGTTCTTGGCCGCCTTTGGGCGTTCTCTACATTGCCACATTTCTTAGAAATGATGGAGTTGAGGTTGCAGTTTTAGATCAAGCCGCAGTAGGATTCTCGGTTGATGAAGCTGCGAGATGGGTAGAGAAGCAGAATCCTGATATAACGGGTTTTTCAGCTCTCGCGAGTTCAGGTAAGACCGCGGCAAGAATTGCCCAGAGAGTGAAGGAGAGAAACCCTGATGCTGTAACTGTTTTTGGCAATTATTATGCTACGTTCAATGATGAGAGGATTCTCGCGACATACCCTCAAGTGGACATAATAGTCAGGGGAGAGGGAGAAGAAACCACCAAAGAACTTGTGAGAGCACTGGAGAAGGGAACTAGTTTAAAGAAGGTTAGAGGACTAACTTTTCGAGAAGAAGACAAAATCATAACTACGCCAGAGAGACCTCTAATAAAAGATATTGACGCGCTTCCAGTCCCTGATCGAGAGTTACTCGATGTAGAATACCATTCAACTCTAGTAGGTGGAATTGGAGCGCCCAAGAAGTTCACAACTCTTTTATCCTCGCGGGGTTGCCCATACAAGTGTAGGTTCTGCGGCTGCCAAAACATTGTCCATGGAATTTGGCGTCCAAGATCAGTAGATAAGACTCTTGAAGAACTACAACTACTTGTGAGTGAAGGCTATAGACAATTCCTTTTTGTAGATGACAGTTTAACCATCAATCAGAAGAGAATAATTAAACTCTGTCAGAGAATCACTAAAGAAAAACTAGATATTGAGTGGATCTGCGAAGGAAGAGTAAACCATGTGTCTTATGAATTGATGCGGTCAATGGCAAAAGCAGGCTGCAGAATAGTCTACTTCGGAATAGAAAGCGCAACCCAGAGAATCCTAGACTACTACAACAAGCAGATCACACCACAACAATCCGTAACAGCCACACAGACCGCTAGAAAGGCTGGTATTGACATAATAGTCGGTTCCTTCATCGTAGGCGCCCCAACAGAAACAACGCGTGAAATTGAGAACACCTTAGTGTTTGCTCAGAAGATCCCAATTGACGTCCCCCAATATAACATTCTAGGCGTATTTCCTGGGATGGCACTATGGGATGAGTTTATCAGAAAGGGATACCTGACTGAAGAAGAAGTTAGATGTCATTGGGAAATGGGAGTCGCAGTTGCCAACGTACATCCAAATACAGTGTCCTATGAGAACATAAAGGAACTGATACGCCACTATTACCGTCGATTCTTCATAACCCGACCGAACTTCCTCTTGACCCAGCTAGCGCGGACAATGAGAAGTCCTTACAGATTCGACATCTTGAAAGCGAATCTAACCCGTATTGGCGGCATCATAAGGGAATGGAAGGACTTCGTCGCCTTTGATAAAGAAGTTGACAATGGGAAAGATTAGCGGACTAACTCTCGTTTCTTCCATCGCAGATTCTTACTTCTGCATTTCCTGCATTTGACTGCTGAAGGAGCATTCCGTACGCCACAATGCCGGCATATCTTCATGTAGAGCCTGTGACGCTGGGCAATAGCCTTCTTCTCCAAATCAGTTACTGGCAAAGCTGAGTTCTCCTTAACGTCTTAAGTTTCAGACAAGATAGCCCCAAATATATCTTTCCTTTTCCCAAGGTTAGGTGGAGAGAAGGAGCGTGGATTATTATCTTTCGTTCAGTAATCTTCTCTCGTCTTCAATCTTCTTGATGTCCGTGATAGCTTGTGTGGCTTCGATGATTTAAAGGCATTCTCCCTTTTGGTTTCTAACCGGGAAGTATCACATTTGATCTTTCTCTGATTCACATTTATCTTTTTAAGAACTGATCGTCAGCCATCACTTTGTCAATTCTTCTCAGATGGTACTTCACCTTTCACGCCTTTCAGAGCTTTCAGTTAGATCTTTTCCGCCAGTAACTTTGGAATGTCGCTTGGCTTCTCAGCTACGTCCACTCCTGCTTCCTTGAAGGCATTAATCTTACTTTCCGCGGTTCCAGTGTTACCCATGACTATTGCTCCAGCGTGTCCCATACGCTTTCCTGGCGGAGCTGCCCGTCCAGCTACGAAGGCTACTACTGGCAACGGTGATAACTTGGATTTGAGGTTAGAGGATATGTATTCAGCCGCTTGTTCCTCTGCGTTACCGCCGATTTCCCCGATTAAAACAACTGCCTTCGTTTCCCTGTCTTGCCTAAACATTTTCAATGCATCCACGAAGTTCAAGCCGACGACAGGGTCTCCTCCTAGACCTAAGCAAGTGGACTGGCCAAGGTCTGCCCTCGTCAGTTCAGCTGCGATCTCATAAGTCAGAGTTCCACTCCGGGAAGCTATCCCTACTTCGCCCTTCGCGAAGATGTGAGAAGGCATTATTCCCAGCTTGCACTCGTCTGGAGTAATTATTCCAGGTGTGTTTGGACCGATAATCGTTGTTCCTTGCCGCTTTGCGTAGGCCATGATTTGAATTGTATCTTTCACTGGAATGTGTTCAGTAATCAGCACAACAGTCTTCAAGTTAGACTCCGTTGCTTCTAGGGCAGCTTCTGCAGCAAAGGGTGCGGGAACAAATATTATTGAAGCAGTTGCACTATGCTTTTCCACAGCTTCAGAGACGCTGTCATAAACTGGAACACCATACACTTCGGTTCCTCCTTTTCCCGGAGTTATCCCGGCGACAATTTGAGTCCCATAATCCAGCATGAGTCGTGTGTGAAAGTTGCCTTGAATGCCAGTTATTCCTTGAACTATCACTCTTGTATCCCTATTGACGATTATACCCATCTACTCTCACCTTCCTCCTGCAATCTCTACTGCCATCTGCGCAGCTTCCTCCATACTATCCAAAACGTGAATTCCAGCCTCAGTCAGTATGCGACGACCTTCTGCTTCGTTCGTGCCAACCAATCTTATTACCATTGGTTTTGTGAAGTCAACCTTCTTCTTTGCCTCCAGTATCCCTCTGGCAACATTATCGCAACGAGTGATTCCGCCCAGAATATTGATAAGAACGATGGATGCCCTTCGATCTGTCAACAGAATATTAAGTGCGGATGCGACCTGTTCTTCAGAAGCACCTCCTCCTACATCTAGGAAGTTAGCAGGGCTACCTCCGTAATGTTGAACTGTATCCAAAGTGGCCATCACCAAGCCAGCACCATTACCCATGATACCTATGTCACCTTCTAACTTTACATATGCCAAACCGGCTCTTCGAGCCTCAATCTCTTCAGGAGCTAATTCAGTTTGGCCTTCTGAGAGAAAACGTGTTTCGTACTTAGGGTGACGAAAGATAGCATTGTCGTCTATTATCAATCTTGCATCTGCTGCGACAAAGTTTCCATCTGTAGTTTCTACAAGCGGATTCATCTCCATAAGTTCTGCATCACAATCCATGGCAGCCACATATAGCTTCGTGAACACTTTCGCAAGTCGAATTATTGATTTGCCAGAGTAACCGAGCCTTCTTGCCATCTCCCGAGCATGATAACTTCGAAATCCTAGAGTGGGATCAATGAGGATTTTCACAATCTTCTCTGGTTCTTTGTCAGCTATCTCCTCTATTTCCATTCCCCCAGCAGCTGATGCAACCGCCACATAGCAACAGCGAGCTCTGTCAATTGTGATTCCAAAGTACAGCTCTCTTTGGACATTCACTTTCTCTTCTATCCAGACATCGTTTACGCTGAGGTTTTTTATCTTCATATCCAAGATTCGCTCAGTGATTCCTGCAGCTTCTTCAGGACTGCTGGCAAATTGGATTCCTCCTGCTTTGCCTCTTCCTGCAACGAGCACTTGAGCCTTAATTACATAAGGCGCATCTAGTTGAGTGGCAACCACTTTCGCTTTGGTAGGTGAAGAGGCTAAAGCTCCTTGAGGAACGGAGATTCCATACTCTGCCAATATGCTTTTTGCTTCGTACTCGAAGAGTTTCATGATGTACACCTTGAAGGAAGTTATTTTAACGTTTGAATGGCGATATAAGTCCTTGTTTCTAACACGCCCTCTACGTTTGCTAATCTCTTCAGTGTGTCATCAACTTTTTCTCGTTCAATAACCAGAATAGCGTCCATTTCGCCTGCTATTCGGTAGACACGTAGGATTGGAAATTTGAAAATCTCATCATAGGCTTTGGTACGTCTGAGGGGGGAGATTTTAACGAATACAAACGCAGGGTTTGCTGAGAACCCTAAGAGGCGGAGTCCTTCCTCCGTAACATCGATGAACCCTCTACCGGTCCTGATATACTTCTTATCCCTGAGTTTGCGTAGGTGCACATTCAAAGCTTGACGGCTTATGCCGAGTTGAGAAGCTAGTTCGTTTTGTTTAATCTTCAGAGTGTAGATTGTAACGGGGTTGCTTGCCTCGTACAGTCTCCGTAGGAGTTGTAGAGGTCGCCCTGTTAGTATGGATTTCTCAGCCATAGACTTTCACACCTTGAAGTTAGACAAAGCAAAACTTTACAATAGTAACGATCATTTAAAAATCTAATGCAACATCAGCCACAAACCCTTCAAAACTGAACTACAACTTCCCACCGTAATGTATTTATTTACTCTACAGTACCTTAAGAAGCCACAGATACGCTTGCATCACGCCAAGGAAATGAGGCGGCAGGTACTATAAATCTTGTACCGCCCGCGCAGTCTCAAAGCGATCAAAGAACAACACGATGTATATCATGTCGTCCATCCTTGATATTGGAGGGCACGTAAAAAGGTGAAGTCGCAGCTATGTAATTTCTGCTTGAAGAGCGGAATACTATGTTCAAAATGTCAAGCTAAGGTTAAGTCTGGAGAGGTAAGCGACACATATCTTGAAATAGCCCGTCTGATCCTTTCTTTGGAAAATAAATATCCTCCTTTGCAGAGTATAGCCTTTCACGAAGCCGTCGAAGTGGATGGAGTTATCGCCTTGGTTGTAGGACGGGGTGATGTAGCTCGTCTTTTAGGATATGGCGGAAAAATCATCAGAGCCATAGGAGAGAAAACTGGCAAGTCCATTCGGATTTTGGAGAAGGCTGTTGATAATAGAAAGTTCCTTGAAGATTTATTTGCGCCTCTGCCAGTCATGACCATTAACACGATCTGGCTTCCTGACGGAACAACTGAGACGCGGGTGATCTTGAAGAAGAGAGGTAGAAGACCTCCACCAATGAATATTGAAGCCATGAAAAAGATCGCGAAGGCAGTCCGCAACATTGTTCTCAGAGTAGAGTTCTCTCGTTGAGGCGAAGGTTACCATGCAGCTTGACCCTCTCGGTGATTGGAGAAAGACACGATACACCACTGATTTAAACCCCCAACTAGATGGGGAAGAGATTATTCTCCTAGGCTGGGTCAAAGAAATTAGAGACTTAGGCGCCATAGAGTTTATCATTCTTCAAGATCGCAAAGGCTCAGTCCAGATAACCATTCCTAAAAAGAAGGTACGGAAGGAAGTTTTAGAGAAAGCAACCTTTCTTCAACCCCAGTACTGCATCGGTGTTAGAGGTTCAGTGAAGAAGACGGATATGGCTCAACGTGGTTTCGAGATAATTCCAGATGAGATCAGAATTTTAGGAATGGCGCAGCATCCTCTGCCCTTGGATGTAACAGGGAAAACCTCTGCATTGATAGACACAAGATTGAACGCGCGCGTGTTAGATCTCTGCAAAGACGAAAACCGAGCCATATGGAATATTCAACATAAAGCCCTTATAGCCTTCCGCGAGTTCCTCTCTAAACAAGGATTTGTTGAAGTCTTTACTCCTAGGATAATAGCGACAGCAACTGAAGGTGGCGCAGCTCTCTTCTCAGTCGACTACTTCGACAAAGTAGCCTACTTAGCCCAGAGTCCCCAACTGTACAAGGAAGAGCTTACTCTGTGCTTTGAGAAAGTCTTTGAAGTTGGACCTTTCTTCAGAGCTGAAGAATCCCATACACGAAGACACCTAAGCGAATTCATCTCAATAGATATTGAACAAGCCTTCGTCACAGCGGATGATGTCATGAAACTCCTTGAGCAAACAATTCAGTATGTCTGTGAAACCTTGACGAAGAACTGCAAAGAGGAGCTTGAAGTGCTCAAGCACAAAGTAGACATGCCAAAGCTTCCCTTGAAACGCTTCACCTACACTGAAATCTTGGACGAACTAAGAGAAAGGGAAGTAGACATACCTTGGGGTGAAGACATCCCTACACCAGCCTTCAGAACCCTTGGTGAACTTCACCCATATTTCTATTTCATAACTGAGTGGCCAACTAAATCTAAACCCTTCTACATCAAACCATGCGACAGCAAACCGGAAGTCAGCGAAGGATTTGATCTCATGTGGAAGTGGATGGAACTCGTCTCTGGGGGAACCCGTGTTCACTCAAAAAGCCTTCTAATGAAACGCTTGAAAGAACAAGGTTTGAAACCTGAGTCCTTCAAGCATCACCTTCAAGTATTCGATTTTGGACTTCCACCTCACGCTGGGTGGGCGGTGGGTCTGGAGAGAGTTTTAATGATGTTGACAGGCAAGAAGAACATTCGAGAAGTTGTTCTATTCCCAAGAGATCGAACAAGGTTAACGCCGTGATTTACGTAAGCTATCCTTCTCTTCTAGAAGATAAGTCAACAAACATATAAGAAAGACAAAGTTGGAGTATTCAAATAGAAAGGAGAAGGAAAGTGATGAATAAGAGACGGGTTATCTCTGTAACTGTCATATTGATTACTTTAGGATTGTTGAGTAGCACTTACGTCCTGGAACCAACCCATGCTAATCCGCTAGGTATAGAGTCACTATGTGGAGGAACAGTTGAGAAGAAACCTGGCGAATCATTCATCGTGAAAATAAGCTTCAAAAACAAAGGAACAACACGTGGCAGTTGGGGAGTCGCAATCACCTTCGAAGGAGATTATTGGACATGGAAAGGGGAAGGAAGACTACTCACTTTAGATCCAAGAGAAACAAAAACGGTTACTTGGGAAGGAAACGTGCCAAAGGATGCCACTTTAGATAGCATTGCTCGGCTGGTCGTCTATTATGATGATGGCTTTGAAGTGCTGCGATGGTGGATTCGTATAGTTTTGGATGCTGAGCTGAGCATAATTTACAGCAGAGTGAGTTAGAAACCGGATTCAATCAAGTTATCAGGCTTCAGGAATTCTCGCAGAACTACTGTCGCATAACAACCTCGATGCAAGGTAAAGCTAATCGTCAGAGATTTCTTCCCTACGTTTAGGTTGTCGTTCGTTGCCTTTTTGGTTTCAAGGTCAATTATAGGTGTAAGGGCTGCTCTGAGCCCGCCTCCAGCACCCATCTTGGGGTTGATGGAGACTCGGAAGTCAGTTGGAGCGATTCTTTCTTCTTCCAAAATAATCTGCTCTATCTCGCCTTGGTGACCATCTGAGGTTGTCTGCCTGAAACCTATTAGGGGAATGGCTAAACACAGCTTATTTTCCTTCACTGCTTTTCGCAGATCTTTGAGGTTCCCATGAGTGGCTTTCAAGTGGCTTCTTGTTGGCAGACCATAACGGTCTGTTCTTATTACATAATCTCCTACTTGTGGTTCAGTCAATGAGATTTTCTGAGTTACACGTTGACTGAGCATCTTGTTGAATAGGTAGGACTGATAAGCTTGGAGAAACAGTCTGCTTAATCGTTGAGGCAACCTCTTAAACGCACCCGTGTAGTCCTTCGGATTCTTAGCCAAATGGGACAGCATTAACCGTTCATACAATAGTCTTCGAGGGAAAGTTCTGAGAGCATCTTTGAAATCTAACGTTTCCCGCAACTGTTGTCTTACTTCTCTTGATTGGGGATGCTCGTGGGAACTTTGCTTAGCTAGATAAAGAAGGGCTGCTTCTTTCATGTTGTTTTTTGCTATTGCTCTGCCAACAAGATGTGTAATTGGACGGATGGTACCAAATCGTTGGTGTCCGAAGAAGTTTGGCACCCCTTTAAGGACATGTAACTCGTGTGCTATCTTAGAGACTCTAGTCTGCAATGACATGTAACTACTATCGATGTCTCTTATTGTTATGATAAAGATGTTACCGAAGGACATGTGCGGAAAAACCATGTTTGGAGAGTAGCGAAGGGGATGCACTTGAAAACCCTCCCCGCGTAGTCGCTCTAACTTCGCTAGTTTAATGTTTTCAATGCTGACATGCTGAGCTGTTACGGCGTTTTTGTCCTTTATGCCAGCGATTTGAACGCGTCGCTCACTGATCCCTAACTGTTTGGCGATCTTCCTTACTGTGAGAAGTGTGTCCATGTTACGTTTGACAAGTAGGCAGATTAGGTATCTTCCTTTTCCCTGCAGTGGCACGCTTACGTGTTGCTTTGGCTGGATCTCTGCTTTGGATCCATCTACGAGGATTTCTTGGACGATGAAATCTTCTGGTGTTTGCTTGATTGAACCACCAAATCCTGGTGTCCTTGTGGCAAGAATTTCTATGCCTAAGTCTCGTTCTATCTGTGGCACTCGCAAGGTTAGTCTTACCTATAGAAGAGGCAGCTCTCTGGTTATTTTGTCGATTTGAACTGTAGGTGCTGGGCCAATCCCCAAGCATGTTATGGTACTTGGAGGTAGCTGAGTCAGTCCTCTGTCGGTGATAAGGCTGTGGGGGAGTTTCATCAGTATTGCTTCTCTCTCTAACTCCAATATTGCGCCTAAATCTTTCACCTTCACAGCTATTTTACATTGTCCTTCTCTGAGCCAAGCTTGCCACCATTTTGGGCTCTTCTTTCGGGCTTCCTCCGCGGAGGAGACCGCTGCATGTCCCGCTTGGGCAGCAAGTTTGCCTTTGCCCATTTTCAAATCTGTCCGTACAATTATTGCCTGTTTATATTTGAACTCTGTCTGGGACATATCAACTCACTCCGTCCTTGCGCGTCACATCGCTGAGGAGGCTTTTTAGAAGAAGGATATTGCTAGCAAATATAACGCTGTCGCTAAAGCTCTGGGGTTCTTTGCCATACGGATGAGCGACCTACCTTGAAAATCGATATCCCGCACTTGCTTAAGAGATTTCTCTACTCCCAAGTTGGCACAGATAGATACTAGTCTATCGAGCTTTCTGTCAGTGAATGAGTTAAGCATGAGCCTTATGTGTTTCATCGCTTTCATGTCGAATCCTATCTTTCTTTTCCAACGATGTTCATATTTGGAGAGAAAGTCCGCGGAGTAGTCTTGGGTTTGTATGGCTTCAGTGGCAACTTCACCAGCTATCTTCGCAGCGGTTAGTCCCATGACTATGCCGCCGCCTGTTGTTGGTTTAACTTGGGAGGCGGCATCTCCTGCGATCAACAACCCGTTATAATAGGTTTTAGGAATTGGACCTCCCAATGAGATAGGGTGGTAGACAAGTGATTCAATGCGGCTTCGTTTGAGCTTCTGAGAGACAATTGGGTGGTGTCGTGCGAAGTTGTGGAAGTATTCGCGGGGGTTCCCTCTCTCTGTTGCAAGACCGATTTTTCCTGTGCCATCACGACGTGGAACTATCCATGCGAAGAATCCTGGAGCGAATTTGCGGCCTAAGTAGACTTCTACGGTGTCTTCTTGTATGTCCTTGATTTTGTTGACTTCTGCTTGAACTCCGCGAACCATCAAACAAGAGTTTAATGTAGGTATTCCGGCTCGTTTTAAGATGGTTGAGGATACACCTTCTGCGTCGATGACTATCTTTGACCTGAACTCTTCAGTTTTTGTGTCTCGTCTAGCTCTTACACCTTTTACATAACCATTTTCAACTAGTAGAGAATGAACACAGGTCCCAAGGGAGGCTTCAGCCCCAGCTTTCAAGGCCGTATCAAAAAGATGTTGATCTAAGAGTTCTCTATTGATCACGCAAGTCACTGGATGAGGAAATCGGACTGTGAACCGTTTGCCAGAGGGAGAATAAAAGACAGCAGATTTAATCTCGTTTTCATACACCATCCTAGGTATGTTTAGTTCTAGGTGTCTCACGCCAGTGAGGCTTATGTGACCAGTGCAGTGAGAGGGAAATCCGATTCTATCATGCTCTTCTAGAATGGTAGTGGAAACGCCTGTTTTTGCAGCTTGCAGGGCGGAGAAGGATCCTGTCGGGCCCCCGCCGATTATTATGAGGTTGGAGTCCACTGAGCTCACACTGCATTCTTAAGCTTGATTTACCAGGTTTTTAGGTTTTGGTCTAATGCTAGATTTAGGAGTCGAATGAGAAAAAAGAGAGAGTGAGAGATTGTCTCTTAGATTTTTCTTTTACTTAATGCTTTGCGGAAAACGCCGCATTTGGGACAGTCGAAAAGACCGATCTC
>SOJC01000126.1 GCA_004376645.1 Candidatus Bathyarchaeota archaeon
CGAAGCCCCAATAGTTCGTAAAGCTCCGAGCAAAATTCACCCGTATATCTATCTCCTAGTTCCTCCCATTACTTTATGGGTAATTGAGAACCTGCTACACCATTTCGAGTTGACGATTCCAGCATTGTTTAATGCTCCATTATGGGGAGTAACAGTAACGTTTTCCCTCACAGCTTTCGTGTATACAGCTCCAATTAAGTTTAAAACTGATAATTTGGGCAGACTCCGCTTATCTTTCACCCTCGGTTTACTCAGCGGCTTAACAGTTACACTTTTGCTAATCTTACTCTAAGACTTGTGCTAGACACTTTTTTAGTGTGGGTTCCTCTAACCCGGTAAAGTTGAGGAGGAGTGATGAAAAATGGCGGGTGTTAGCGAATTATGGAAGAAGTTTCAACAATCATTTGACAAATTCATAATAACGCTTCAAGCTAAAGACCGAGGAAAGAAAGGTGGTCCTTTCGATACGGTGCTGCAGCTGCTTACTTTCTATTTGTGATTGAACTTGCCTATCAAATTGCTCTAAGCAACCAATGGATTTCTACCCAACTCTTTCCAGTTTTTCTGATTTCATTTTATGCCATGCAAATGTTCTTTGGCGCAATCCTTATTGTCACTCTTCCAAAGAGAACTGGTAGAGTTGGATGCAAATTCCTCATAATAAGTATCGCATTTGTGGTCTTAGGTATTCTTATATGGGATTATCTAGGGGAAGTTCAAGCATAAATTGTGGATAGACAATGTGCGCGCATCGATTCAATTCGAGTCTACTTCTTATTCATGAATTCCTCTAGTCTGTTGAAGGCTTCTTCTAGGACTTCGATTTGTGGTAGAAACACGCCTCTGAAATGGCCTGTGCCATAGGTTTCACAAAAGCCAGAGCCATGTACAAATAGAACACCAGTTTTTTCTAGCACGTCTAGAACGAAATCCATATCAGTCTTCCAACGTTGTCCGATTTCGTGCACTTTCGGGAAGACGTAGAAGGCTCCATGTGGCTTTGTACAGGTGATTCCTTCAATATCGTTAAGTCGTTTCCAAGCGTAGTCTCTTCTTCTTCGAAGTTTCTCAACCATCGCCTTAATATGGTCTTGGGGGCCATTCAAAGCCGCTATTCCGGCTCGTTGGATGGGGGTATTCGTGCATAGCCTGATTCGGGATTCCTTCTTCACGCTCTCCTTCAGCTGTTCCATTCTCCCTTCAGGATCGTAGAAATATAGATATCCTAGTCGCCATCCTGTAGCTAGGTAAGTCTTAGAGAAGCCGTTCAGCCCAATCACTGGATAGTCCTTCGCGATTGGAGCCGTGCTCACAAATTCTTCTTCGTACACAATTCTATCATAGATCTCATCTGAGAGGATTACTAGGTTATTTTCAGCTGCCAAGTCAACGATCGCCCTTACTGTTTTCCTGTCGTAGACAGCGCCGCATGGGTTGTTTGGGTTTATTATCGTAATGCCCTTTGTTTTGCTGGATATTTTTCGTCGAAGATCTTCAATGTCTGGTCTCCAACCTTCTTCTTCAATTGTTCTGTAGGCTATGGATCTTCCTTGGAAGAAGTTGGCATAGGAAGAATATGGAGGATAGGTTGGGCCAGGCACTAGGATTTCATCGTCTTCTTCGAGTAATGCAGCCATAATCATGAATATGGCTTCTGAGACTCCAGTAGTTACAATGACGTCGTCAGGCGATATGTCTACGTTGTTGACTTGCTTCTCCTTTTTACAGATGGCTTCCCTTAATTCAGGGTCTCCCTCTGATGTGCCATACCAGTTCTCCCCCGCTCTTACCGCATCAAACAAAGCAGTCTTGACAAATTCTGGCGTGTCAAAATCAAACTTTACCGGGTCTCCAATGTTGAGATAAGTTATCTGTCGTCCCGTCTTTTCGAGCTTCTTAGCGAACTCTATTACATCTCTGATGGCGTATCGAATTCTGCTTACTCTCTTAGTTGCTTTGAACTGTGCAGTCAAGTTTTTCACCTATATGATGAGCTTCTCAGGCTTCACATCGCGGTTTTTCATGCTAAGATCATCTACTCTGAATTCTTTCTTTCCGTAGAGCATCGCATACTCTTCATCTTGGTACAAAGCCGCAGCGATTCTGCCGATGGCATCGCATTTCATGTTGCCACTACCACTGCAGCTTCCAACAACTAACAAGTTGTTCTCTTCGAAGATCACTGGTTGCCCATCGAGGGGGTTAAGAGCGTACTGCCCTGCCCAGGAACCATAAAGTTGTGTTCCCAAAAATTGGGGAAAATACTTGGTGATTACTTGGTAGATGCCATAACGATAGTAGTTCTCTTCGGGTTGAGGGTCGTCTTCCAACTTAAAGGCTCTTGGAAAATGATCTCCATAAGCTAGCCAGAAAGCGTCTTCCTCCAAAGCGGGCTTTAAGTAAACTGAAGGCTCAGGCAAAATTGTGAAAGGCACACAATTTTCTTCGCTGAATCCTTTGGCATTCAATAGTTGCTTCAGGGATTGTGTAGACGCTTTCACGGAGAAGAGTTGACGTTTAATAGGCTCCATTGGCGCAAAAACCCCCACTCCCCGTAGAAGGCTATTTGACCATACGCCCGCCGCCACAATAGTCTTCTTAGCCTTGAAGGTTCCGCGATTGGTCTCGATCCCTGCAGCTTTTGAATCTTGCCAGAAGAAGGGTTCACTCGGCATACCTAAAGACTCCTCTGGCTCCACTAGTATTCGGTTGACTTTAGTGTTATACCGTATCTCGCCTCCCATTTTCTTGATCTCTTCTTCGTAGAATTGAACTAGGAGATCTATGTCAATGGCGCCTGCTTTAGGGACAAATACGCCCTTCTCCACATCCGTCAGCCCCATCATCTGCGCTTCTTCATTTTCCATAACCTTTGTCTTCATACTAAGACAATCAGCCAACCTGTCAGCTTCATATAATTCATACTCAAGTCCACTCTCTCCCATCGATCTTAAGATAGGCTCGATGACTTTGAAGCGTTCCTTGGAAAACAACCATAAATAACCAGTCCACTTTAACTTGAGATCCACACCCAGCTGATTTTGAACATGTTTAAAGAATTCTACAGTTGTGTCAACTAGAGTAAGGTTTGTGGGGGAATAGAAGAAACATCGAAACATTGCCGCACTCTTCGCAGTATTTCCTTGACCTGCTGCATTCATCTTGTCAACGATTAGGATTCGATCGTTCGGTCGTTCTCTCTTTATGTGATAAGCTGTTGCCAATCCAACTATGCCTGCACCTACAATGACAGCGTCATACTGAGCCATATTATGCCACCCCACTCTTGGAGTTCAGAACCTATCAGTAGAGGTGAGGTTAAAGATTAACGCTTCGCTGACGTCACAATATGAAGGAGAG
>SOJC01000041.1 GCA_004376645.1 Candidatus Bathyarchaeota archaeon
AAACCTCAGCTTCAAAAAGCGCTATAAAACAAAATTGAGTGTATATGCATCATGAAGTTTGGCGGAAGAACAGTAACAGCTCTCATAGAGTTCCCAAATGAAGCCATACTCTTGATTAAGAGGAGAACTGTTGTCTTCAAAGGATATTGGGCTTTGCCTGGTGGCCGAGTTGATCACGGAGAGAGTGAAGAACATGCCATAATAAGAGAAGTCAGAGAGGAAACAGGACTTCATGTCAAGGTTGCTGAAAAGATAGGCGAGTACCACGAGGTTGGAACCCAAGATGAAATAGAATACGACTACCAAGCTGCCTGTTTCTTAGTGAAACCTATCGGCGGGAAGATTAAGAAACAGGAGAAAGAAATCGAAGAGATCAAACTTGTGAATCTCAACGAAATCCCAGAGAAGCTGGGATTTGAACACTCCAGAATGATCATGGATTACAAAAGGAGACGCAAGAAACTGTAGAAGCGCCCAGCCAAGGTTTAGGCATTGTTGCTAATTTCGCTTCTGCACACCTGAAGCCTTTGTATATATTTTGGGGTTCAGCAATTCTTGGACGGAGGGGCGACAAAGGCTTTTATGACGCTTTGGCTTCTTGCAAGTGAGGAGTGAACGTTATTGGCGGGTCTTCTGAATCCTCTTGACGTGAAGGGATTGGAACTTAAGAATCGGATTGTGCTGCCTCCTATGTACACTGGTTTAGCTACATCTGATGGCGCTGTGACAGAAGCACTAGTTAAACATTACGTCCAACGCTCAAAGGCAGTGGGCTTGATAATTGTTGAACACAGCTTTATAGCGCCTGAGGGAAAACTTGGTGAAAGGCAGTTAGGGTGTGATAAGGATAGCTTGGTTGAGGGTTTGGAGAAACTGTCAAGCAGTATTCATGCTTCCGGTGTTCCAATTGTGTTGCAGATAAATCATGCTGGAAGAAACGCTAACCCTGACATTGCTGGACTGCAACCTGTTGGTCCTTCACCCGAGGAAAATGTTCGCGAACTCAAAGTTGATGAAATTATAGAGATCGCAGAGAGATTCGCAGAGGGAGCGGAGAGAGCCATGAGAGGAGGGTTTGATGGGGTTGAGATTCACGGCGCACATGGGTTTCTACTGAATCAATTCTTCTCTCCACTCGCCAACCATCGCACTGACTTGTATGGAGGCTCCTTAGAGAATAGGATGAGGTTCCCTTTAGAGGTCATTGAAAGGGTTAAAGAGAAAGTTGAGGGAAGACTTCTTCTTTATCGGCTTGGTTCAGATGATCTAGATCCAAAGGGCACCCTCATCGAACACTCTCAAAGGTTTGCAGTGAAACTGGAGAAAGCGGGGATTGACATCTTAGACGTTTCTGGAGGGTTATGTGGAAGCCGTCCTTCTGAACTGCAAGATGTTCAAGGCTACTTCATTCCTCAGGCTCAGAGAATCAAGGAGGCAGTTGGAGTGCCAGTTATTGGCGTTGGGGGAATTAGAGATTCTGAGTACGCTAATCAGTTGGTGTTGGAGGGAAAGGCGGATCTGGTGGCTGTAGGCAGAAGCTTGTTCAGAGATTCGAAGTGGGCAGAGAAAGCGGTTGAGAGACTGAAATGACGGTAGCTGTACAGGTCGACCACTTCATAAATCTTTTTAATGTTCAGCCTTCAAGTTGATGGCAGAAGAGAAATGCACTACGAAATTAAATACAAACCATCTTATTCGATGCTTGTTGTTCAGCTAGAGCCTGGTGAGACTATTACGGCGGAATCTGGCTCAATGACCTACATGAGCCCCAATGTGGACGTTAATACGAGGAGGCGTGAGAAGAGTATTCTGGGAAGCATAGGTTTGAAGCTTCTCGGACGCCAATCCTTCTGGGTTAACGACTTTAAGGCAGAGGGAAGTCAGGGTGAGGCGGCTTTTGTCTCCGCTCCGGTTGGCGATATTGAAACTCTTGAAGTGAAACATGGTGAAGGCTACATAATCCAGAAATCAGCCTACATAGCGTCAACTCAAAATGTGGATTTGGACGTCAAATGGCAAGGGTTCACGAAAGGACTCTTCGGGCAAGGGTTGTTCATGATAAAAGCTACTGGTGAGGGTACCTTATTCATAAACACTTTTGGTGCCATAGATAAACATACATTGAAATCTGGTCAGACATTGATTGTGGATAACTTTCACTTGGTGGCTTTCAGCAACTCATGCAATTACAAAGTGAAGAAGTTTGGGGGGCTCAAAGAGACTTTGCTGGGTGGAGAAGGACTCGTCACGGAGATTCGAGGTCCAGGTGACGTTTACATTCAAACTAAGAATTTGCGGGAGTTCGTGGAATGGCTTTGGACTCTTCTTGGGCCAAGGGTTAGGTCTCGAGCGCGATAGGAGAGGTCTCTTAAACACTTGATTACTGTAGGTCGCGCTAGAGATGAGTAGGTGTGGATGTGAACTTTTCTATTGTGTTACGGAGTGGTACCAGCTGATGACGTACTCTGGTAGTTTTAGTCCTCGCTCACTCAATCTTTCTGCAAGTTTGACTGGCAAGGGGCTTAACACGTAGGCTGCTCTCATATAGAATCTTCTGGGTTGCCCTGGTTTAGTGACTTCTTCCAGAGTTATTTGCAAGTCGGATTTATTCGCTAGTGTCGAGTCTTTGGTTCCTGTGATTGAGAAGACCGTTCCTCTTAGTTTTTGGAAGATGTTGCACCAACTGATTACTTGCTTGGATTCTCCAGAGTATGACAGGAGGATCTCTAGATCTCCAGCTCTTGGGTGCGGCGTGTTTACGCCTCTCGCGGTGTAGACGTTGTCTCCCAAGAATCCTTTGATGTGGAAAAGTCTTATGGCAGCCATCTTTACTATCTCGTTGGCGGTGCCCTTTCCTCCTAGGAAAACGTTTGTGCGGGTTTCGAGGATATCTATGAGGCGTGTGTAGGTTTCTGATTCTACGTTGGAGTCTATCATTGGTCCTAGGATCGCGAATTCTTCTTCACAAAGGCGGTAAATGTCGTCGACATGTAGATTCCTAAAGATTCCTTCAGTCATCATAGATAAGAGGAGTAAGCTTCCAAGCTCGAAAATATCACCCATTATACCTCTTTCGCTGTATTCGAAGGAAGGCTTAGATTTTCCTCGACCCTTTAGTTCAACTACATGACCATTTTTGCGCACAATCTGTGCTAGAGCAGAGTTTGAGTTGGAGGTTACTAATCCCATTGAGAACTTCGATGTTTTCTTGTCTTCTATGTACTTAGTCAAGTCTTGAGCCATAGTCAACGGATCTTCGGAAAGGCCACTTCCAGAGCACATTAGAAGCAGGATCTTCTTATAACGTCTTTCAAGTTCAGCAGCTGCGTCATACATGTTCTTTCCAGGAAACCCTGGATCGTCAGGGGTAAGGATGACTTTAGTTCTCCAGCCTATATGACTCATGGCTATCTGGTTCATCGCAGCGTTCAGGGAGAAGAGGGATCTGCCTGAACCGCCGCAGACTACGCAGTTGGCGGATTTCAGATCTTCGTATAGTGGTAGTAGTTTGTTTCTTCTCACTTTGAGGAGGTGATCTCTGATTCTATTGACGTATCCCAAGTTGCTGATCTTGGTGTTAATTCGGCCCACCCTGGTGAAGGGTTACTTGAAACTGCTTAAATATCCAGCGGAAAAAGTCTGCTGCAGGTAAGCTTGTGGCGGGATTCTATGGACTTTTTTCCAATGTGAAGTTTAACACTCCGTTCCTGAAGCTGAAATTTTGGATTTCAGGCTTCACATGCGCAGGGAGAAGCATTCTTCCTTTGTACCAAGTTTCTCCATGGCGCGCGGAGATCACGACTTCTTGTTCATAAACCTCTATTCCTATATCGCCCTCTTCAATACCAGGAAGCTCTATAACGAGTCTAACTTCATCGTCTACTAAGATTGCGTCAGCGAAAGGTATTCTGGGGGCGTGCCAGCCTGCCGCAATGGGCTTAAAGGGCTTCTGTCTATGACTAGACGGGGGTTTTAATTTCGGTTTTACTCCGATGATTTTTATTAGGAGAAGCCCAGCGATGAAGCCGCCGATGTGGGCCCAGAAGGCTACTCCTGAGAGGAAGCCTGTGAAGGAGTAGACTCCCATCATCAGTTGGTAGAGGAACCAGAAGCCGAGGTAGAAGATGGCGGGTATGCTTACTATGGTGACGAAGAAGAAGTAGAAGATGAGGGTTCGTATTCGGGCTCTTGGGTACATGAGAACGTAGGCTCCTAGGACGGCGGAGATAGCGCCTGAAGCGCCTACAGCGGGGATTGCAAAGCCTGCGTAGCCGAGAGATGGTAGTGTGACGAATAGGGATGCGATGTGGGTTAGGCTGGCAGCTAATCCTCCTAGTAAATAGAAGACGACGTAGTTGGTGTGACCCAGGGCATCCTCGATGTTATCGCCAAATATCCAGAGGAACACCATGTTTCCGAAGAGGTGTATGACGTCAGCGTGGATGAACATGCTGGTGAAGAGGGACCAGAGTCGCTCTCCGTTGATGATTAGGATTGGTATTGCTCCATAGAAGACTAGGGCGCTGTTGAAGATTCCGGTTCCTTGGAGCAAGAAGTAGAGGAAGACTGCTATATTGATTATTATGAGGGCGTAGTTGACATATGGCTTTGTTGCAGGTCTGTTCTCGTCGTAGATAGGTAGCAAGAGTCTTCCTAAGTGAGTTGATGGGTCGTTCTTATATGCATGTATATTGATGACTCTACTTGTTGAGTGAGAGCTCCTCTCGCAGCTCTCTTAACGCTTCATGAATCTTGAGAGGTTTACTGCCTAGTGTCTGAGTTGCTTTGGCGACATTTAATGAGGAGTTTCTGGGTCTCTTGGCCTTCCAAGCGATCTCTCTTGAAGTAACAGGTTTTATCAACTGTGTGTTCAAGTTGAACTCTTCAGCGAGGGCTTTAGCGAAGTCGTATCTGCTTAAGGCTGTGGCTCCAGCTAAGTGGTATATTCCTGTTAGCCTTCGATCCACGATCTCGAGGATCATGTTTGCTAGGTTGGTGTTGAGGGTGGGTGAGTTTGTTTGGTCAGTTACTATCTTCACTTCTTCGTCTCTTCTGAGTTTGTCTAAGAGCCACAGTGCAAAGTTTGTTTTACCTGTTGCAGGGATAGATCCGTAGACGACGCTTGTTCTGGCAATGCAGACATCTAGCGCCAAGCTTTGTGCATATTCTTCGCCCTTTAGTTTTGTAGTTCCGTAATGGTTGATTGGGGCTGGCAGGTCGGTTTCTCTGTAGTTTCCCTTTTCGCCGTTGAAGACGTAGTCTGTGGATACGTACACTAAGTATGTTCGGTTTCTTCTGCATAATTTGGCTATGTTCTCTGTTCCTTGGACGTTTATCTTCCATGCTAGTTCTTTTTGGGTTTCACATCTATCTACGTGCGTTAGAGCTGCGGCGTGTACTACGATGTCTGGCTTTATCTCGTTGAATGTCTTCTCTGTTGAGGTTTTTTTGGAGATGTCGAATTGTATGGGTGTCCCTTGTTGAGGGGTGTTTTGGTAGTATGCAGAGTATACTTGGAAGCTCTTCTTGGTGGCTAGTTTAGTTAGTTTTGAGCCGAGTAGACCGCTGGCGCCTGTGACTAGGAGTTTCACTGGGTATTCCTTAGTTTCCATGGTGTTGGGTGGAGAGTTTCTCCAGTTGCGAGAGAAGTCCACCACCATTCGTTGTTTGTGTACCAGTTGACTGTGTTTTTTAGGGCTTCTTCGAAGGTGTATCTTGGTTTCCATCCTAGTTCCTTAGCTATCTTTTTTGAGTCTAGACTGTATCTGGTGTCGTGCCCTGGGCGATCTTCTACAAAGGCTATTAGGTTTTGGGGTTTGTTTAGAAGGGTGAGAATTATTTTGGCGATTTGGATGTTAGGAAGTTCATTCCCTGAGGAGATGTTGTAGATTTCTCCTGGTTTTCCTTCTGTTAGCACTTGGTTGATTGCTTCAGCGTGGTCTTCTACGTAGATCCAGTCTCGGATGTTTTCTCCTGTGCCATATATCGGTATTGGCATGTTTCTTAGTGCTCGTATGATGGTTTTGGGGATGAGTTTTTCTGGCAGTTGATAGGGTCCGTAGTTGTTTGTACATCTTGTGATGGTTGCGTTGAGTTGGTATGTTTTGTAGTAGGCTATTGTGAACAGGTCTGCTGCTGCTTTGGAGGCTGAGTAGGGGTTGGAAGGGATGGGCGGGTCGCCTTCTTTGAAGGAGCCTCTAGTTATTTCGCCGTAGATTTCGTCTGTGGAGACTTGTATGAATCTGGCGTTGTCGTTGTGTTTCCTGATGGCTTCGAGGAGGGTGAAGGTGCCGATGGTGTTGCTTTGGATGAAGGGGTTGGGGTCTGCTATGCTTCTGTCTACGTGGGTTTCAGCTGCTATGTTTACGATGGCGTCTACTTCTTTCACTGTCTTGTTTATGAGTTGGGGGTTGCAGATGTCTCCTTTGATGAATGTGTATCTGTCTTCGTTCTTTAGATCTTTGAGGTTTGCTGGGTTAGCTCCAATTCCTATTTTGTCTACGTTTATCACTTCGTGGTCTGGGTGTTCTGTGATGATGGTTCTGCAGAAGTTGCTTCCGATGAAGCCTAATCCGCCTGTTACGAGGATCTTCATGGTTGTCACTTGTGGGGTGGGTGGTCCCAGTCCCAGGGTTTGCCAGCTTGTGGGTGGTCTTCTTTGCCGTTTATTGTTTTGGGTTTTAGGGTAGGGTCGTTCCAGGGTCTGCGTTCTTCGTCGGGGTTTTGGTGGTTGTAGAGTTTTGTGGTGAAGTAGAGGAGGTGGGCGGATTTGTCTCCTATGGTTTTGAAGCCGTGCCAGTAGTGGCCTGGAATCTTCGTTATTTGGGGGTTTTCTCCTGTTGAAATTACTTCGTTTAGCTCCTGTGTCTCTTCGTCGTATGCGCAGATTTTTAGTGTGCCTTGTAGGACGATGAAGTAGTCTGTTTGACCTCTTAGGTGTCTGTGCCATGCTCTGATGGTGTTTGGGTAGGTCGTGGAGAAGTTGGCTTGGACCAGTCGGTCTTGGTGTAGGAGGGTTTTCCAGTCTTTTCGGATGAGTTCGGTGAAGGAGCCTCTCTCATCATAGTGTCTCTTTAGGGGTTTGATTGTTATTCCTTTGAGCGTTGTTTTCACCTCTTTATAGTTCGATGTAGGTTCTCTCGCCGATGATGAATTTTTTTCCGTGAGGTGTGTTCTTGGAGGATGTTATTTTTGAGTGGGGGGCTATTATGCTGTCTGTGATTCTGTCTTTGATGTTTATGGTGCAGTGGTCCATTATGATGGAGTTTTCTATTTCGCCTTGTTTGATTATGTCATTGTTTCCTATGCTTGTGTAGGGACCTATGTAGACGTTTGCTTCGATGGTTGTGTTTTCTCCTATTATGGTTGGTCCGCGTATGAGAGCTTTCTCTCTTACTGTTGTGTTTTTGCCTATTGTTATTCTGCCTTGAAGTGAGGAGTCGTCTTCTATTTTGCCTTCGATTTTTGGTTTCATCTCGTCGAGGACTAGTCTGTTTGCTTCGAGGATGTCTTCTGGTGTGCCTGTGTCTTTCCACCAGCCTTCGACGATTTGGTGTCCGAGGTTGTAGCCGTCGTCGAGGAGTTTTTGGATGGCGTCTGTAATCTCCAGTTCTCCTCTCCAAGAGGGTTTTAGTTGTTTTATCATTTTGAAGATTATTGGTTTGAAGAAGTAGATTCCGGTGAGAGCGTAGTTGCTGGGGGGGTCTTTGGGTTTCTCCACGAGTTGTGTGAGTTTGCCGTCTTCGTTGAATTTGGCGACGCCGAATTGTTGGGGTTCTTTGACTTTGCAGAGGAGGACCATTGCGTCTTGATTTGATGTTTGAAATTCTTCCACGAGGCGGTTGATTCCCCCTTTCAAGAGGTTGTCTCCAAGATAGACTACAAAAGGGCTGGTTCCCATCTGCTGTTCGCATAAGCCTATTGCGTGGGCGATTCCTCTCGGCGCGTCTTGGGTTTGATATTTGATCTTAACATTGAGGTTGGAGCCGTCTCCATAGTACTGTTTGACTTTTTCTGGATAAGTGGAGCCTAATACTAGGGTGACGTCTGTTATTCCAGAGTTCTTTAGGTCGTCTAAGACGTATCTGGATATAGGTTTGTTGGCGACCGGGATTAATTGCTTTGGGCCTGTATGGGTTAGTGGACGGAGGCGGGTGCCGTGACCTCCATGGAGAATTATGCCCTTCATAAGACTCACGGTGTCTCTAACTGTCTTGACTGAAGCTTTTAACCTTTATAGAAAAAGTGGAGGAATCATCTTCCCGGTGTACGATTGGATAGAAGACGAGAGGGGTATGTACCCCCCCTGCCATTTTTGAGTCAGATCGCGCTTCGATGGCTCTAGCGTTTTAGGCTTAGAGTTCGATCTCGTTTATGGGTTGGAGGGTGTCTAGGGTGTTCATCTTGATTTTTGCTTCTGATATCGTGTAAAGCGTGTTTTCGATGTAAAGGGTTCTTTGCACTTCGTAACTGTATTCAATGTAGTGAGTTGTTGAGGTTACGGGTTGGTGGGTTATTGTGCCTTTGAGTTTGAAGCCTCCTTCTAAAGTTATGTTGAAGACGTATGCGCCTTGGTGGTGGTTGGTTGTGTAGTACTTGCCGTCTGTGAATACGGGGAAATTGGTTGAGATGGGAAGGACGAGTAGTTGTTTTGACTTTGCGAATAGGAAGGCTTTGTGGTTCCGTAGGACTGGGGTGTCTGACCAGCTTGCTGAGATGATGAATGGATCTGCAGCTTCTGTGGGTTTGGTGACGTCGGTTACGTTGAAGAGGGATAGTTTGACGTTACCGTCTTGTTTGCCTATGCCGATTATGTGTTGTTCGTCGTATGGGTGGAGGTAGCCTGAGAATCCGGGGATCTTTAGGTAGCCTAGGACTTTGGGTTCTGTTGGGGTTTTGAGGTCTATTACGTAGAAGGGATCTACTTGTCTGAAAGTTACAAGGTAGCATCGGTCTCCGATGAATCTTGCTGAGTATATGCGTTCGCGGGGGGCTAGGTCTTCGAGTTTTCCGATGGTGTGTAGGGTCATGTTGAGGGTGTAGAGGTTGTTTTTGGTGCCTTCGTGGGTCCATGTGGTGGTGGCGACTCTGAAGATGTTGTCGTATTCGTCCATGCTGAATTGGTTGAGGATGTAGCCGGAGATGGCGCCTTGGGCTTCGCAGAGTATGTTTTCATTGTCGAGTTTGACTCTGTAAATCAAGGTTTCGTCTTGTCTAGCTGCTACTTCGGCGGCTAGGATCCACACATTGTTGTTGGGCATTGTGAGGTACATATTGCTTGCTGAGACGTACATGGTTGCTGTTGATCCTGTTAGGAAGGGTTCATAGGTGGGTTCTTGGGTGTCGTTTTGGATGTTGACTGCGATGATCGTTGTGAAGTAGTAGAAGATGTCTGTCATGTTGACGTATCTTACTTCTGTTGCCTGAATTTCTATGAGGGTGCCGTCTGAATAGATTTTTGGCAGTGTTACTTCTTGCTCTGTTTGACCAACCTTTGACTGCAGAGCTGGCTGGTTGACAGCTAAGTAGATGTAGTCACCTATTCTTCTTGAGCCCGAGAGGGTACCGTTTAGATCCATGGTTCTAGTTAGGATGGGCTTTGACTTGTTGGAGATGTCGTAGACTCTGAGGAATGTGTTGCCCAAGTAAGGGTAAGGGTATAGTCTGTAGGTTGGTGCTACTGCGTAGTTGTTTCCCAGGACGGCTAGTTTGTCTTCGTCTATGTAGATTTGTGCGTTGTAAGTCTCGTTTAGAAGTATCCTGGAGAGTATTTGCGCTTTTTCCGGAGGGTAAGCTTTCAGTATGATTATGGTGTTGTTTGAGATTACGTACAGGTATTCTCCGTCGGTTTTCACTGTGTCTGCTTCATCTACTCCTGCAACTTGTAGGTTGGTTTCGGAGTATTCGGGGGCAGCTTCTGTGACTCCGTAGGTTTCTGAGTCCATTCGTGTTGCTTCTCCTCCTTGTAAGAGGGGAATCCAACCTTTTTCTTCGAGGTTCTTTGCTTGCTCTACGTTTGTTATGAGGAAGTTTTCCAGTTCTTCGAAGCTTGAGAAGGTATCTAAGGGCAGAGATGATGGCTTGTAGAAGGGCTGGATGCCTATGTGGAAGATTACTGCTGTGAAGAGGACTGCCAGTAATATTGCTGAGATTCCGTAGGTTATCATTTTCTTGTGGACTTCTCTTTGCATGGCTAACACACTCAGGATTGGGGAGGGGTGATATTTTATGCTAGTTCTTAGTACGGGTTGTCTAGAGATTAGTACGTGGGCTAGAAGGGTTTTAGGCGCCAAACTCTTGAAGTTTCATACCAGAATATGATGGAGACTATTAAGCCGAATATGGTGATGAAGAAGTTTTCTCTCGTGAGATTCTGCATCAGTACTGTGAGGTATAGTATGTAGAAGGTGGTTGAGAAGATTGCGTAGAAGAAGTATCTTGGCAGGAGGAGGCTTCCTAGTTTGACGAAGTGGCGGAGCACACCAATTTTGACTTTGCTGACTAGGGAGTATTCTCCGCCGATGTCTCGTTTTTGGACGAGGTTCAACTCTCGTAGTCGTTCTAGGTGGTGTTGGGCGATGCTGGGGCTGCTGAAGTGCAGGGCTCTCTGAACTTGGCGGGCGGACATTGGACGACCGTTCTTTAGGAGTAGCCAGTAGACTTTCCACGCTTTCCCCCGAAGAGCGTACTCAAGCGCTCTATCATCCACTTCTACCAAGAGT
>SOJC01000071.1 GCA_004376645.1 Candidatus Bathyarchaeota archaeon
CTTCAGAAGGAATACTTTCCATCTGTAGAGTTGGCACCTCTTGACTCGATTGCAACAGGTTTGCCGGTGGGGAAGGTGCCTGTATCAATGTCGCAAGTAGATACATAGACATGAATGCGTGTTTATACACACGACTGAAGATCCCAGGGATATCTGTCTCGGGATCTGCTTCAAGCATCTTTTTTATGTCCTCATCTTGACCCTCCAACGAAACTAAGCCTTCCACCTTAAACTTCACCACATTGGGCTTTGTTCCGACGGACAAGGCAAAACCTACCCGAACCAAGCCACTCCGGCGCTCTTTCTCTTTCATCTTAGCTTTCACATCGAAGTTGATCAACTTCCCTTTCTCAATTTCATCCGCCAGCTTCATCGCTGACAAGCTTCTTATCTTTACAGTGACTGCAACTCTACTAAGATTTGTTGAAGTGCTGATTCTTGATACCCCTTTGATCAGGTAGATCGGTTAACTTGTTACCGATTTCCATAACGATTAGACAACGCTGTTTTCCCTTTGTGTGTGAACTACTGCTACACACAACACTCACAGGCGCTTTCTGAATTCAGAAAGCTGAGAGGCAGAGGCCAACCGACGATTTAAGTTTCCTTTACAATGGAGAAGTCAGCGATATATTGAAATTTCTTTGCAAACTCCCGATCTTTCTTGTGGCGCAGAACGATCTTCTCAGGCACTCCATCACAAATATACACAATGTAGATCATGTCCTTGCCTAGTCGGGAGTTCTCCAACTGGGCTATTGAGTTTTTCACCTTCTCTAAGCGATCAATTTTCCCAGTGATTTTCTCCATGGCCTCAAAGAGAATCTCGGCTTCACTCAGCTCAGAAGCACTGAGCAGAATGTCTTTGAACTGAACCCAATCAGCGGATCCTCCACCTTTGCGGGGTTTGACTTTGTTCTTCTTTGATTTCTCTTTCCGTTTTCCCTTCTGTAACGCCTTCAGCTCTTTGAGTCGTTCTTCATTCTCTTTGAGATTATCTGAATCTCGCAACAAAGACCCAAGCCATTGACTATACTCGTCTGCCACTGATTTGTACTGCATTATTTCCTCGTTGAGGGTTTCATCTATCTCTTTGATTGAGTAGAAACTGCGGATTTCAGTGGTAATGTTTACCAATTTGTTCACCAAAGATCTTGTTTAGCTTATCGGTTTCTGAGTACTTGAAACATGAGTATTCTCTCCACCTTCATCTGGAACAAGCTTGAAGCCTTCATTTGATGGTTCTGCAAAGGCTTTTTGTAGCGTCGTCATCTGCCTTCGTATTCTTTCGAGTAAACCGACTCGCTTCTTTGTTTTCTCCTTGCGGGCTTTAATCACCTTTTCAAGTTCTGGAAAGATCGTCCAGAGAACTGCCAAAACAACATCTGGAGAGTAATCTTTCAAAGGTTTAGAATCCACTTTATTGCCGGGCCAGACTACTACTAGTTGTGCTTCTGTGTCTAACTTGATCTGGTTGGCATACCTCAGCTTCGTCACATTTTCCGCAGGGACATTGAAGGAAGTCTTAAGATGTACAAGGATTCCACGCAGGATACAATAAAGCTCCTTGGTTAGTTCTCTCTCCTTTTTCAAGAACTCACCAAGCTCCGTGGTTTCAGTACTCATAGCGTCAAGGAGTTCACAAAGCTTACTCTCAATTTCTTCTACCTTGACCTCATGTTGACCCTGATCGCTTGCTTCTCTGTGAAACTGTTGAGGAGCTGAATAATCATTCGTGTATGGAAAAGAAGAAGACTTGCAGACTTGGTTTCCCTCAAGATCCATTTTGGGATTCGCCTCTGCATCTTCTGTCATGGGACAATTCACCGTCAAACGTGAATGGTTTAACCCTGTTCCTGGAGGATAATAGGATTTGTATGTTGCAGAACTTCACACCCAAAGAGGACTATTCGCCCTCTAGAGAAGAAACCCTACCTTCCTCCTCTGATTCGATTCTCAAGCAAGTCCAATAATTATACTATCGTCATGCGTACAACCTTCTAGTTTGAAAAATCTTTGAGCAGCATTGAATCTTTTTCTATGACAACTTTCCGAATTCGTTGAAAGACCGTTTTTCATCTACTCTACATTCTCTTAGATAGTCTTGCAGGGTCTCAGCTGCTACAACTTCTAAGTCATAGTCGCTTGGATCTATCGAGTGCTTGAAATTCTTCGCTGGAATCACAACTTTTCTGAAGCCCCAAGCCTCTGCTGCCTTAATTTTCTCATGAAGCCCGCCAACTGCGGTCACGGGTACTCTGTCATCCACACCAACGTTAATCTCGCCAGTGACAGCTACGTCTTGACGGATTGGTTTCCCTTCAATTAGGGAGCACAGGAGAAGGGTCATTGTGACGCCTGCGCTAGGACCATCGACGCCATAGGCTTGAGCGAAGTCAATATGTGTGAAATAGTCCTGCGCTATGTCTACTCCATATTTCTGCAGAATGACACTCCTCACCTTAGCAATGCTGTCTGCAATGAATCGTTGCTTACCATCTTTTGCGACCCCAGTTACTTTGTAGTATCCTCTCTGGTGATTGTTGTTTCCGTTGTCACGTTTCTCCAAGAAACCTTTGACTGCTAGAACATTACCAGTCATCTCTCCACTGTAGGGATCTGACACCACGGCTAAGCCATAGATCTGGCCAAGTCTGGCTCCTTCAGGGTTAATCTCTAGGAGTTTGCCTCTTTCACTTATTTGATGCTCCAACATTTGCTTCTGAATTGTCTTGCAGTGATTCTCGATAGCGTCTTTCACATGTTTTCTCTCAATTGATCGGCAACCTTCTTTCATGGCGAGGATTGCAGCGGTCTTCACAATCGATATCATAGGTCTGAACCTCGTAGTCAACCCATCGCTCTTGTTACTCCGCCTACGACCTTCATCTACGATTTCTTCGCATGCTTCTCTACTGAACGGCATCAAGTGAAAACGCGAAACTTCTTGAGCGATAAATTGAACATATTTTCGACGGTTTTCCAATGTGTTGGCCATATCGTTATTCATTCTTACGACTTTGCCATAGCCATAGATTCTATCCATTAGCGCTGGATGTAATTGACCAATGCTGTCGAAATTCCCTGCCCCAACCAGGAAGCACATGCAAGGTACAGGTTCAGTGGCTACTGCCATAGCAGCGGTGTTTCCTTCGTCCCATCTGCTTCGTAAAGTTATTGGGAGCTGCCCATCTTCCAACACAGTCAGCAATGTGACTGCCCCTGTAGGCTTCAAGTTCTTGATTTCGTCTATGTAGAGGATACCCATGTGGGCACGATGCACATCCCCTGCGGAAACTCTCTGATGCTCAGGTGTTCCCATGCCACCGGTTTGAAGAGGATCCCAAGCTATGCTTCCGAATAGTTGTGCAGAACCGTGTCCTGTTGCGTCTATGAAGGGCGCAGTTTTTTGGGAATTGTCGACTACCAGTTTCGGCACATTTGTGGCTTTAGCTCCTCCTATACCCTTTGCACCGCCCATCATACCAAAGCGCCCTAAGGCCATAACGAGTATCAGAAACATGAGCATCATTCCAGCGGGTAGAAACGTGGTGGCACCTATTCTTACAAAGGATTCTAACATGAAGTGGGGAAAGTCCCCAGCAGCATACATACCCAGTATTGGTTCTGAGGCTGAGTTGGCGTCCCACAGGAGCTTCTGTTGCCATAAAAAGTAGAAACCTGCGAACATGAAAATGGACGCGATCACGATCAGTAGATTGGTAAGAACCTTAATCCCAACTTTCTGAAGAAACAGCTTTTTGGTTTCCTTCAGTTTTTGCTTGAAGATTATCTTCTTTGCTTCACCTGCCGGATGAGAGGAGATCTTTGGTTCACTTGGAATTATCTTATTCTGCCAACAGACTATATCTTGAAGCTTAATATCATGTTTCTCATACAGTTCAGTGAGATGATCTGCCAACGCTCGACCAATCAAGGATTTGCCCGTTCCCGGATCGCCCAGCAAAAGAAGGTAAGGACCTGGCGGTGCAGCTTTCGTGAAATTGGGTTTCTCCTTGTCCGGATCATTCCAAGCGTCAAACCATTTTTCTTTCTTCAAATATTTGAGCTTGTGAACCCATTCATCCAAACATAGATAACACTCCTCCAATGCTCGTTCTTGCCCTATAACCCACGACAGAAGATCGTCTGATATGGGGAAGCCCTTTGTTGACTTGAATGTCCTCCAATTCCATTTTCCCCCGTGAATAGCTTCTGATTCTTCGCCAAAATAATTCACGAATCTCCCTTCTTAGCGTTCATAGTGCGGTGTGAAGTTCACCATGAAAAACTAAGTGTCCAGTCTTAATATACAGGTTATTTTCCATCTACTCATATGTCTCTTTCCACAATATATCCTTCTGATCTTGATTGTTGATTCTTGATTCATACTCTGAATTCAGAAGCATAAAATAGCGGCAAAACCCTAACTCGGAGTCGCTTCAGTTCAGATTCAGATTTCGAACATTTGGGATGGTTCGCTCATGGAAGTTGTCTTAAAGGAATCCTCAGAAAAGGTAACGAAACTATATGATAAAAACACCGGGGCATGGAAACTTATCAGGAAAGATAGAGGACCAGCAAAATCCGTTCAACCAATTGAAAACATGCTCCAGAAACTTGGCCTCTCAAAGAACGAAATTCGAGTCTACATATTTCTAGCACGATCCAAAGAACGAAAAGCCAGTGAAATCTCAGAAGCCCTTAGTCTTCACAGAACAGAAACTTACCGAATATTGCGAGATCTGGAGAAGATAGGCCTAGTATCCTCTGTCTTCGAGAAACCTCTGAAATTCATTGCAACTTCCTTCGAGCAGGCGATAGGCACACTCATTGAAGCAAAAAAGCTCAAAATAAGACAACTAGAGAAGAACAAAGCCCAGCTAATCAAAATATGGATGTCTCTCCCCAAACCAGAGATAAAACAAGAGAGAAAAGAGGTTTTCCAGATACTTGAGGGCGAAGAACAAATCACCCTAAAAGCAAATGAAATTGTCCAAGTAGCCCGACGAGAGATAGACATTTTTGCCACTGAAGAAGACATTTCAAGACTTTACCATTCAGGTTTCATAGATAGACTCGAAAAATTTGCGAGAAAATCCAATGCAAGACTTCTGACAAATGATTCGCCAAAGAGCCGCTTCTTCGTCAACAAACTAGACATGCCCAATGTGAGATATGTGCGCCCAGACGCGAAAGAGATATCAACCTTTATCTTAGCTGACCAAGAGCAACTTCTATTCACAATCAGAAAGACCAACAAAGGGCACAGTGAAAATGGAAAGCGAGGGAAAATCGCCGCATTATGGACGAACTACGATACTTTTGTCAAAACCCTAAGCAGACTCTTCTTAGAGCTGTGGAAAACTGAAAAGAAACTACCGATCGTTTCTCAAACTTAAGAAACCACATTGAATCATCATATTCTAAAGAGTAAACATGGATTTTTATCACCAAGTTGCGTGTCAGTCCGCTACACACAAATGAACATACTTCCCCGAGGCATATTCTTGTATCATGACTGCTGGAGAGAAAAGAATGAAGCACTGTCAAAAGGGCAAAAGAGGACTAAGCACTGTTGTCACGACTCTAATCATCTTGGTAGTCTCAATTCTGCTGGCATCAATAGTAACTTTCTACGCAATCAACGTCACCACAACAAGAGTACAAGAGGAAAGCCTGCAGATATACAAACAGCACATTTGGCATAATGGCACAACGTTTGCAGAAGCGGCTTTTCTAATAGTAAACACTGGAGGTCGAGACGTAGTGGTAGACAAAATCTCCGTTCGAGGCCAAGAAAGCACATGGACCAATGTTTACTACAACAAAACCAGCGACGCCATCTCCCTTGATCTCACCTACATTGACCCTAACAGCAATGGTACATTACTGGGGAAAGGCATCACATTGGGTTCGACAACATACGTTCTTATTCAAGCTAGTGACGATTTAATCTTGAAGTCTGGTTGGAGCATGATCATATACATAACTAACCCTGACAGCGTCTCAGTGAATGATATAGGTGTCACGGTTGGTTTCACCGTCTTCACTGCAAACGCCCAATACTACAAGGAATGTAATGTAGGCGCTTCAATCTAAGCAACTTCTCTTTTTCTCACAATCCAACCCGTTCATAAGTGGGTCACTATCCATCCGGAGTCAACCGCATTTCAGGAGGATGCGTAGTACTGTTCTACACACAAATTATCTTATCTTCTAAGATGCTAAACTTCGCACAAACGGAGAGAAAAAGATGAAAAACATTCTGAAGAGTAAGAAAGGGCTTAGCACTGTAATAACAACGCTGATCATCCTAGTGGTTTCAGTACTGCTCGCAAGCGTCGTAACCTTCTATGCAATCAACGTAACTACAACAAGAGTACAAGAAGAGAGCATAAAAATGTACAAGCTCCATACTTGGCATGACGGCTCAACCTACAGCGAAACGGCATTCTTGTTAATCAACACAGGTGGACGTGACATAGTCATGGACAAGATCACAGTCAGAGGACAAGAATGCGCATGGACGACTGTATGGTATAACAAAACCACCGACACAATAAACGCGGATCTAGCTTATGTTACACCCGTGAGCGCCACTAACTTATCGTCCTCAGTAACGATAGGCGGTGTAAGCTATGCTCTAACTCAAGGCAACACAAGCGACCTCATATTGCAGTCAGGTGACAGCATGATCGTCTACATACTCAACCCCGACCACATCTCTGTCAACGACATCGGTGTCACTGTCGGAGTCACCATCTTCACTGCAAACGCCCAATACTACAAGGAAGCAAACGTAGAGGCCTCAGATTAGGAGTAGGCCTAACCCTCCATTTTTTCCTTTTTTTTTCAACCAATCGTCTAGAAAATACATACTTCACATTCTGATGTGTAGTACTGTTGTACGCACAAACCGTATTATTCTTTCACCTAGAACCATGGTCAGAAGCTTCGCCAGAAGGCCAACCGTGAGGGGGATTAATTGCATCGCAAAATAGGTAGAGCACCACAGTTCTTAACGTCAAAGAGGGCTATTGCATTACCAGTCTCCTTTCTCATGCTGTTCGTCTCCCTCACTCTAATCGTATCAGCAACATACTATGTTTCAGTAGCGAAAATCCAAGCAAGAGGAAAACTTCTCAACATCGCCGTGGCAAAACAAAACATGATATCCTTCGAAAACTCCATAGAATCGGCAAAATGGTCTCTAGGCTCCTCCATCATCTACCATTTCGAAGACTCCGGAGGCACCTTCAAATGCTATCCCGCATCACACCACATTCTTCTAAATGTCACAGACAATCATTTCCACTCAATAGTTTTCAACAGCAGCGTCGGAAGAGTCACTTATGAACTGCCACCTGCTGAAATAATGGTCTACTCCTTCTACATGAAAGGTGACAGAAGAGCCCTCATCAACCAAAGCACCTCATCAACAACACAACTCCATCTGACACCAAGCACACCAGCCCCAGAACTCACCTTAACCTATAGACCCCTAGTGACAATAGCGGAAACGGGCTACACCCAAGGAAAACCCGTGAACACACTTAGACTCTACATAATCAACCTGAACGCCTCAGAGACCATCACAGCCCAAGGCGAATTCAACATCAAATCCACATGCACAAGCATCACATCAAATGTTCAAACCTACAACCTCACATATCAAATCACATCCATCACTGTCAAAGCAGCTTCTGACGGAACAACCGATGAGGTTGTACTTCCAGTCTCAAGCAACACATACGGCGCCATACTAAGGATTGAAACATTAACTTGCAACATTAAACTCGAGAGAAGCCAAGGAGGAACTTAGGATGCCCACAATCGCTCCAAGCTACATCTACTCCTTCTTCGCATTAATTGCAGTATCAAGCATCCTTATCACATCTTTCGGAGCCTATGCAACAACCCTGCGCAACGTACCAGAGATCGGACAACTGAATAGTCTACTACGCTATGTAGCCACAATGGGATGTGAGCTCGCTACATTAGTTGAGACAACCAACTCAACTTCAAAGGTGATTCTGGAACTGCCTTCCAGGATCGGCGCGAAAAGATTCTGGATGAGACTCGCCAATGATTCGCGAAAAGCGTGGGTTGAAGGTGCTCTAGGGACAATCCATGAAGGCAGCCCTACAAATCAAGTTTACCTCCGCACGGCAGTTGCCGTTTTGGGTAACTACTCTAGTGAGTATGGTCCAGCAGTCCTAGAATGTTTCATGAATGGTTCCACAATAACTCTTCACCTCGGTCTCTGGAGGGAAGATCCATGAAATTAAGTGTTCAGAAGAGAAGAAAGAAAGAACCATCCGAGAAGAAAGAAAAATTTGGCATTTCTGAAGAAACGCTGGCCGGGTACCTTGATCTCAGAAGATGGACTGTTCCAGAAGGCTATGAAGAAGTAGAAACCTATCCTTTGAAAGCCCCCTTCTCCTACGCTTCCATAGTTCGTAGTGAGGATACGGGAACTTACCTATACATTGTGGATGAACTTCTCTTATCAAGAGAGGAAACAGACCTTTTCCTCAGACTGAGGAACATTCTCGATTATGAACTCCAAGCACCTATGGAAGGTGAAACCCTGAAAGAGTCATTCCACGCTCAAATGCCAGAGATACTGGACTCCCATGAAAAGGTGTTCAGAGATGTCCCCTCCATAGGTCTCAGAAAAATTCTATACTATCTGGAACGCGACATTGTAGATTACGGAAAAATAGACCCATTGATGTCCGATCCATACGTAGAAGACATCAGCTGCAGCGGAGTGGACAAACATATCTTCCTTTGGCATAGATATTATGAGAATATTAAGACGAATATTCTCTTCCAAGAAGAACAGAAACTCGACGACTTCATAATGAAAATAGTCCACAAAGCGGGAAAACACGTCAGCATCGCCTTCCCCATAGTGGATGTCTCACTACCGGGACAACATCGTTTAGCTGTTTCATACGGAAAAGAAACGACTCCATCAGGAACAAGCTTCACAATACGAAAGTTCCGCGAAGATCCATTTACAATAGTAGACTTGATCGAAAATGAGACTATAGACGAGAATATCGCCGCATATCTATGGCTTCTAATGGAAAACAAGATGTCAATTATGATAATGGGTGCAACGGGCGCAGGAAAGACGACAGCGCTCAACGCAATCGCATGTTTGGTCAGACCAAACTACAAGATAATCTCTATAGAAGAGGTTGCTGAAATAAACCTTCCACATGAAAACTGGACCGCTACAATATCGCGCTCAGGATTCGGTGTGGCAAGCGAAGGGGAAATCACTCTCTACGATCTGATAAAATCTGCAGTTCGACATCGTCCGGATTTGATAATTGTCGGTGAAGTGCGAGGCGAAGAAGCTTATGTACTGTTCCAAGCCCTAGCAACAGGACATGGAGGCTTGTGTACAACCCACGCAGAAGACGTGGAAACTGCAATCAACAGACTGACTCAGCCACCAATGAATATACCCTCATCTATAATTCCATTGATGAACTGTGCAATCATTGTGAAACATGTAAGAGCACCCATATTCCTCGGAGGCAACAAGACTCTTTCAAGCAGAAAATTTATTCGAGTTGCTGAAATTGAGGCTGCCAGCTCAATAAGAAACGTCTTTACTTGGAATGCGTCTATCGACGCCTTTGAGGAGAAACTGAAAGACAGTTATCTGATAGCCAAGATCGCTAAGAACATGGATGTCTCCGTTGAACGGATTTTTGATGACTTAGAGCGGCGTAAGGAAACACTGTTGAATATGGCTGAGCACAACATTCGAGACTATCGTAGTGTCAACACTGTCTTAAGCAAACACTACTACAACCCCAAAGATTCCAGAAACCCCAAATAGGTGAAACAATTGGCAAACAGCTTTAATCCATTGAAGTTATTCGGCACTCTAGTAGGTTTTCTTTCCGGCAAGCAGAAAGCTTCGGAAATCGACAGGGAACTTCCATTCACAGTGATGCTTTTCACACTAATGGCTGCCAGCGGGATTACTGTGTATGATTCTTGGAAGAAGATGTGCCGAGTTAGCCTCTTGCCAAAGACACAGAAAGAAGCAGAAGAAGTCGTGAGACAAGTTGAGGTCTTAGGATACGACCCGTTAACAGTTATGTACAGAAAAGCCGAGCAGGCAACTTCAAAGAACTACCGTGACTTCCTTGCTGGGTACGTCTCATCCGTGAAAAGCGGAGTGAACGTAGTCAATTTCTTAAGAAGCAAGCTTCGCTCTATCCTTGAAACGCAGACTGCAGCCGCATTTCGTTCAATAGAAAGATTGGGAACATTGGTCGAGGCCTATGCAGTCATGCTTATCGTTACGCTGTGCGTTTACATTTTGTATGCAGTAATGTCAGCCACAGCAACTTCTGAATATATGAATTTTGGCTTATCTTCATCAACCTCGCAGCCCCTCATGTACGCCTTGATATTTCTTGCAACGCCATTCACAACACTTGTATTCATGGCGATAGCTAACCTTGCCAGACAGAGTAGCCTGCTTTCCACTCGAGAAGCTTATCGCAATGCGCTAATTTCGGGAGGAGGAGCTTCAATGTTCTTTGTAGCAGTCACATCTTTGCCACAACTTGGACCTGTTGTTGAAACATTGACTTTGCCAGGTATTGTGACTCTGTGTCTTGCGGGTATGTCCTTACCTCCCGCTTTTGCCTATCGTAAAATCGCAAAGGTGAACTTCGCGGCAGAAGAAGCCATACCGAGCTTTCTTAGAGACGTCACAGAATCTAGGAAGATCGGGCTATCTCCTGTCAAAAGCTTGCTTCACGCAACGCAAAGAAGAGCTTATGGGACATTCTCAGAAACCTTACAACTCATTCGTAGCCAGATCGAGTGGGGAGTACCGCTTAGAAAGATCTTCATCAATATAAAGAAAAACATCAGAAGTTGGCCAGTCCTAGTATACTTCCTAATCCTAGTTGAAACCGTAGAGTTTGGAGGAGGCTCTGCTAACGCTCTTGAAATATTGTCAGACTACAGCGAGAAGAACAAGGAAATTGAAGCGAACAAGCGGGCCACCTTGAAACCCTACGTTATCTTAGCTTTTGTGTGGAGTATACTGATTGCACTGACGACTTCAATAGTAGCCATAACGATCTATGTTCTCACGCAAGCCACCGCTCCAGGGGCTTCACCCACAATGCTCAGCTCAATGCAACAGCAGGTCATGATCTTATCTACTGGAATAATATTCCAATGCTGGATGTCAGGGTTTTTCATAGGAAAAGTAAGTGAAGGAACCTTCTCTGCAGGCTTCAAATACTCTTCAATGCTTGCTGTCACCGCCTACGTGTCCCTCATTCTAGCCCAAAACTACCTCACAGGAATGTTAGGAGTCGTCTCAAGCTAGGAGGAGTGCTATCCCATGCCAGTATCTTCGGTGGACACATTCCTCGCATGTTCTCTCATGTTGATTCTCATAGTCTCTGCAATGGCGGGCATGACCAAAATACTGCAACCATACATAAGCCATTTAGCAAATGGAGAAGAGGGTTTATGGCACCGACGACTTTGCGAGTATCTATTATTGAGCAGTGGAACCCCTCAAAACTGGGGAGAGATCAAAGAATCTAACCCATCAACTTTGGGATTGGCCTCACTAACCCAAAAACCCTACGAACTGAACCCGGACAAGATCTCCAGACTAAACAGCGAGAATATCTACTCACTCACCTACCAAGAAATCTTGAAAGCCTTTGGCACTAGCGATTTTTCACTCAACATAAAAGTGCACCCGCTTTTCGAAGTCTCCATTAACTTAACAGCCAGCCATATTGAAGGAGCCACAACAACATACACTTTCAGAATGACAACCGCCAAATCAGGCTACACACTCGCCACCGCACTAAAATGCTACATAACCCTTGAAACTTACATCAGCACTATCTCAACTACAACAGATCAAAATGGAACAGGCTACGTGAACGTCACCCTGCCAAACTCCTTAAGCGGACCTGCATTACTCGTGACATTCGCAAAGGCAGAAACATATTCTCAAGTGATGTCCTTCAATGCATACACCTTCAGCCACAACAACCCTGATACCCCCGAACCCAACAAAACCTTCCTTCAACTAAGCCCTATAGAACAGACCTTAACAGCCTCTCTGCAAAAACCAAACCTCACGGTGCAAAATGCATATGTCTTCACGTACAACTACCAATTTGACCTACCACAAATAACCTCCGAAAATCAAACATTGGAATACAGAATCCCAAAACTGTTGGAAGCAAGTCCAGTAATCTTTGTCCTCAACGGAAACAACGCCTCAAATGCCTTCACTGAGTGGTGTACCTACCCACAAGTACCTCTAGAAATCGGTGCAGACTTCAACGATCTGACATCAAAGTCAAATACAATCGCTCAGCCCTACATTGTAAGCATCAACTCAATATTTTATGAATCTATCATAACACTTAGGAGAGCAACATCTTGACGCTCAACAACAAAGGTCAGATGAGAACCGTTGAGGCGTTCCTGTCAATTCTGTTGATGTTCTCAGCCTTCTCCATAGCAACTCAAATCTCGCCACCATCTGGTCTAAGCAACTACAATTCTCTGGAAGCCTTAGGATTTCAAACACTCCTCACAATCGATAATGGTGGGGAACTTGGTGAGTTAATCGACAAGAGAAATTGGACTGCTCTTACGCACATCCTAAACCTAATTTTGCCAATGGGCATATCTTACAATCTGACAGTCTATGACACAAGTCAACATTCCATTAACGATATTCCAATTTCGAACGGCATCATATCAGATGGAAACATAGTTTCGATACGATATCCATGTGTCAGCCCGGGTTCACAATGCAGCCACTATCTCCTCTTATTCCAAATAGCCACCGCGGAGTGACCACTTTGAAAGCAAGCAGAAATAGACAATGCTCGGGGCAGATTCTTGTCCTAGCAGTCTTATTGGTAAGCCTCATTCTGTTGTCAACTCAAGTCTATGTATTCGAAGTAGGCAGATCATTTGTAGAGACTGAGTCAAGCCACGTAAAGGATTTCGTTCTAGCTGTAAGGCTAGGTTCCAAACACGTTGTCGTTGGCTCATTGGTCAACATTACAGCGGAAGGGTACAATTCAACCCTTTCAACAAATCTCGGGAGATGGGTGAATTTAACGTCAGATCTTTACCGATTTGGAAAGCCCGTTCTTAACTTCGCAGTTAAAAACATAACACCCTATGCTGACGGAGTGTATCTATCATGGGGAGCAGATGGCTTAGGCGTTTCCAGTGCTTATGTTGACTTCAACTTCACACTCTCAGATCGCCAAGTGGACATTCGACTTTCCTACGACGTGAACATAACAACATCACTTGTTGAAGAAGGAGTCTACCGAACACTCACAGGCAATTGGAAACAGGTAAACGTCACCTGTAACGTGATGAACGAGGGAACCCCCGCATTGGCTGAGAACGTGACGATATACTATGAAGACGCGGGTTCTTGGGTGCCGGCAGACCAACAACAAAACTATGAACTTGCTGACTATGGCAATGGAACCTACCTCATAACTTTTGAAGTGTCGCTCCCTGAGGAACCTATTAACGTGTCTGCCCAAGTGCACGATCTGAGGCAAATATATGTCCAAGCTAATGTGACATGTACGCAAACCCCATAGTCGCTTGACTAGTTGACTGCAACAGGCTCATTGAGAGATTCATAAGAGAGAAATTCCCTTGCCAATAAACTCATAACTCAGTCAGCCTAATGTTGAGGGAGCCGATCTTTCCCAACTAGGACTAAACTAAGGTAAATGCCAGTACGCAACTAACCTGCTAGGTCTACCCCTTCTCTCCTTACCATATCGACTGAGAGGTTTGGTTAAGTGTCTCTGGGATCGTGGAGAAGTAACGAAGAGCCCTCGGCGTAGTTTCCGCTCCTCTAACACAGTAATCTTTTGCATGTTTGAAGATCGAAAGGTACACTTCTTACATCTGAAACCTTGACCTGCACCCATAGAGCCCATCCTTCGACCACATTGCGGACACTTGGGATTCCACTGCGTCAGCTTAGGTGCCAACTCAATGATCTTTAATTTTTCAAGATTGATGGTTAGTGGATGTTCCGAAGAACTTGGTCTTACTCCGCCGTAGACTTCCACTAGGTCTCCGACGATCAACTCCCTCGCGATCCTTCGCAGAGTACCTGTTGGCTCATAAGCTGCACAGTCAACTTTGCTTGTTTCATCTTCAACCGTGAAGATTCTATGCCTCCTTGGAATTAATCTAGGTGGAGAGACCACTGTTCCCACGAAGTTCACAGAGTGGAACGGTTGAACGTTGCTTATGGCTTTGACCTTTCTCAAGTGGGCGTCTGTCCCTTGGTTTGTTCGGAAAACTACCCATCTTTCGACGGGTTCCAATTGTTCAATCAGCATATGGGCACGAACTACCGCTTCCGCAGTCTCACCTCTAATCCCATAGAGAATTGGATCTGGCCCTCTAGGCGTTATAAGGACTCGCCGAGTTTCAGGGTCAATATTATTGAAAGTTTGAGGCTTGGTTTCTTGGTTCATCTTCTCGACGGAACTGAGGCATATTCGTCTTTTAGTACCTCGGTTCTCAGGGGTTCGGTATGCTATTGCCTCATAAGTGTGGTCTCCTTCCAAGGTTTCACCTATGGCGGCTAATGCACCAACTAACCCATATCCTGTTCCGTAGCCCAACGCTTCTGCTTTAAACTTTTTAATCAGTTTTAGAGTATGATCCAATTTAACGATGCTCTGAATCGTTTGTTTGGCGAATCTCTTAACGTCAGAGGGCACCCTAACGCCTTTGAAGAAGACGATGCCTGGATCCGTGTTCTTGAAATTCAGATCAGAGTTCTCTTCCACTGTTTCAGCAACGGTTTCGCAGACTTCATCCACAGCAGCCTTGTCACATTTAATTCGTAGGCATAGCGCACCATTACCCCTAGTTTTCCAAGGCACGTTTGGATTCAAACGGATTAGATTCGGATAGTCACAGAATTCAGCACCTAGTTGCAGGAGCTTCTCAACAAGCAGAGCTGCTATGTAAGTTGTACATCCGCCTCTCGGAGAATCTGTGTCATCAAAGCCGATATGTAGAGTAACCATTAACATTCCGCGCGTTTGAAAGCTCGTTCTTCCGAATAGAAGAGTACTGCCTTGGAACAAAAAGGGAGGAGAGATGGACTATTTAGATTCACTCGGTTCTTCTACCACGATCATTGTTAAGGTAGAGCGAACTTTGTCTAACCGTCGCACGTGCCAAGTCACTATCTCTTTGAGTTTGTCCATTGTATCAGCTGTTATCTTTGCCACTACGTCATAGACGCCATAGACTGCGAACGCTTCAATTACTCCTTCAACGCCTTTCAAAGTATTCAGAACTGCGGTTTCGGAGCCGATTTCCGTGTTTATTAGCACGAAGGCTACAGGCATATCATATACCCCGTCTTCTATGTTTGCCACTGTGGCCTAAAATATTTTGCTACTAGCTAAGCCCCAGCCTTAAGAACTTCCAAGCATATCATTAACTCCATTTTGAGCAAGCAGTGAACTCGTGTCGAACACTTCCATGATAGTGGTTAAATAGGTGTTCCTGCGTTGGAGGAATTGAAAATCTCCGCAAAATCAATCGAGGCGAAACTCATGGAGATTAAGGAAAATCGATTGAGAAGAACTTTCCCCAACTTGGCAAAGGAGATGTCGGAATGTGAGCGTACGATTAGGATACATTCAATTCGTTCAGACGTAAATGCTGCTGAAAAGAAGGCGCTTACCGAGAGGACCCTTGCCAACTACAACCCTGACATAATCGATTTCATCCGTCGATGCGATAACAATCAACAAGCGGAGGAAATAATCAACTACATGGAAGAACGCTCCGAAATAACCCACAAGTACGCATTGAAGCTGCGACAGCAACTTAAAAAGAGAGGAGTCTGCAGTTTCGGATCCAAGAAGGAAGAAGGATACTACTTCAAAGCAGTAACACAGTAGATCCTAACTAGCCCAATCTTCTGAAGCACACGAAAGAGAACACTAGCAAGTGTGAAGTATAACAGTTCTAAATCAATATTGCTGTCAAGCTTCCTGGTCCGTTTGCGCCTAGAAGGCAGAAGCCTTAAAGACCGTTTTTGGACAGTTACTACTAAGATGGAAGGTCGAGGATGCACGCACATGTTGGAGCTTTTCAAGATAAAGGAAAGTAAATAAGCATAATCCGTAATATTTACAAAGATTCATTCGAGAGGCATCCAATTTGAGAAAGACGACTATCCTATTACTAGTAGGCTTCCTTTTAGCTATGTCATTTTCTCTCTCAGCCCCAAATGGAACATGCACAACTCCCCAAGTTCAAGTTGACAAAGTGGATCACGTGATTACACCTGTTTATGGAGGACTTCTTCTCATTAACGATACAATACGAATATCTCCAGTGATAGAGAATGCAATAATTGAAGAATTCTCAATAGGGTTTCCGCTGGAATATAAAGCGAACTTTCTCTTTGCCATTGCCTACAACGCCCAAGACTCCAGCAAACAACTAGATGTAAACTTTGACACAGGGATAGGCGCAATAGGTTACTATGGTATAACCGTGTCTTTCTCCGACGAAGTTAGTAAGTTGATCTATGATGGCGAGTCCTTTGATCTTACAGTAGTTCTTGTGTTTTCAGATCTAATTCAATCTTCGACAAGAATTATCAATGCAACAGAAGAGTATTTGTTCACAGCAGACTTCCCCCTCTATCCAAGCCTTGCCTATGCCACAACATGCAATGTAACAATTATCTTACCTGAAAACACAACTTTCGTCCCAGATGATCTCCCCTTCACTGCCACCGAGGAAGGGGAACGTTACCACCTCAACTACACTAAAGACATTCCCAGCTTCGCACGAGTATCTGGCTCAGTCAGCTTCGTCTCCGAATCTGACTACAGGTTTGCCTGCTTCGCAATAGACAAACTTAGCAGAGAGGTAGTAGTCGACGCAAAAGGCCACATATACGTGTCTGAATTGATCCTTATGAAGAGTAAGACTGCATTCCCAATTAGCAAGATAAGGATAAGACTCCCAGACGACGCAGAAAACGTTGCAGCTTTCAACGAACGAGGAGACCCCTTAAGCCTTAACATCGATGCTTTTGAGAACGACACTTACGAGATAGCTCCAGGCCTGAGAATTGACGAAACCAAAAGCTTCAGGTTGAATTACAGACTGGACATGAGAAGCACCCTCTTCAAAGCAGAGGCTAAAAGCTACAAGTTGAACCTCAGCCTTCTTGAAAATCTGCAGATGGCACCTAAAACCTTCACGCTAAAGATCGTTTTTCCAGAAGGTGCAGATCTACAGTCCTTCCCCCAACAAATATTCAACATTGAGAAGGACATCTTCCAAGAGAGCATTACCCTTTCACTCTCCAACATAACTTGGCTCCAAAACGACGCATGGAGTTTTACTTATACATATTCCATCTTCTGGGCATCCTTCAGACCTACTCTTTGGGCTACAACCATAGTGATAATAGGCTTCGTCGTCGCCTTTGCTTGGCAAAGACCGAGAGCACCAAAACCCGTTTCGATAGTATTAGTTCCCCGTAAGATACTAGACGAGTTTGTAGAGATTTATGAAGAGAGAAAACGAACCCGCTCAAAGATTGAGGCGACAAAACAACAAGCGAAGAAAGGAAAGATCTCTCGGCGACGTTACAAGATTAGAAGAACGACCTTGGAAAATCAAGTTTCGACGCTTACCAAGAAATTGGAAGTTCTGCGTCATAGGGTAATAAGTGGCGGAGCGAAGTACGCGGATACTATGAGACAACTAGAAGTAGCAGAAGTAGAACTTGAAAACATTGAAGCAGACATTAAACGAATTGAGGTTCGATTCAAACGAGGAGGCATCTCAGCCCAAACTTACCGCCGACTTTTAGAAGACGATTTGCGAAGACAAGAAAGGGCAAGGACAACGATTGATGGAGTTCTCCTGAGGCTGAGAGAGTAACATCCACGAACGAAGTTTTCCCAAACACTTTTATTTTCCAACATTCCTTTCATTTACCTTCTAAACTGAGAGGCAGAGACATCATGGTTGAAATAAAGGTTGATCTGGAAAAATGCAATGGATGTGGCACATGCGTCGATACATGCCCTGTAGAGGTATATGAAATCAAAGACGAAAAGGCTGTGCCTGTTAAACAAGAAGAATGCATAGCCTGCAAAGCATGTGAAGCATCCTGTCCCAACGGCGCAATAGAAGTCATTGAATAGACACTTGGAACTACAAGCTCCAAAACGCTGACTGGGCTTCCTTTACCGTTTCTATAACTTTTCTTGCATATTTTTCTGCTTTCAAGTCAGATGGACGCGCTCTGTCTGCATTCTTAGTGGAGTAGGGAAAAGCCGCCATCTTTGCGATTGTGGAAACTGCAAGTTTCCCCAGTTGCTTGATGTTATATCCACCTTCCAAAAGAGCAACGAACCTATTTTCACAGTGTGTTGAGGCGAGGTTAAGAACTCTCTCGAAAATAGCACTGTAACAGGAAGCCGAGAGATTCAACTCAGCCACTGGATCCTTGAAGTAACCATCATACCCCACGGAAGCCAAGATGAATTGGGGAGTATACTGTCTCGCAATTGGAGCAACAATGCTGTCAAAAGCTTGCAGGTATTCTTTGTCACCTGTTCCGAAAGGAAGAGGAATATTGACATTGTATCCTAATCCGTCACCTTCTCCAACTTCGTCCAAAAACCCGACTCCGGGAAACTCTTGAGGATCCTCGTGCAAGCTTACGTAGAGAACCTTCTTCGAGTTGTAGAATATCTCCTGCGTTCCATTACCGTGATGGGCATCAACATCTATGATCAAAATGCGTTTGAACCCTAGATCTTTGATCAGGTGAGAGGCTGCAATAGCCACGTTGTTGAATAGACAGAAACCCATAGCATAATACGGACCTGCGTGATGACCTGGAGGGCGAATCAAGGCGAAGGCATTCTTGACTTTGCCACTCGAAACCAGATCTACAGCTTTCTTCGCTCCGCCCACGGCAAGGCGGGCTACCTCAAAGCTCTCTGGTGAAACAACTGTGTCACCCAAATCAAGTAAACCGCCTCCCTGTGCACACACGCGCTTTACAAGTTGAACGTGTTCTTTGGTGTGAACTAATTCTAAATCTTCGATGTCAACGGCATTCGGGGTAACCTTTTTGAGTCTGCCTGCAACAAGATTGGGGTCTAATCTTTTAAGTTCCCTTATTATGGCTTTGAGTCGCATTGGCGTCTCTGGATGTCTTGGTCCAGTCTTGTGTTTGTAGTATTTTGGCGTAAAAATCAAAGCTGTATTCGCCATCTACCGAGTTCTCTCCAGCTCCTTCAAGAAGATTGCTTGCACGTACTCCCTTAGACTTAAACCTTCACTTTTAGCAATCTTCCTAATTGCTTGATTTACTCCTGTAGTGTATTGAATGGCTTTCTTAGCTTTCTCTGTTATCTTCTTTGGAAGTCCAAGGTCTTCTGCCATCTTCCTCAGCACTCTTTTTCGAAGCGTGTCTTTCTGTGAGGCTATCTTTAGCTTGGCTGGAAGACCTAATGAAAACCGAGTTACATTCCAGTCTGCAAAAGGCATTCTCAACTCTACTTTATGATAAGCGCAAACTTTGTTGTCTCTTGGGAAGTTTGTGTCTGCTGATAATTCTACATCGCTGACCAATCTCTTCCGCAAGCCAGCCAAGCCATGTTTCGTGTAGTCTTGAAGGTATCGGTGATACCCTCCGAAAAGCTCATCAGCCCCTTGTCCGCTAGCTAGGAAGCGGAAGCCATGTTTAGAAGCTTGTTCAGCAATCCAGAACATTGGCAATGCAATGGCAACGTTAACCGCACTAGATTCCTCGATTAACCATACAATCTTAGGCAATATCTCTATAATATCTTCGAGGGAGTATTCTACGAGTCGAAGAGGCAGACTCAAAGAATCTGCAGCTTGCTCTGCAAAGGCAGTTTCTTCTTGTCCTTCAAGCGTTACGTAGATCAGGTGGACTTCAAGATTGCACAGTGCGGCTAACGAGGCAACTACGCTGCTGTCCAACCCTCCAGAGAATGCTATTGCCACATCTCTGATGTCGGAAGTATAATCCTCTGTTGCCCGGAGCAAAAGGTTTTTTAGTTGTCTAGCAGCAGCTTCCATCCCTAATTCTTGCATCGGGGGCTGAGTCAAAGTCCTTCCAGTTTTAAAACTGATCCTTTTTTTGTTGATTAGTGCTAAGTGCCCAGGGGGAAATGGTCTCGTTTCTGTTATGCCAATCTCCCAGAGAGCCTTTTGTTCTGTAGCTATGGCATAGTAGTCTTTGCTTTCTCCAATATAAAGAGGGTAAACTCCGAGGGGATCACGTCCAGCCACTATCTTGTTGTTTTCGGCAATTGCAAAAGTATATGCTCCACTAAACCTTTGAATAACATGTACTGCTTTGTTCTTTATTCCTTCGATGTTTCTGAGTTCTTCCTTGATGAGATTCACTGAACCTTCTTGTGGAATTGGAAACACCTGACCTTCGAAGACTAGCGTAGAATCTCTGGTTCTTACAGGTTGACTTGTTTTGGTTGACGAGTTTCTAGCTAGACCATGGCCTATCAAACTGGGGGAATTGAATGCAGCTTCACGGATGTTGGTTAGAGTAGACCCCGACACAAGGCAGGAAGATGACGCTATTCCGAAGGTGTCTGAACCTCGATGTTTCAATGCTTCAAGCATAGTGGCAACTCTGTCGAAGACGTTTTTCCCCTTTTTACTCACAACTGCAACCAAAGAGCCCATTCGTGTCTCCACTGTAAGAATATGATGGAGACTGGTAAAAGCCTAATCTTTAAAGGAGTATTGTGCTAACATGCTCTTGGGTGTGTTGATGCCTGTCCTTCCTATCGATACAGGGCGCTATGGAACAAAGGAGATGAAGCTGATCTTTGAAGAAGAGCACAGACTTCAGCGCATGCTGGATGTTGAAGCAGCTCTTGCTTGGGCTCACGCTGAGGTTGGTGATATTCCCAGAGAAGACGCGGAGAATATTATGAAGAGAGCTTCAACGCGTCATGTAAAGCTTGAACGAGTTAAGGAAGTTGAACGGCATATTAAACATGACTTGGCATCAATTGTCAGAGTCTTAGCTGAGCAGAGCGGGTCAAGTAGCGCTTATGTCCATCTCGGCGCAACAAGTTATGACATAGTTGACACTGCGAATGCTCTCTTGTTAAGAGACGCATTAGAACTGATCGAGCAGAAACTTGACTGTCTAGAAGAAATTCTGATAGAAAAGGCTGACAAGTATAAGAGAACAATAATGGCGGGTCGAACCCATGGTCAACACGCATTACCTACAACTTTAGGGTTCAAGTTTGCCGTTTGGATGCGGGAGACCGCGAGGAATCTTCAAAGGCTGAGGCAATGTCGTAGACGCTTAATCGTTGGCAAGATGACTGGTGCTGTGGGAACTCAAGCAGGTCTTGGCCGACACGCTGCCAAGATACAGGAACTTGTGATGAAAAAGTTGGAGATAGAGCCTGCTGACATCTCCACGCAGATTGTGCAACGTGACCGCCATGCAGAGATGGTTTGTGTCTTCGCCATAAGTGCCTCTTCGTTGGACAACATTGCCACGGAGATTAGGGAGTTGCAGCGACCGGAGATCGCAGAGCTTTTCGAAGCTTTTGAGCACAAGAAGCAGGTGGGTAGTTCAACTATGCCTCATAAGCGAAACCCTGAGATCTGTGAGAGGATCTGTGGTCTGGCAAAGGTGCTTAGAGGCCTAGTTGTGCCTTCACTGGAAAATATTGTAACGTGGCATGAGAGGGATCTGACCCAGTCTTCAAGCGAGCGGTTCATAATCCCGGAAGCTTGTATTTTACTGGATTACATACTCTTTCTAGCAATCGACGTCCTTACTAATCTACGTGTTGACACAGATCGGATGCGGGTGAACTTGGAGATAACCGAAGGTAGGATAATGTCTGAGGCTATCATGACAGCTTTGTTTCAGAAAGGGATGAATAGACAGGAAGCTCACGAGCTTCTCAGAAAACTCACAACGAAAAGCATATTGGAAGACCGTCCTTTCAAGGAGATTCTAGCTGAAAGTAAGGAAGTTTGTAAGTTTCTAACCGAGAGAGACACGGCTAAAGCCCTTGATCCAGAGAATTATCTTGGCACTGCTGTCAAACAGGTTGACGCTGCAGTACGGAAGACTCGTCGTGAAAGAGAGATAAAGGTATAGTTTACTTCCCAAACCTTCGTTTACGTTGTTGGTAAGTTCTCACTGCGCGCAAAAGGTCGATTCGCCTGAAGTCAGGCCAAAACGCGTCTAGGAAGCAGAGTTCACTGTAGGCGCTTTGCCATAGCAGAAAGCCGCTTAGCCGTTCCTCTCCACTGGTTCGAATGATGATGTCTGGGTCAGGTTGGGGTATGTGAGCCGTGTACAGGAATTTCTCAAATGTGTCCTTGTCGATCTCATCCAAGGACAACTCGCCCTGTTTTACTTTTTCAGCGATCTTCTTTGTTGCGTCAACTATTTCCTCTCTTCCTCCATACGCTAGTGCCACTGTCAGAAACTGTTTATCATATTTGCTTGTCGCTTCTTCTGCTTTCCGAATTAGCTCTTGGAGGGATTTTGGTAGGAGCTTAATCCTTCCAATTATTTTGACTCGAATCTTGAGTTCGTGGATTCGTTTGTCAGTTAAGATCTCTTTCAGCTTCTCTTCAATTATCCGCAGTATTTCTTTGACTTCTAGTTGTGCTCTCTTGAAGTTCTCGGTTGAGAATGAGTATAAGGTTACGTATCGTACGCCTAGATCTAAACACCAATCCAACAGCTGGTTGACTCGTTCTGCACCTTGCTGATGGCCAACCCAGGAAGCGACTAGTCGCTCAGAGGCCCACCGCCTGTTACCATCAAGAATAATTGCGATGTGCTCGGGCATTTTCCTGTTTTTGACTTGTTGCCATAGCCATCGTTCGTAGATCTTGTAAGCACCTATTGCTGAGAGTAATCCCTTTAGCATCGCTGTTGGCCCTCATAATCTTGCATCTTTTAGTGCGTTGACACATTTGCAGTTACGTGTCTCTGGTAGGAGAGTTATAGCCTTCTTTAAAACTTCTCTGATAATAAGCTTGTTCTCTTCAGCAAATCTGGTTAATTCACTGACTGACTGTTTTGCTTGCATCCCAGCTGCCAAGTTGGTGACATAGCAGAGAGAAGCATAGCATATTTCTAACTCTCGTGCCAGAACTGCTTCAGGCAGAGTGGTCATTCCTACCACGTCACATCCAACATGTTGAAGCATCTTGACTTCAGCTGGCGTTTCATATCTTGGACCTTCTGTGCAGGCTATAACCGCCTCGTTCCATGCACTTTTCCCAACTTGCTCTGTCGCCTTCATTAAAGCAGATTGAATTTCAGGGCAGAAGGGTTTGGACATATCTATGTGTGTGACAGGAGAGGAGTCGTAGAATGTTTGTTCTCTGTTCTTTGTGAAGTCCACGAAGTCATGTGGGATCACGAAATCCCCTGGTTTGAACTTGCTGTTTAAGGCCCCAACAGCATTTGTGGCAAGAATCCGTTTCACTCCAAGCTTATGTAAAGCGGAAATATTGGCTCGGTTGTTTAAGCGGTGGGGGGGAATTGTGTGATTGATACCGTGACGAGGGAGAAAGACAGCGATTTTCCCTTCAATCTCTCCAACTGAAACTGGCGGGGGGAGACCGTAAGGAGTTGCTATTCGGACAGGTTTAGCTTCTTTCAGCAGATCCTCTATCCCGCTGCCCCCGATAATCGCGATGTCAGCCCTGCTCAAACTCTTCAATTTTCTTCTTCCTCTTTTTGAAGAAGCCCCGGTACTTCATGTGAGCTGCAAGGGCAACAAGTGCAGCTGCTATCGCTAGTAGTATCCCAATGAATATTGTGAAGACAAGCTCATGAGCTCGTGCCCATCCAGCAGAAGGGTTAATAAGAATAAAGGAAACCTGGTGGAATATCTGGGAAAACCATGAGATGACTACGATGATCACTAGGGTACGAAGGAGACGCACATCCCGCTCAAAGTACCAATGGATTGTTCTTGCCGACATAATTACGCAAACGCCGAAAACAATCAGGAAAATACCTTGCCGAATGAATTCGCCCGTGAACAAAGGGAATAGACCTATCCATTGATCCAGAGTTGCAGGGAGATACTGCGTATACGCCATTGCTGCCTCGTTGACACCTAAGAATACTCCTACGCTAACGGCTATGATTCCTGCTGCAAAGGCGAAGCCTTCAAGTTGGTGAGGGAGAGAGGGGGGTTCGTACTCTCTAATCCACCGAAAGAACCCTACTACCGCCTTGTCGACACCGAATCCCTTAATGAAGAGAGTTGCGCCTATAACAATTAGAAAGGCTATCAACGTAGCAGTTGCGCTGATGAGGGACATGACGGCGAGAATTATAAGTAGCAGACCAGGGATGCCTAGAGCAAGCCGAGAGTAGCGGGGATTTTCGGTAAGCATTTTGATATATTTGCCAATGAGAGCTGCAGTTTCTTCAATTCGTTCGCTATGTCTAATGACAATTCTTCTGATTGATGTAACGGCGACTCTCGATTCCACCAATGGTAATACTGCTTCATCTGAGTAGCCATCAGTTACGAGGACAACGCTGTTTGCTGGAAATGCTTCTAGGACTTCGTTGAGTTCTCTGACAAGTTTCCTATCTGCTTCGACGCCGAGCAGCTGTAAACCGGAGATTGTGGCGATCTGGAAGCTTTCATGGGGTTGTCCTTGCTTTTTGAGCTGGTCGTAGATTCTCACGGCTTCAAACATGGCGTTTGCGTCTGCCTCTTCTGGATCTTTCAAGGCTAGCGAAACTGCCGCTGCGAGATTCTCCTTTCTGCCGAATATTGGAGTTTTCTCCTCAGTTTTGGCGCTTAGGTCGCCATCTCTGTCGACGCATAAAATCAGCAGTTTTTCCTCTCTTTTTTTAGGTGGCATCGAAAGCTTCAACTACTCATTTGGAACTGTCACAACTTTAATTTTGTGCTTCACAAGACGTGAGTGATTGCTATTTTCGCAGCTTAGCCTGACTCTTCATCCTCTGTCAAGAGTTTGAATTCATCGAGAGAGAGCTTTCGACCTTTTTCTAGCTTCTTTACGGCTTCTTCTCTTAGTCTCTCCCTTACTTTTTCTTGTTGTTCCTTCTTCCTCTTCCTTTCAGTTTCTGCTAAGCACTCCTTCAGAGCTTCAACTCGTTTCTCAAATTCGATGCACTCTTGGTGAAGTTTCCGAGGTTTTTGCTTGCTTTGCAGGAATTCTTGGTGATATTCGTCTGCTTCGGATTGCAGGTTTTGTGCCTTGTTCAGGTTTTCTATCATTATCCCATGGAGTTCTTGGCTTTGATCTGCTAGTTCTTTCAGACTTTTATGGAAGAGGCTAGCTTCTTCGTTCATTGCATTTATCTGGGTTCTCAGATTTTCTATCTGATTTTTTGTGTCAATGAATTGTCTATGGGTTTCCAGTTCAATGTCAAGCTGATTCGCCTTCTCGACGAGTGGTTTTTCTTCTTGAAGTGATAGAGAGCTCGTTTGGATCTTCCACTCAATGTCTTCCTTTTCTTTTCTTATCAGGTTGATATCAGCTCTCGATCTCTTTACGTATAGAAGTTGGAGTTTCTTTTTTAGTCGTTTGATTTCTTCGATTTTCTCTTTTATTATATTTCTGCTTTCATCTCTACGCGTTTTTAGTGTTTTTACCTTTGCGTTTATAACGTCTCTTCGATCTCGCGTTTTTGCGGCTTCTAACCGCAAGTCCTTGATTTGCTTATGAACGGTGTTTCTTTTCTCTGCCCATTGTTCTGCTTCTTCGTCTAGGGAGTATTTTTGCCGTCTAAGTGATTGAAGTTGTTGACTCAACTTTCTGATTTTTTGCCTGGTTTCATCGGACATTGTTCCTCTCTCTTGGCTTGCGCTATCTCACTCCTTTGGCTGTTTGGAGGGGAGGCTTTTATTCAAGTATTATTCTAGCGTCTACAGTCTTTGCTCCCTTCTCGTAGACCATTATAGGATTCAAATCTAACTCTTTAATTTCTTGGAAGTCGGTTACAAGTTTTGAAGTGCGAAGTATTATGTCCACAATAGTCGTCGTGTCTAAAGCGGGTTGGTTTCGGTATCCCTTCAAGACGGGGTATGCTTTTATCTCTGTCACCATGTGTTCAGCTTCCTCCCTGATTATTGGAGCTACGCGGAAGGCAACATCTTCGAGAATCTCCACAAAGATTCCGCCCAGCCCGAACATCAGAGATGGACCGAACTGATCGTCTTTGATTGCTCCAACTATAACTTCTGTTGAGGAGGGCGCCATCTCTTGTACTAGGACACCGGCTATTTTCGCTTTTGATTTGTATTTCTTGGCGTTGTCCATGATTGTTCTGAAAGCTTCTATAATGTCGTTGTGGTTCCTTAAGTTCAGAGCGACTCCTCCAGCGTCAGATTTGTGGATGATATCAGGTGACACTATTTTCAGTACGATAGGATAGCCAATTTGTTGAGCGAATCTGATGGCTTCATCTTCACTTCTTGCAACGTTGAATCTGGTCACTGGAATGTTGTATTCCTGACAGATTGTTTTAGCTTCAGGTTCTAACAGGTTTTTTCTGTTTTCTCTGTAAGCATTCGATATGATCTCTGAAACCTTTGTCATGCCTTGACGTCCTATTCTCTTTTAGGAGCAAGAGTCTTCAAATATTTAGGTTTAATTGTTATTGGGGATCTGACAATCTCTCGCTGAAAACAACAGAGACAAGAAGGGAAAATGTTGCCAGCTTTATTCGAGTTAATGGGAATCTTGGAGATTTTGGCTTGTGGAAACTGCTTTATAATTGCTTGGACTATTCTAGTTCAATTCTACTACCTCGGACATGGAAGTGGCGGGAATTTCCGATAATCTTGAAGTGGAAATAGAAGATTTTAGAACTTGGCTTGAAGGTGAGACAGCAAACATCTTGGAGCCATTAGATGAACAAAGCAGGAAATTGATCGGCAAAATCGAAGAAAAACTGGAAGATGCCCGCACAATTTGTGAGAAACTGGAGAAAGAGGGTGTGAAGCAAGAGGAGAAGGGGAAGGCAGTTCGCAAGGCCAAGCTAACCCAAAAACTCTCTCGACATTTTTTGAAGCAAACGAACAATATTCTCTTTCCAAGTCAAATCTCCTTTTCTGAGCTGAAAGACCTCCATCAAAGCTTGGAGAAAAAAATCTCATCTATCATGCGAGAAAGAAGTGTTTGGTTTCCTCGAATCTCACCTTTGTTCATCATCGCAAGAAAGAAAGTTGATTTCGCATTGAGCAGACTAGCAGGTTCTGTCTCAGAACTAGATGCCTTTCTATCCGCCGATTACTCAAAAGCTAGAGCTGTGGAGGAGCTACTCTCCGGAATTGATGCCTTGTTAATAATAGCAGAAGAGCTTCACGAACTTGAGAAGCGAAAGAGTAAAATTCGAAAAGAATTGGAACTCCGCCAAAGGAAACTAGGAGAAATTGAACAAGATTTAGAATCTGTCAAAGGCAGATCGGAACTCAGCAACTTAGCAGAGACGAATCTCAGGGTTCAGCAATTGAGGGCTCAAGCAAAACACGCATTTCGACACTTGCGGAAACCATTCATGAAGTTCGTAAATATGACAAGGGGTTCGGGATATTCACTCTCTTCCGAAGAATCCGAAAGGCTCGACTTATATTTAGAGGATCCATTCCGTGCTCTTGCGGCAGAAAAGCCGAGCCTTCCAACTCTGAAGAGCATACTGATCAAGGTTGATCGGGCAATGCAAGAAGGCAAGTTGAAGTTGAAAGGTAGCCGCATGAGGAAAGGTCGTGAGAAGATATATGGGGTTTTAAATGGCAGTGTCTTGGACGAGTTGTATGGGGGCTGCGTTCGAACTCTATCCTTGAGCAGGGAACTGGCTTCATCTAAAGAGACGCAAGTGGCACAGAGAGAATCTAAACAGCTGCAGGAGAGAGCTGCTGAATTGAGAAGGCGAATGGAAACACTTGGAGTCAGATTGAGATCTATTGAAAGAAGGCGTGAAGAGCTCCTTACTAAGGTCAGCCAAGAGAAGGCTGAGCTTGAGAAATCGACCTCCAACGTCCTAGGAAAAACCGTGAAGATAAAGCTCAGATAGATGCAGCACATTTATGGCGTAATAATAGTTTGTCCGTAGTTGCTTGCGATGTAGACTACGTCGTATATGTTGATGATTCCGTCTTCAACCAAGTCTGCTCTTGGGTTCCAGCATGGTTCCCCTTCTTGGCATCCGTAGATTGAAGTAACGACGACAACATCGAAGATGTCTACGTCTCCGTCGTCGTCCATGTCAGGGTTCATTTTAATCTCTACTGGACCATTGACGAATATGTTATCCATTGTTTCATTCTCGCCCCGAACGACGCTAGCAGCAGCGCTGATGGAATAGCATCCACTACGTGTATTTGATGTATTCCAAGAGAAGATCAGTGTTGTTTGAGTGCCGGGAGACATTGTGTAGACAGTTATGGTTTCGATAGCTGTGAGGGTTGGAGGGTTGAGCTGTTCGAAAGCTTGGTTTGGTATTGTGGCTCCGTTGATAGTTACGTTGTCTAGGTACCATCCTTGTTCCAGATGTCCTAAGTCGGTCATGTAACGGAATCCTAAGAGGACGTCTTCTCCTGCGTATTGGCTGAGATCAAATGTCATCGTTGTCCAGACTGGCCA
>SOJC01000054.1 GCA_004376645.1 Candidatus Bathyarchaeota archaeon
ATCTTTTGTATGGAGTCGACAGCTTCAAGGTTCTTGTCATTGCGGATTCTTGAGATTCTTGCGAATCTGAGGGCCATTCCACATTTGTATTTTGAGCTTTTTTGAATCTCATTATAGGTAATTTCAACTATTATTTTTGGTGAAACGATTACTCTGTGTCCTTCCTTGTCAATTGCTGATTTTTCCAGTGCTTCTGTCATCTTAATGATCTCAGCATCTGTCAAGCCTTTGAAAGTCTTCCCGACTTGGAGTAGATTACCTGATTCAGTGTCTCGAGCAGCGAGGCAGTAGTCTGAGAGCCATCCGTGTCGCCTTCCGTAACCATATTCGGCAGCCACTATAACCAAGTCAAGAGGTTCTAGAGTTTCCTTAATTTTAAGCCATGCCTTGCCGCGAATGCCAGATGTGTAGGGGCTATCAGGTTTTTTTGCCATTAGACCTTCATGTCCAGCTTCAATCGCTTCTTTCATGAAATGTTCAGCAGTCTCTGCGTCTGAGGTTACAATCTGTTTAGTGAGAGGAATGTTTCCAGCAACAGTGGCTAGTCTTTGCCTTCGCAGATTATAGGGTTCATTTATGAGGCTTTCTCCATCGATATACAATGCGTCGAAGAGGTGGAGTTGGATTGGTACTTCTTTCAAGGCGTGTTGGATCTCGCGGATTCGTGTGAACCTTCGCATGAGATGCTGGAAAGGCATAGGATTGCCATCTTTGCCAACAGCGATAATTTCTCCTTCTAGTATGGCTTTCTCTGCCTTGACCGAGCTTCTCACCTGTTGAACAATCTCTGGGAGACTTCTTGTCACATCTGTTAATCGCCTACTGAAAATTTTAACGGTGTCTCTCGATTTGTGGATCTGAACACGGGCACCATCAAGTTTGTATTCTAGCGCTGTCTGTCCTCCGTGCTCCGTTAAAACTTCGGCAACTGTTGTGGTCATCTGTGCTAGCATCGGTTTTATTGGCCTGAAGATCTTGAATTTCACTCTCAGTAGTCCTGTTTTTCCTTCGAGCTTCGCTAGCGTTGCAACCCTACCTATATCTCCTGTAAGCATGCTTGCGGTTTGAACTGTTTCGAGGGGGATGTTGAAGGCTTTAGCTACTGCCTGTTCCATCAAGCCTTCGTGGAAACCTGTTCGCATCTCTTTCAAAAGAATTCGTGTCAGGTATTTTGCTTCAAGTGGGGTTGCAGAGCCCAATAGAGTTCCAAGCAGTCTTTCTTTCTTCTCTCGAGATCTTGCCCCTGTAGTTTCAGCTATTTTTTCAAATGTGCGTCTGACTTCTAGTATGGTTAGTTGACTTTGGAAAAGCATCGCCTGCCTTCGTGTCTTGCCCCTTTCGAAGATGATTTTTATTGCGTCGCCTACGTCGCCTGTCTTGGCAAAAGCGCTTGAAAGTACGTGATTGCCAGCATTTGTCACTTCTCTTATCGTCTTGTTGAGAGTTGCCCAGCTGACTTCGAGAACTCGTTGATCCCATCGTGGAAGGGCTCTGCTGACTAGCATTAACGTTGCGGGCTCAACCTCTTCATCATCCAACTCTAAAAGGAAGAAGGCAACCCAGCCTACCATGTCCTTTCGCTTTGTTGTGGATTCAAGTCTTTCGCAGAGTTTTGCCAGTGTGGTGAATGAGGTTGGCATATTAACCGCTTTCAAAAGAGGAAGATAACATGATGGAACATAAGCATTAGGTTTGGCAGGTTGCCTCAGAACATTTGGGATGCAAGCTTATCTTTAACTTCTTTAATCTTCTTCTTCACTTCAACAGCTTCTTTGCTGTCATCCTTTCCCAGTGCCTTGTAGGAGTCGAATATGTATTCTAGTGCGCTGACACCGAATCGGTCAAATCCTTTGGCGAAAGCGATCTCAGCAGATTTTTCGAATCTCTCAAGTGCTGTTTCATACTCTTTAAGCATGAAGCTGCATTCGCCCGCTTTGAACATCATGTTCGAAGCGTCGAAGAAGTTGCTTTTCTTTTCGTAGAGTTCCGAAGATTGCAAGAACTTGTCAGCGGCATCTTCGTATTTTTCGATGTCGTATAGGGTCGTGGCTTCTTTGTGAAGTTTGATAGGGTCTTGTTTTTCAATACTCAACAGTTCTTCACCTGCAACTTCCTATTCAATTGCCACCGAATTGCTTTTAATGTTTCCCTACAACTATCCGACCTACCACAAATTCGCTTATTCACATGGTACTCTGACTATCCTCTTCTGCAGGAACCGACTGAGTTAAGAACACCATATCTACACTAATCTGTGAGATTCCGTTGCCTTCAGCGAACGCGCGTGCAAAACGGTTAGATGAGAAAACTTGCACATCTCACATTGACGACCTTCCACAAAACGGAACCTACATACTCATAATCACTGTATCTTCTCCGGTTACTATCAATGTTGGAGGCCTTGGTGTGAGGACATTTCCCAAGGGACATTTTTCCTACACAGGTTCTGCGCTTGGCAAGGGTTCCACAAATCTATCGAACAGAGTCTCAAGACATCTGAGAGATGAAAAGGCGAATCGATGGCATATCGATTTCTTATTGGGCGCGAAAAGCAGTCAAGTAGAAGCCGTGTTCATAATACCAAGTGAGAAAAGACTGGAGTGCGAACTTAACCAACTGCTGAGAAACCGATTGAAGGCGAAGGTTGTTGTACCGAGCTTCGGTGCATCAGATTGCCATAAAAGGTGCGGGAGTCATCTACTTTTCTTCCCTAAAATTATGAGGAAAGCTTCTTTGATTGGAGATATCGCTAAGACTCTATCCTTGACAGATAACTGCTTCTCTATTTATCTGATGAGCACTCACAGCTAAGCTCTATGAAGGATCTTATTTCTAGGAAGAGAAATTATTCGTTCAGAGACCAAAGATAAAGATTCCTTTGAGTGTCGAGTTCTCTCCTAAGAATCCCACCTTCCACCTCGACCAGTACTAGTTCAGCAGTCGCATCAACGATACATTTGTCTAGCAGGTGTCCTCCAAAGGCATTGCTTTTGCTGTCGCTGACCACTATATGTCCATGGACAACAATTTCAGAGTGCTTCTTTGTAGAGATGTTGCCTGTGCAAGAAACTATCTCAAGTGGACCACTCTTCTCAATTGGCAGATATTTCCCTTCCTTGTAGAAGCCAAGAACGGCTTTCTTCAGCGTTCCTATAAGAAAGAAGAAGCCAGACGTAATGTTATGCTCTCTAGCAGTTAGGGCAACCATCTCAAGAAGATCGTCCTTCTCTGAAAATCGAGCAAAAATAACCCTCTTTGCTTTCGACTCTATACTTCTCATTGAAATATCATCGTGATTCC
>SOJC01000102.1 GCA_004376645.1 Candidatus Bathyarchaeota archaeon
CTAACAGGAAGAGTGCCAAATTGGCAATGTCTAACGTTGGCAATCATTTCTTGGATGATCACAATTCTGTATGTAACAAAGGGGAAAGAGAAAGGTCTACTCGGAAACCTCATGGTTAGTACCTGTATATCCGTTCCATTCATTTATGGAGCCTTCGTGGTCGAAGCTGGCCTTCTATCGACAACGACAATATTTGTCGCAATCATTTTCCTCTCAAATACAGGACGAGAAATCACAAAAGGGATCGTGGATGTACAAGGAGACAAGTGTAACGATATTAGAACTGTAGCAGTCTCATTTGGAGAGAAGAAGGCGTCAATCGTTGCCGCATTCTTCTATCTTTCCGCCGTGCTATTAACACCAATACCACTACTTCTAGACATTGTCTCCTTTTGGTATATCCCCTTTGTTATCCTTACGGATATCGGGATGATTGTAGCGTCTTTACTGCTTGTTCTAAATCCTTCTAAGGAAAACGCTCGGACGACAAAGAACCGAAACTTGTTATGGTTCTTCACCGGATTGTTGGCGTTCGTCGTTGGAGCTCTTGGCTGAAGAGGGTCAAAACAACTTTAGTACTAAGCTATGTTCCAACTATCAAGCTTCATAATTTTTTGTTTTGTAAGGGTTAAAAGTGAGTAGGCAGGATTAGGCCAATTCAACTTTCCTTGCATATGTTGGCCATCACTTACCTGAGACTAACCAAGGTCAAGCCTTGACGGTTTAAATGTAAGTTCTTATGTTAGATTGTCAAATTAGAAGGGCGATAGCTATGTCCTTTGTGCCGATCCAAGAAATCTTAGCGGGTAAATGCGAAGGCAAGCAAATTAGTGTGCGAGGATGGATTTTTAGGAAGAGAGAAAGCAAGAAGACGATTTTCCTCTTGGTGAGAGATGCCACTGGAACAATTCAGTCCATCGTAAAGGAAGGCACTCCAGCTTGGAGAGAAGCACAGAAGATAACAATTGAATCTTCCGTCACTCTCGATGGTGTCGTAAGGAAGGATGAACGTGCTCCGGGTGGATACGAAATCCCAACCCAGCAGATGTCCATCATCGGTCTAGCTGAGACTTTCCCAATCACGAAAGATCAGAGTCCAGAGTTTCTCCGAAATGTGAGACATTTGTGGTTGAGGAGCAGAAAGATGAATCTAATAATGAGAATAAGAAGTGAAGTCTTAGGACAGATCCATTGTTTTTTTAGGAAAAACGGTTTCATTGAGATTTCACCTCCGATGTTCATCACTAGCGCATGTGAAGGCGGTTCCACTTTGTTCAGCACAAAATATTTCAACAATGATCTGTTTATGACTCAGAGCGCTCAATTATATTCTGAAGTTCTCATCTACTCCTTGGAGAAGGTCTACACATGTGCCCCATCTTTTAGAGCGGAGAAGAGCCGAACAATTCGTCATCTCTGCGAATATTGGCATGTGGAACCCGAGTGGGCTTTTGCGGATATGGACGACGTCATGAGCGTTGAGGAGGATCTCGTAAGCTATGTTTGTCAGACGATAGTTAACCAATGTAGTCAAGAGCTTGAGGAGTTGGGTGTCAATACTGAGAGGTTGCTGGAAGTTCAGAAACCTTTTCCACGGATAACCTACAGAGAAGCAATTGAGAGACTGCAAAAGAGAGGGTTCGACATTAAATGGGGAGAAGATATGGGTTATGATGAAGAGAAGGTGTTAGCTGAAGAATTCAAAGAACCCTTCTTCGTCTTTGATTATCCGAGAGAGATTAAAGCATTCTACTGCAAGACCTATAAGGATCAACCTGAAATCGCCATGTCAGTTGACATGTTGGTTCCGAAAGTCGGCGAGTTGACAACTGGTGGCGCTAGAGAAGACGACAAGGACAAGTTGATCAAGAGGATACAGGATTCAGGCTTGCGAGTCGATGACTATAATTGGTACATAGACTTGCGGAGATATGGAACTGTGCCCCACGTTGGTTTTGGACTTGGCGTAGAAAGACTGATCATGTGGATGCTTAATTTAGATAACATAATGGATGCCATTCCGTTTCCTAGAACTCCTAGGCGGTTCTTTCCTTAATCTTTCGTAATCGGTCTTAACATTTTGGTTTCGACTTTCCTTTTAAGCATCTCTCTTCCACTTTAGATTGAGTGCCCGCTGTGAAATACCGATTCGGTAAGCCCAAAAGACGGACTCAGCGAAGCGATAATTTGTGGATACTGGATCTTCTCGAAGACTCTAGTCTTGTCAATGAGCTCAATGATAACAGAGATATATGGACAGCAAGGCAGCCTCAAAGCGGTCTATGTGTTGTCTGCAAAGGTTCACGAATGTTATGCGGGAAGACTCGATGTCCTGTTATGCTTCGCGTCAACTCTTTTGCGCGGTCTGTTCCGCTGATTAAAACTCTGAACATCTTTGGAGCTTCTCCCCCAAGTGTGTTTGTGGGTCGTGTTGGATACCCTTATGTTTATGCAGGTCCTATGGTGCCCCCAATTCATGAGGATACGAGCCTCTATGATTTGCCGGAGCTATGGTTTGGGAAGACTATAGATGAGATAGTTAGGTTCCGTTCTATGCTTATTCGAGGTAAACACCGGGTTCACGTGCGACGATTTGAAGAAGCCGGGAAAATATTGGATGTTACCCGTGAGTTGGCGTTGGCTTCAAGGGCGACAGATGTAGAGTTGTCTTTGAAGAAGCATCCTCGTGGTTCTATTGTCCTTAATGCTGATGTTCAGCCATTCGGGCCATCTGCGCCCATCAGAGATCTGAGGATGAGTTCAGCACGTTGGGATCACCAGCTTGAAAAAGTATACTATGATACAGATTTAAGAGCTAAGTCTGCAGTGTTGGAGGTTTACAGCAGGGGTGTGATGGTGACAAAGATTCAGAGGGCCTTCAGCGTTGGTGCCTTTGGCGTTAAGCCGCAGAGAAGATTGGTACCTACTCGTTGGAGCATCACAGCAGTAGACAGCATGATCTCTAAGGATTTGATAGAGAGAGTGAAAGAGTTTCCACTGATCAACGAATATCGACTCTATGAATCCTCCTACCTAGAAAATCAGTTTGAAGTCCTAATGATGCCGGATGCTTGGAGCTATGAGGCTATTGAGGCTTGGTATCCAGGAACTGTCTGGAATCCCGGAGGCAGGAGGGTTGTGATGTTTGGAGATTGGGAAGGGTACAGTGGACGTTCCAGTTATGCAGAAATCGGCGGCTGTTACTACGCAGCACGGCTAGCTGTCTGTGAACTCTTAACTAAGGAGCGGCGTCAGGCATCCGTAGTAGTGCTGCGTGAAGCGAGGCC
>SOJC01000107.1 GCA_004376645.1 Candidatus Bathyarchaeota archaeon
ACTATGTAGTGTAGAACTGGCTGTAACGAATGCTATTTACCGTCTTCCTTAAACTCCCATTCACACCACTTGTCATCAGGGTGTGGATCTGGAGGACACATCTTGCAGACGACTTTGATGTGCGGATTGAACTCCTTTGTGAAGCTTTGGAGATAGCCAAACCGAACTCTCTTACATGGAAACTCGGGCAAACCCTTCTTAAGTCTGACTTCTTGAGTGCGACAACGTCTTACACGGAACGTTCCTCGTTTGGCTGAGGCATAAGATTCCTTTTCGGTTTGATACAAGGCCCAGCTGGTTTTTCCGAGGGTCTGTATGAGTGTTGGAATATCATCCTCTTTGATAGCCAGCTTTTCTTTTAGTTCCCTAGCTTCGATTTTGCCCATGATCTTCCAACAGTCTGAGTCAATCTCTGTTGCTGCTTCCGTGCCAAACTGCTTTTCTATTCCAAGGAAGTAGAGGCCGTCAACTCGCCAAAGATTCTTCACTTGTAGAAAGAAGAGTTCCAGCAGTTTCTCTCGCGGCAATTTTCTGAGCATTATTAAATCTTGATTAGTTGGCCAACTCATTTTTACCACAGCCACCAACATCGAACTATCTTCAGTTCTTAAACATAAGTTTTCATCTTTCTATCAAGCATGTGTCCACGCGATCACTAAGGTCAGAGTAAGGTTTTCTGCTTGCTGCTGGAAGCAAAGTTTGAAGTTCTCACCCCAATCAGTCTCACATTTTTTTGTCTCACAAGATATGGCTCAAGGAGTTCCTTTGATGTTTTTTGGAGATTTTGGAGATCGTCTGTGAAGAAGGAGAGGGTCTTTCCATGTGTATGGGTTTCAAAGTTCTCATAGCGGATCTTGATGGTTACCGTCTTGAAAAGCATCTTCATCTCTATCAGTTCTTCATGAATCTCTCGGCAAAGCCTGTTCAATGTTTCAAGAATCATATCTATGTCGGATGTATCCTCTTCGAATGTCCTTTCCCTACTTACAGATTTTACCGCAGTTTTTTCAACAACTTCACTGTTATCTATGCCTTGAGCCGCTAGGATGTAATAACTGCCCATCATCCCGAATTTCTCTTTCAAAATTTGCGTGTCGAAATTCGCGAGGTCTCCTACGGTTTTTATGCCCATCTCGTTTAGCCGTCGCTCTGTCTTCTTGCCGACCCACAGAAGTTTCCGTACGGATAAGGGAGCTAGAAACTCTTTTGCTTCGTTCTGTCTCACTACTGTTATGCCATCAGGCTTCTTGAAGTCACTGGCTATCTTTGCTACAAGCTTGTTGGGTCCAACTCCTATTGAACAAGTCAACTTCTCTTTGTTGTGGATCTCACGTTTTATTGTAATGGCTAGCTTTTCTGCCTCTTCGAAGTTTCTCACTTTTGAGGTGATGTCGAGGAACGCTTCATCTAAGCCCCACTGCTCAAACTTGTCTGGGTATTGTCTGAGAATAATCATGATTCTATTTGAGGTTTCGATGTATAGCTTGTAGTTTGGACGTAGGAATATGGCGTCAGGGCAGAGTTTCCAAGCTCTAGTTATTGGCATTCCCGATTTTACGCCATATTTTCTTGCATTATAGTTACATGTGCTTACTACCCCTCTCCCTCTTCCATCTTTAGGATCAGCTCCTACAACGACAGGCTTTTCCTTGAATTCCGGGCGTTCCCGTTCTTCAACTGCGGCATAAAACTGGTCCATGTCAACGTGAAGGATGACTCTCCCACCGATTCCTCTACTTCTGCTTTGTGCTTGCAGGACCAAGTGTCTGTGTTCCTCCCTTGACAAGACTTGTCTGTTCTTTTTGGATTTACATGCCCAAAACTGTTTTGTCTGCCGCATATTCAGAAGGGATCATATTTGTGCCTCTACTCTGAGATGGAATCTTTTGGGATCACTCAGGAGTTGCTTCGAGAGCTTGAATTTCTTGGGGTTGATTAGTTTTGTGGATCAAGATGATCATAATTGAGATGATGGCTACTACAAACAGCGCACCTGCTACAAAGATTACCATCTCAGGGATAACGAAGACTGAAATGTACTGACTGTCAGCACCTGCATACTCGTCATTTCCAGACCAGCTTGTCTTCAGAAAGTATTGCCCCCCTGTTGTTGGAACCCATGAAAATGTGTATCTTCCATCTGGGTCTAAATCTGCAGTTCCAATAGAGAACCAACTGTTCCTGACCCCGACGTATAGAGTAACGGTTCCTACGAAATTGGAAGCCGAAACTTGTCCATTCACAACTAGTGTAGTTCCTTCTGTTACGAAGTTTGTTGGGACAATTAGTGATATTGCTGATTCTTGGAGACTTCCAAAGCTTGAGGAGACTTGGCCTGGAGCAATCTGCTCATAGTTATCCAATGTTACAACTGTTACCTGAGTGTCTTCAAGCTCAGATGGGCATTCGCCAACTCTCCAGCCATTCTGCCAGTCATCGCCTGTGCACTCTGCCATGTAGTACCGTGTTCCCATATAATCTACATATGAGATTGTTGTGCGTGCGTTTCTGGGGGGCTGAGGCAAGTTCACGCCGATGTTCATGTGGCTTTCCTCTTCGTAGAATAAGAGTACCACATTGAAGTTTTCCGACTTCAGTAGTGATGCTGCGATAAACGAGAAGCAATCACAGTCTCCCTTGTTTTGGACAATCGTTTCTACTGGATATTTCGCTTCTTCAATGACTTCGTATGGTATTTGATGAACCACCATAAGGACTAGGTTTATGAAATTCTCTTCACTTCTAGAAATGCTTCTAATGTCTGATGCAACCTGTTCCAGCGAGTAGGGAGTTACGAAACTACCAAAGTTTCCTTGAGTGAGTTGATGATTTTTCTGCAAATAGTGCTCGTGTAACGTGGGAGTGATTGAGAGGGTGAGTTGAAACGTAGTTTGCCCATCATACAGGAAGTATGTCTGTTCAAAATTCTGTGCGAAACTAGGCGTAAAGAGGAATAAGGTGGCAACGAGTCCAATAACAATGGCTAAGACTGGAACTGCCCGCGTTCGCATTAAGATCACATAGGGGCATTCTCATTCTAACGTGAAAAGACCTATGAAGAGATAATCTGAATTGAAAGCCAACTTTTACTCTATCGAATTTGCCTTGCAAAAGGAGGATTCACTACGTGATCTACAACCTACAAGGTCTGGCGGCTTCTTTCATATTTCTGTTTTGTCACTCTCAGGTATCAAAGTCTTCCCCTTGGGAGAGCGAATTATCATGCAACGGTAGGAATTGAAACTGAGTATCAGATTCTAGGCATTTCTTCAATGGCATTAACAGTCGCAGTCTTCAATGCAGTCATCTACGGAGTGGTACTTTGGCTGGTTTATACTCTGGCAGATAAATTTGGTTTGATTCCGAAAGGAAGGCGAAGACAGCTAATCATTCGCCTCGAATGTCAGTGAATGTGATTAGATGCACATTTAGTGGACGCTTTACAACATCCGAAACCCGCGCGGCAACCAGATATTTAATTTTTTGATTATCCGCAACATCAACTAGCCGTTGTGTTATTACACCGTCGAAGACTACAGTGTCCACTTCTTTTACCTCTTGAAGCTTCTCTGCAAGCTCACTTACTGGAAGGCGCATAACCTTTTTGATCTCCTTGTTCAGCAGTACTGCTTCCAGAGTTCCTTCTAGTTCCTTTGCAGCTTCAACAATCTGCTTTGGGACAAGTACTCTTCGTCGTTCCTTCTTTTTCTCTGCAAGTTCTAATGGAACTTTCCGTTCTAATGCTACCGTGATTTCCTTGCAGTTTAGCTCCTCAACTTCCATTCTGGGAGGAGCTCTCGCGATATATCTTGCGTTCGTAACTTGCAGTAGTTCTTTGAGTATTAAGTCGCCTCCACGATCGCCGTCTAGGAATGCAGTTGCCTCTTTTTCTTTACACAGCTTTATGATTGTTTCAGGGATTTTTGCTCCTTCTAGAGCTATGACGTTCTGTATTCCGCATCTCATCAGGTTGAGGACATCTGCTCTTCCCTCTACTATTAGAATTTCTTTTGCAATGTCGATCTCTGGTCCAGCTGCCAGTTTGTCCTTGCCATACTTCTCAACCTTGGCCGTTCGTAGCGTCTCCGAAACTTCACGGAAGATTGCATCCGTGCTTGGCATAGATTCAATGTTCCATTGATGAAGAATCTCCTTTGCACGGTTGATGATGAGCTTACGTCTGGCGTCGCGAATGTCTTCAACTTTCTCTAGAGTGATTGTAGACTCGCATGGTCCTACACGATTAATGCTTTCTAGGCTGGCCGCAAGTATTGCGGTTGATACGCGGTCAAGGCTTGATGGTATTATGATTTTTCCTGTAGTCTTATCTTGTTTTGATTGTAGAGTGATTTCGATTCTCCCGATTCTGCCTGATTTTTGCAGTTCCCGAAGATCCAGTTCAGGTCCAAACAAGCCTTCTGTTTGGCCAAAAACTGCTCCAATTACATCTGGCTTTTCTACAACGCCGTCGATTTCAAACTTCGCGCTTATTACATACTTTACTGTAACGGTTTGTGATGGTCCCATTAACGTCACCTCCAGGTGATATGAGTGAAGATTAACATCACTAAATGTGAAATGTGAACCGATTACTCGGTTACATTTTACTCTCTATTATAGTTTGCGAATTCCTACTCTTTTTCTTCAAGGTATGGATGAAGGATACTAAGCTTTCTATGTCTTTCAGTTCGCGGCCCATCAGATCATGTAACTCTGTCCAGAAAAACGTGTTTGGTTTGGTACTGGTTTGTTCAAGATATCGGGTTAAGCGTTTCGTCCATTCCTTGCCGCGTCTGTCGAAGTCCATTAGTAGTATGACTTCTTCTACACCAAGCTTTTCTATTTCTGTGGCTAGTGCAAGGAATGACTTCTTTGTCTTCGCCACGATTATTTCACCACACAATGCGAGGTTTCGAAGTGTCTTGGCGTCGTTCGGGCCTTCAACAACTATTGGGATGCCTTTTGCTGACTGGAGGGCTAGCCTCTCTAGGAGTTCTGATATTTTTTCTAACTTTTTTTCTAGACGGGTTGACAAGGGTCTTACCTGGTCACTTTGATCTTTTTCATCTTCTCTAATTTCTCAGGGTGATTCCTGAAGTAGGTTCGAACTGGTTCTAATATTTGTATTAGAGCATCTGCGATGGCGTTTTTAAGGTCTAGTGGATGGATCTTTCCTTCTCTGTATGATCTTTCCAGTTCAGCGTAGTTCGTGAATGTTTCGGTGCCACCGTACTTTGGCGGACGGGTTATTGTGAGTTCTTTTGCGTTAGTGAGCACGGCAAGGCGGACTGTTTCCAATATTGGATTGTTAGTTACTTGCTTCGGTGGGCAATATGCATTTTTAATTTTTGTTTTTATCTCTTCTTGTGAGTCGTGTACGAAGATGCATGTGCTTGGTATGCTTTTGGACATCTTGGAGGCGATTTGTAAGTTCAACGTTGTGTCTTCGTCGAGTTTTCTATTGCTCTTTGCAGGACCTTTAAGTCCCATAAGTAGAGGTGTATGAACACACGAAGGTTTTGGCCAATGTTGCTTCTCCGCGGTATCGCGTGCGAGCATGTGAGCCTTACGTTGTTCTAAGCCCGCACAAGCAACATCGAGTTCCATGTGGAATATGTCTGCAGCTTGCATGCATGGGTAGAATAACCAAGCTGTTTCCATATTGGAGAGGTTCATTTCTCTTCCCATTATGGGGAGTGCTCTCCATATGCGTTGTAGTGAGGCGTTTTTGCTTATCCTAATTACTCTCTCCCAGTATCGGATGTCCTCTGCTATGTCAGTTGCCCAAAGGTATTCGACATCTCTTACTCCAAGAGCTGCGAAGCATTCTTTGAAGTACTCACCGCAGAGTCGGATGTTCTCCATTTTGCCTCCAAGCTTGTTGTTAATCCACGAATGCCAATCTGCAAGAAAGATTACGAAATGCAAGCCTGCCTCAACAATGTCTTTGATTTTCGAGCCGCAAACCAATCCTAGCCCAATGTGCATGAGACCGCTTGACTCGAAGCCCCAGTAGGCTCTGGGCTTTTTTTTGGTTTCAAGCAGGGAGTGTAACTCGTCAAGCGTGATGATTTCTACAGTGTTCCTCGTAATGAGATCCAGTCTTCTTTGGATGTCCAATATGGTGCTCTCCGGGGCTATCCTTTAAACATTCGATGAGTTAGAACATAAAAGTTCTCTTTATCGCGGGTGTTGTGTGTCCCACGTTACCTAACACTTAGCTTCATGGATGGAGCTCTACGCTCTGCTCTGCTAAGCTCTCTTGGACGTGGGGGTTATTGTCACCCGCGCCACCGTGTCCCGTGTTTGGGTATGCTCTCCGTCACAAGCAGGCTTTAGCCAGCTTCGGTTAAGTCCGTCTACACGAGTCTCAAATGGAGAGTTTCGGTGGATTCGTGCTCGTATCATCGCCGAGAAAATAGATGTGGTTTGAAGGGAAAAAGCTTTCTAGTCTATTAAGGCTTCTAAGTCGATCTCAAAGGCAACTGTGGGATTTTCCAACCCGAAGTTGTTTAAGACTTCAGGATGAATTTCTCCTAGGATTCCTATCTCTTCGTTTCTAATGTGGATGCTTGCAGCTCGGCCTTTGAGAAAGCTTGTATGTTCTGTTGCTTTGATTTTCCAATCTCCAATCGCCATGTTTGCGGCAAATGCTTCTGCAGCAGATTTAATCTCAGTGAAGTTAGCCTTGGCATGCGATGACACCGCTACGATGTGTAATCTTCTTTCGCATTGGGTTTCGGTTTTGGCGTTCAATTTCACTATGTCGGAAACTTCAAACAATCTTTGAGGGAAGCTTTCGTGCCTGTTATCTGCAAGATTCTTCATCAGGCCGGGAAGTAAATCTTGTCGCATTATGGTATACTCTGCTGAAACAGGGTTAGCCAATCTGACTTCTTCCTCTTCTTTTCTACGCATCTTTTCACGTTGAAGCCTCTCGTTTGTGAGAGTGAAATTCATCATTTCTGTAAATCCAAGGCCGATGGCGATTTGCCTTGCCAAGTTCGCGGTTTTGAGGGCAGGGTGTTGTTCGCCGATAGTAACTGATGACGGAAAGGTGGGCTTTAGCTTGTAGTAGCCATAGCCAATCGCTACTTCTTCCACCAAATCTATTTCGTGGAGAATGTCAATTCGATATGCTGGAATCGCTACTTCAATTACTCCCTTCTCAGTTCTTCTGGCTCCCAGCCTAGATCTCTCCAAGCACTCAATTATTCTTGATGTGGAAAGTCGAAGTCCCAAGGTGTTGTTGGTGAAGGTCGTCTTTAGGTTCATCTTTTCGGGGGTTAGGTTTGGTGAGAATCTTGTTTGGTCGGGGTATTCCACTCTGATTCTTTCGATTTCACCACCCATGTCTGCAAGCGAGGTGCAAAGCACATTAAGGCTCTTCTCGACTGCTTCAATGTCTGTGCCAGTTACGTCAAGGAACAGATTTCTCGTTTTTTCTTCGATCTTTGTGAGTTCACCGTTAATTATCGGGGGCATAGAAAGCACCTGTTTGTCTCTGTCAATGAGGAGCGGGTAGGTGGGAGACCAATCGATAAGATGTTTGTACGCCATCCCTTTTTCGTGTCTTTCGAGGATTTCTTGGAGGCTCATCTCGTCAGTTTTGTCCAGCGGAATGAACTTGATGCTGTTTGGTTTTGCAGCGGTAAATGTGAAGGGTGGTTTGACAGCATCGAGGTTATGTACGCCGATGGAAGCTTTTTTTCGGTCTCTGCCTACTCCCCAATGGAGATCCTCTTGCATCTCCATCAGATCAACTACGTCTTCTTCATCGAGCTCCAAGTTGCGCACAACTGCTGCAAGCATAAATGGCCTAACGTTTGAGACTGCTCTGCTGATTTTGAGTGTGATGCCACTGTCGCTTACTTTGTAATTTGGCAGTCCAGTTTCCCATCCTCTCAGACCTTTGAAAGCTCTTGCGACGCCGGCATAGCTACAGAAGTCGATGCGGTTAGGGTTGAACTCGACTTTCAGGTAGTCTTCTCCTACTTCTTCTATGTCAAAACCTAACCAGGGTATCCACTCAGTTATCTCTGCAAGGGTAAGCTTTCGTCCTACAAACTTGGAGAATCTTTCTTCGTGTAATGTGATTACTGGCATAACGGTGTACTCCTAATCCATTCCAACCGATTATCATACAATAATCGTATGTCATCGAGTTTAAGTTCAAGCATGGCTATGCGTTCCAGGCCTCCCCCCCAAGCTAGTACAGGATATTTTATGCCCATGGGCGCTAGAACTTCAGGTCTGAAGATGCCCATTCCGCAGAGTTCCATCCAATGTTTCAGCTTCGGAACATAGACCATTGCTTGTGCTGAAGGCTCTGTGTAAGGGAAATAGCATGGCCAAAATTGAACTTTTTTTAATCCAAAACGGCTGTAGAACGCCTTAAGTGTGCCCATCAAATCACGGAATGTTACTGCTTTGTCAACTACGATGCCTTCTATCTGATAGAATTCCGCGGTGTTTTTGTATGTGAGTTGCTCATTTCGATAGACTTTGTCAATTGAGAAAACTTTGATCGGAGGCTTTCTATGCTTCGAGAGATGTTTTATGGTTTCAGAGGTTGTGTGAGTTCTTAATAGAAGTCTTCTGGCTTCGTCGGGGCTCCATTTGTACCTCCACCCTTTGGAGCCGGTCGTCCAACCATCTTCGTGTGCTCTTGCCACGGCGTCTACAACTGTCTTTCTCGGCAGTTTTCCTTCTTTTGGGTTTGAGAGATAGAAGGTGTCCTGCATTTCTCGTGCAGGATGATCTTGGGGTTGAAATAAGGCGTCGAAGTTCCAGAATGCTGTCTCAACTAGTGGTCCACGGATCTCCGTGAAGCCCATTTCGAGGAAGATTCTTCTTGCTCGTTCTATTATTTGTTGCAGTGGGTGAATTTTGCCTGGATAGACCTGTGGACCAGCTGCAGACACGTCGAATTGCCTCAGTTTTGCTTTGCGCCATTTTCCGGTGATGATGAGTTCTGGAGTCAGTTGGCTTACTTCTTTGGCGATTTTAATTCCTTTGTCAATTAGCTTCTGTCCATCTGCTGTGAGTTTCAATGTTCGAATGGTTTCATCTTTGACATGGAGGAGTTTGCGTTTTCGTAGGACTTCCATGATCCTTCTCTTCTCTTTATCTAGATCTTGTGTGATGATCGTGTCTTTTTTCGCTAGGAGTCTGATGACTTTTTCGTCTGTGCCTTCTTTTGGTTCTTCAGAGGCTCTTAGGATTTTTTCTTTTCTTGAGAGTGTGGCCCAGTTCTTCTTGCGTAGCCATCCTAGGGCTATTGGTACGAGTGATTTCTGCAGCTTTGCGTTATTTACTGCCTTTTCAATCTTTGCAGTTCCACCTAGGCGGATTAATGACTTAATCAGGCGGCGCTCGGGTAGTCCTTTCTCCTCGTAAGTCCGTCCTTCTTCATTCAGGGTGACTGTAGTCCTTTTCTGCTCTTGCAGTTGAACAAGTTTCTTGTTTGACAGTTTCAAAGCAGCTCGCATTACAGCTGCGTGAGCAAGTCCGCTGGTTTCTGCGATTTCTTCAACAGTGCCTTTACCATCAAGTTTCCTAAGGGCTTCTAGTGTTTTCTGGTCGTGTTCTCGAAGTTCAACCACAGTTGTTGCCTCCTATGTAACTAGGATTTGTTTTATTGTAGTTTGTTATCATTTGGATAAAAAGCCTCCAGTTGCATCTAACGTTTTGGGATGCCTTGTTTTGGGGAGACGCAGAAGCTTGTTGGAGATTAGTGAAATTGGCGGGGCATCCCTCGCACCGTTATAACTGTACATGATCAAGTTGTTTATCCATTATTCCGTTATTGTTGTTCCGATTTCTTCGCCTTCTATTGCGCGTTGGATGTTTTCTGGGTTGAACCCGTTCACTATGATGGTCTTGATTTTGGCTTCTTGGAGGATTTTGACAGCGATTGGATCTAGAATTTGGTGTATTCCTGCTTTGTGGCGATTTTGTGTGAGGAACTGTGCTAGGTCTTTGAAGGTTATTTTGTCCAGTTTCTTTGCGTCTGGATATTTCTTGGGATCCTTTGTGTAGATGCCTTCTTGATCTGTGGCTTTAACAAGCAGTTGGGCCTTAATTTTCTGTGCTATTAGGGCAGCGACGGTGTCTGTTGTCATTCCAGGCTTTAGTCCCCCTAAGACGACGATGTTTCTCTTTTTCAGAGTCTTTAAAGCCTCATCTATCGACGTGCTTATGTTCTCTCTTCCGTCTGCATCTAGTTTTAAGGTGAAGAGTAGGGCGTACAGTCTTGAGACTTCTATTGCTAGCCAATCTTGGGCGTCTTCTGTTAGCCCCAGTTCTCCTCCAACTCTGATAAACTGCCGTGCTAGCGCGCCACCTCCGACAACTACTATCACTTTGTGCCCTTTCGTTCCAAGGTCTTGTAGCAGTTCTGCATATTTGCCTATGAGCCTTGGGTTTGTAGGCGAGGCTACGATTGAGCCCCCGATACGTAATACTATAACCATGTCTGGGTGTTTCTTCGACAGCTACTTAAGCGATTTTCGGCTTCGTGGCAAC
>SOJC01000062.1 GCA_004376645.1 Candidatus Bathyarchaeota archaeon
TAGACCAAGTGTCTATAAGGAATATCCAAGCAGCAAAAAGATTAAACTTCCAGCTCCTGAACCATTGGGGAATCCTGTCCTAGTTGACGTTTTGAGAAGACGGAGGAGTATTCGAAGTTTCTCAGCAGAAACTGTGAACATGGAACAGTTGTCATATCTTCTGTGGGCTGCTACAGGAGTTCAGAGGGAGGAGAGAGGATTCAAGTTCCGCACGGCTCCATCTGCAGGGGCGCTCTACCCAATAGAAACCTATATCGTTGCCAACAAAGTGAAAAATCTGGCAAAAGGGGTGTATCATTACTCTGTGAAGCTTCATCTCCTAGAAGAGGTTAAGCTTGGAGATCTTCGAAACGAAGTTACCAAGGCGGCTTTGGGGCAAGAGATGTGTGCACAGGCAGCTGTTGTGTTTGTTTGGACTGCTATCTTCGCGAGGTCAGGCTGGAAGTACAAGCAACGGGCTTACAGATACATCTATCTAGATGTGGGCCACATCGCGCAGAACTTAGCCCTTGCCTCCACGGGCTTGGGGTTGGGATCCTGCCAAGTTGGAGCTTTCTTCGACGACGAAATTAACGAGGTAGTTGAAGTTGATGGTGTTAATGAAAGTGTGGTCTACCTCAGTGTTGTAGGTTATCCTCGCTGATCACGTGTATTCAGATGTAAACAGTCTGTCGTGAAGGAGATAGAAAGAGAAACTCACTAACAGATAGAAATCACTAATTTGCACAAATGCTAGAAAATGAGTTGTTGGAATTCGGTTGGTTAGGCAACGTAGTGTGCTGCGGGTTTTGCCTTCTTCTTTCTGATAACCTTCTTTATTGCTTTCAGTCCTATTTGGGTTCCCAACTTTGTTGCCTCTACATCATATTTTATGAAGTCACGGGTGAACTTGGAGAGTCTTTTATTCATCTTCTCTAGATCCTTTTGGGTGAACTTCGTCATGATGTCAGGGTTGTTTACCCATTGCATCCACCCAACAACGCTCATCTCCAAAGCTCTCAACACAAAACTCATGGACCTTACAAGTTCAAGACGATCTCTTTCCTTGGTTCCTTCCATCCGCTTCAGCTGATCAAGAACCTTCTCAGAAACTTTAACCCATCTCCCACTCAAAAGTTGGTCCTCCAGTGAAACTAAATTATCTCTCCCAAGAATCTCTCATATAAAGTTTGGCAAAGGTTCTGCCAAAGCAGTGATTCATACTCGCCTAATATGTACGCGTTAGATAATCTTAAAGGAATCAAGCTCCCAAGAGTGTTCTCAAAGGAACGTTTCTGAAAGTGTACGTCACCAAGGCTGACCGAACAAGGCAACCATTTAACAAGGCTAAAATCGTTGGCACATGTGTTAGGATGGGTGCTTCTCGACGCGTCGCCGCAAAAGTCGCGGAAGCTGTCGAGGCTCGAGTTTATGACGGTATAGAAACGAATAAGATTCTACGCATCATTCACCAACAACTGGGTAAGTATGTACCATCCGTCAGATTTCATATTGACCTTCGTAGAGCCCTTAGTTTGATAAGACCCACGCCGGACTTTGAGCGTTTTATCCGCATCTTGTTGAGGGAGCATGATTATGAAGTCAGCCCTAATCAGATTATCAGAGGGAAATGTGTAGAGCATGAAATCGACGCTATAGCTAGAAAGGACGGAAAAACCTTCCTTGTTGAAGTGAAACATCACTCCAATCACCACACTCCTGCAGGCTTAGATGTAGTACGCATCGCAAGAGCAGTTCTTGAAGATGCTGTTGAAGGGTTTGAAGCTGGATTGAACAGTTTAAAGATTGATGGAATCATCATTGTCTGCAACACGAAACTTTCAAAACATGCTAGAGAATATGCGGAATGCAGAGGAATCCTTTACATCAGCTGGAAACTACCACTAGATAATAGTCTGCGAATGATGATTGAAAACAAGAAACTCTACCCCCTCACCTTCCTGAAAAATCTAAACATGGGAACTAGAAGAAAACTGGAACTAGCGGGAACACTTCTTGTAAAGGAACTCGTTGAAGAACAACCTTCAGAACTTAGCAAACGGACCGGCATCTCCATAGACACACTTAGGCAAATGAGACATGACGCAAGAGAGATACTTTCAAGAGAAGAGTCAATTTTAAGTTAGTTCATCATGGCAAACATCAGTGCGCTTCGCTGCGGATTCGGATAATTCTTATTCGAACCTGAAGAGTTGTGAGTATATATTTGTACGTGGAACACTACGGTTAGGTATATATAGCTCGGCGCAAAAGGTGCACTCTCATATTTTGAGTCGTTTTTTGGGGTTGGCGCATTAATCATGCACATTTTGATGATGTTCTTTTTGTATACACTTGAAAACACTTGAGGATGCCCCATGCTCCACATATGTCCATGAATAGCCGAAAAGGGTACCTTCAGAACTGCCTTGTGGTAAGCATATTATCCTCTCCCAAGTCAAGATAGAGAGTAGACCAAAAGAGCTGCACCAAAGGACACTATCACTGAAGGCACTAGAAATCTGTATACCTTGCTTAGTGAAGATTTGAAGTAGTCGGTTGTTAGAACTAAGCAGAGATGAGTGGGAGCAGCAAGATACCCTAGAAACGCTGAGATAAAGAGTAGACTTGCACTTCTCGGGGTGAAAGTTATTACCCCAGCAATTATTGGGACGCTTATTGCCACACTTCCTGACGGGAGACCCACAAGGAATCCTAAGACAACTGGAATCACTGATAGCAGCACAACTTCACCGATGTTGGTTGCAGCAATAGTTTGACCAAGAGCTTCTGAGATTCCAGAAGCTCTCACTACACTTCGTAGCAGCATCGCGCCGTACGCAGCTAAAGCCACCTTATAAATTGTGATGTTTGAGATTGTCTTGATAAGCATCTGCTTTGTGGGTTTAGCTATCAAGATCAATAGGAATATTCCGATGAAAGCAGCGACTGAGACATCCACTTGTAGAAGGGCGACCGTTAGGATCATCGCTAATATTGGAGAGAACGAAAGTAAGAACTTCTTCAAGTTTTCCCCAAGTTTTATCCTTCTGGTTGCACTGTTGGAGACTGTAGATTTTCTGAGAACTACTAGATAACCTGCAAGCGTCATTACAGCTACAACTGGAATCTGCCTTATGAGTATAGAGGAGATCTGCGTATTTGTCAGAGCTGCTGTGAGTATTATAAATTGTCCCATAGGATATATTGGGAAAATTATGTGTCTAAACCACATGTTAACGTATGTTTTCTTCGCATTGTCTAATCCAAGCTTTTCAGCTGCGGACTCAACAAGAGGGGCAGACATCAAGGCGCCTCCCGGTACAGGAAGCAAGCCCAATATCGCTGGGAGAGTACTTACGACTAGTTTTGGGTTCTTAAGGAGCTCTCCAATGCTTCTGCTGAGATTGATCAACATTCCCGTTTCCTTGTAGAGCAGACCCAACAAGCCTATTCCAAAGGTCACCGTAACAAGCGAGATTGTTGTTAAATCTCTAGTTGTCTCAGCAAAGACCCAAACAACGTCCGGTAGATCAATTGTGAGAACACTCATCACAATCGCACAGGAAACAAGAGTCACACCTATGCTGATCCGCCTGTACAGCATAGCCGCCAGAACTATGAAAGAGACGACGAGTGTAAGTAAGGGATCGAGCAGAGGCAAGTTGGTAATTACCACCCGATTTCTGTAGAACGACACCAATAGCCTCTATGACCATTAAACCTTTTCATAAGGCTGAATATGAATAATAGAATATAGAGAGCAGCGACTGTGAGCATGTTTTCTCAGGGGTAGAGGCGAACCTTTATGGTGAAGATTTTCAGAATTCGCCTGAGCGGTTCACTCCTCTACTCCAGTTCTAGTTCAGCCCTTAGGCCTTTGGGTGGATATAGGAATAGGCGGCTCTTTTCGGGAGGAAATCCAACAGTTACTTCGTCAGCCTCTTTGAGCCATCCTCCTCGTAAACTGGGTCTTACTACGACGATTGAATCATCGTTGGCTAAGCGGATCTCATACCGAATGTCCGTTCCTTCAAATCGAACTTTTTCAATTGCTCCACTTAATCCGTTGACCAATTTCTTCTTGCCCTTTGCCATCTCAAAAGCCTCAGGTCTGACGGCTAAGACTATCCTCTCATTTTTTTGAGAGACTTCGGTTTTTTTGGAGTTGACTTGTAGGTCGCGACGCAATCTCACAGTTGCAACGTCGCCCTTCAAACTAACTACTGTGCCTTCAAGGAAGTTGGATTCTCCAATGAAGTTGGCTATGAATATCTCTTTGGGATTCATGTACAATTCATGGGGGGTTCCCACTTGAATGATGCGTCCTTTCCTCATCACAGCTATCCTGTCAGAAATAGCCATCGCCTCAGCTTGATCGTGTGTTACATGGATAGCTGTTAATCCTAAGTCCTTCACGAGATGTCTAATTTCATACCTGAGTTCGTTGCGGATCTTTGCGTCCAAAGCACCGAGAGGTTCATCTAGCAAAAGAAGTTCTGCGCCAGCAGCTAAGGCTCGAGACAAGGCTACTCGTTGCATCATGCCACCACTCAACTCTTGAGGAACAGCGTCAGCTCGGTCGTAGAGTCTCACCATCTGAAGCATTTCTCGTCCAATTCTCTCACGTTTCTCTTCTTCCCAAGCTTTCACTGTGGGACCATAGGTAACGTTGTCCCAAACATCCATGTTGGGAAACAGGGCGTATTGCTGAAAAACATATCCTATGTCCCGATCTTCTGGAGGCAGATGAGTCACCAATCTATCGCCAATATGTACCTCACCTTCGTCTGGTTCAACTAATCCTGCTATCACGCGTAGAGTTGTAGTCTTTCCGCATCCACTTGGACCAATCAACGAGAAGTATTCCTTGTCATGCACGTGAAGGCTTACACGGTCAACTGCGAGAATGCGCCCCTTGGCATATGATTTGGTTACATTTGCTAGTTTAACGTCAGGCATTTAGGCTCACTTGAATCATGTAGGATTTAGGGTATAGGTTGGCAGTGCCTATTAATTTCACCTTCTCGCAACTATTCTAAACAGCAGGAGGAGCACTAAGGATAAGGCGATTAGAAAAGCTGATGCGAAGAGGGCAGCTGAGAAGGCTAGAGACTCAACCATATTCACGACCAATGGAGGAACCGTTACATCACTACCCATTACTAGAAATGTTGCTCCTGTCTCACCAAGTGAACGTGTGAAAGAGAGAATTACCCCAGCAAGGATTCCCCGTTTTAGCATTGGCAGTGAAACAGTTTCAATAGCGTCATAAGGAGTCGCGCCCAATGTCCGTGCTACTCCTTCATACCTGAGAAGGTTTAAACCTTCATAGGCTGCTATTGTTGGCTCCATCACAACTGGAACAGAAAACACTATGTGAGTGAGAATTATGAGCCAGATGCCTGGTGTACCCAAATTCAAGCCACTCGGCCCCCACAAGAGGAGCACTGACAACCCTAATGCTGACGAAGGGACAATCAGGGGAATTCTTAGCAGGTAGCGGAGTATTCTACCATTTCGATAGCGCTTAATGAGGTATACAGATGGTATTGCAATACAGGCCGCGATATAGGTTGCGATTACAGCTACAAAGATGGATGCCAGAGTAGCCTTCATTAGCGTGGCAAAATAGTTCGATGGACCAAAAAGCTGGTAGAGAACGCTTCCTTGAATTTTGCCCGTGTCTGGATCGACAGACCAATAAGCCCCAACAGATATCAGCACGATGATTATGGGTAGAATAACTACTACAGCAACTACTGCTAAGCTCACAAAGTCTTTGAGCCACCTCACCTTTCCTGAGAATGCTTTTTCTAATTTTAGAATCGTATCTCCAATTCTAGGAGTCATGGAGAATCCTAGCGTTTTGAAGCCTCCATCTCTCCGCAAGAGAAAATCTACAAGAAGAATTGCGATTGTTGCAGTGATTATTAGGAGAAAACCCAAGAATGAAGCTGTTGCCAGTTTGAACTCGGAGACCCAACGGACAATAGCCATTGGAGCGGTCGTGTGAATGCCAGCTACGACCATGGTTGCACCAGTTTCTCCCAAAGACCTTGCGAAGGCTAGAACTCCGCCGGAGAAAAGTGCGGGAAGAGAAAGTGGGAAGATCACCTTTCTGAAAGTAGTGAAAGCAGACGCACCTAGGGTTCGTGACGCCTCTTCGAATGCAGGTTCCAAATCCTCAAGCTTTCCTTGAAGTGTACGAACTATGTATGGAAAGGTCAACGCTACGTGCACTAACAGCATCAAGAGGGGAACATTGATCAACGGAATCACAAAGGATGCTTCAACAATTCCTCTTCCTATTAGAGCGCCTAAGCCTGAAACTCCAGTCCAAGTTAACAGGGTTGCCACGCCAAATCCGGAGGTTGGAATCACTAAGGACAGGGTAATTATGTCCTCTAAAAGAGACTTGCCGAAAAACTGTTTACGAGCTAGAAAGTAGGCGAGAGGTATACCGAAGAGGAAATCCAAAATCACGGCGATTAAAGAAAGACGCAGAGAGAAAGTCAGATACCGCAAGATTTGTTGCCAATTCGCATCGCCAATAAGTGGATTGGCAAAGACATCTGCGTATACTTCAGGCCATCTCGTAAGCGTGAAAGACACCAAGTAGAAAGTTGGCAGAAGCACAAAAATGCCTAGGCTGGCTAGGACTACAACGATGACGACTTTAGTGATGAATCTTCTGTTACCAAGAAGTTGCATAAGCTAGATAGTACACCTCACGCAGCACTCATGTTCCTTGATTCTTGACCTTAATCCAAACAGTGAAGAGAGCTTCCAAAGCTTCTCCTCGTAACGGATTCAGCGTTGCCACATCTGCTATGTTTGCGCGGACTCCATTTTCTTCGTTGAAGATTGTCGTGTCCAGAGGAACATTCGGGTTTGCTGGTCTGAACCCATATTGCTGCGCCTTCTGTTGGCTCTCCTCTTTCAATAGGAATGTGAGGTATTCCTTTGCAACTTCTTTCTGCCAAGGTTCAACCCAAGATGCATCAAGAATGACAAAGGGGTGATCAGTGAAGAGTGTTCCGTTTTCAGGATAAATTGCGACTAAAGCATCTCCCCACTTCTTTTCAGCTTTCAAAGCGTTGTCTATAACCCCATTTTCATAAATTCCGAAGTAACTGATAGCAGAGGGACCGTTCAAGGCAGCCCAAGTTCCGAAAAATCCGGTGCTTTTACTATAGTAAACAGCTTTAGACTCTAGAGATCTAACAGATTCTAGAACAGATTCGTCTTTAAAGTCGTCGATCTCGAGTGTCTCAGGTTTTTTACAGGCTGCTTCTGCGAATTCAAGGGCGACAATCATCGTGCCTCCGTTGCTGTCTCTAGGGTCGGGATGTCCATATTTGAAGTCGTGAGTTTTTGCCAGTTCATACAGATCCGTGAAGCCAGTAATGTTATGCTGTTTGATGAGAGATTTCCATCCTACAATAACAACAGGTGATAAAACAGTTCTGTTCCAGTTGTCTGATGCGATGTCTTCTTGGTTGCCTAGGTTTTTCCACATCAAGTTTAGGTAAGGTATCCATATGCTTGAGGCGGGACTCCACGCTACTGGTTTGACGTTTCCCCAGAGAATTTGAGTTACACTGTCATGGGTTCCAGTTACTGTGAGTTCAATTTGGACTCTCTCGCCATGCTTCTCAAAATACCACTGTTCAAAAAGCGGCGTGATTTCTTCAATCCAGCTTTGTTTTTCACTTGTGTAAAGGAATTCGATAGCGTTTACTCCTCCTTTTTCGAAGATCACCGAAATGAGCGTAAAGAGGAGAAAGCCGATCAATATGCCAATCAAGAGCAGGATGTATCCATGTTTTGGGAATAACTTGAGCCATTTCCTTTTTTTCTTTCTCTCCGCCAAAGTCACACCACCTATGCGAAGCATCTATTGCTGGATCGCCTAGAATTCTCTGGCGGCTGCAAGAATTCTCACGTAGTCCGCAGTGTCATCACATGAATCCGCTACATGTTCCATCTCTTCAGCCAAGTCTAGTAGGAACAGTACGACTGCGACGTTCATATCGTTTGAGTATTTAAGGAGTAATTCTTTCGCTTTTTGATATCCCTCGTCGATCTCGCCCTCAATTTTGTCAATTGTCATGGCTAGTTTTCTTGCCTCTGACGGGTCTGTTCCGAGGGCTTCAATTGCTCTTCGCAGAATCCTTGTGATTTCAACAAGTTTGGTTGCCATGCCGACAAGGGGTTTCCAGAAGGCTTCCGGGATCTTTGTTTCCAGAATAAGATCCAGAGCTCTTGCTGCATCTTTGACGTGATCCGCCATTTCGTCAAGCCTTTTTACAAGGTGCATTATGTCTTCTCGATCTTGCGGGGCCATAGTGTCTTTTGTTAGCTCTTCGAAAATTATCCTTCGCAGTTCATCTATTTCATGTTCGATTTTCGAAAGATGGGTGATGTTGGTTCTGGCCTCTTCTTTGTTGCTCTTTGCAGCTGCCACTACAGCTTTCTCTAGTTCGGCAACTGTATCCATAGCTAGAGTGATCTGTCTATCTGCTAATTCTAAGACTTTGGATTTTCGCCTTCTAGCAAGCCATTTTTCCATATTCTTACCCTTTCTCAGAATCATACCCTTGTGTATATAAAAACTGCCCAAGACAATTTTAAGACATTATATCCTTTCTCAACTTTGGAATGCGATTTGTCGGGGAACCCCCTTTCTGAATGGTAAATATCATTAGAATTTGGGAGAAAAATCGAGGTTAGCTCTCAGAGTGTATTGCGATGTTTCCTCTTTCAGTAACGATCTTTACTATGTATGGTTTGTTTGGTAAACTTATGTCGCTGCGAATGTATGATTCTGTGTCTCCAGCATTGACGAAAATGCTTATGTTGTATCTTCGATGGTGTGTTGAATTGTTTACCCATAAGGAAACTAGATGAGAAGTTAAAGACCCTTTATTCTGAAAAGTAAAACGTGTCCCGCTAGCTACTGTTCTTACCCCTAGAAAGTCGATGTCAATGGTTGTCCGGACAGCATCATTTCCTTCATCATGAAACTTCACGTATATTGTACCATCACCCCGCACATAACTCCGCCACTTGTCTGTAAGATTAATTGCATAATTATCCCATCCTCCTGTCGGCGTATGGCCAGCAGTGAGGTTAAAACCATTATCACGATATGCTTGCGCTGTCCAATTGTAGGCTTTCAAGAAGCATTTTTCGAACCCATCACTAGCCCTATACCTTAATTGTATTTCGACGGTTGAAATAGATTCGAGAGGATATGCTGATACGTCTAGAATGAAAGTTCCATTGATATCTAGCCTATAACTTGGAGATCCTGTTCCTTCTTGGAATGTTTCCCAGTTTCCATCATTGGCAACCTTTGTATTTTCGTAGGTGCCGTTCATATGATTACCTGTATTCACGATGTATTCGCTTTGAGCTACAAACCAGAAAGAGCGGGTAACGTTGACATGAGCAACATCAGTAATCTTTATGTCTTCCTTTATTTTCTCCCAATCAAGCTGGTTCATCTCAAAGTTCCAAAGAAAAACGTTCACCACTATAGTCACGACTATTACGAGGCCTAGCGCAACAACGATTATGTTGCTCACGCCCTTCTTGTTCTGTCTAATTCGTTGCATACTAGTCCCGCCAAAATGTTTGCGGACTCAACTGGACTTGAACGGTTTAGTCTTTGTCGCTGTTTAGGTGAAAAGAATTGTGGGGATAAAATCCGTATTTAAAGTCGTTATTCTATGTATGAATAATCCGGGTGCAGTTAGATAGATTGTGAAGGCATACATGTTGAACGTTAGCGCACCAATCCGTAAATGAGGAGGAGTGAACTGACGAAGAAAAATATAGCTATTCCTGAGGAATACCAGAAAGCAGGAATCTCTTCTCAGAGTTCAGTTTGCGCGCATCGTTTGGGTGATTAAAGGATAATTCACCTATTTCATGAGCGCACATCGTGGCTCATGTACAAGAAAAGAGACATATATTTGGACAACAATAAAACTGGTTAGGAAGCAGTGTTGATGTTCGACAAAATTTTAGTTCCTTTAGATCGTTCTGACCATTCACGCAGAGCCTTAGATGTGGCAATCCAGATAGCTAAGAAGTTTGACGGAAAATTAACACTAGTGCACGTATACTCGGTTGTCACATCAGTTATAATACGTGAATCACCCCCGTTGGCTATGCCATATGCACCTAGCATATACGCTTCAAAATTTGAGGACGCTGCTCGGAAAGAGGGAAATAGTATTTTGGCAGATAGCAAGCGAAGAGCTGAGGCTGAAAAAGTCGAAGCGGAAGTAATGCTTAGGGAAGGCCACACAGTTCAAGAAATCATCAGAGTTACCAAAGAAGACGACTATGGCTTAATTGTTATGGGTGCCAGAGGTGTTAGTCGCATAAGGGAAATGCTCCTAGGAAGCGTTACCGATGGAGTAATGCACCACGTAGATTGCCCAGTTTTAATTGTCAGGTAGAATGCCACACACGCGCAATTGACAGACATAAATATTTCAATTTG
>SOJC01000018.1 GCA_004376645.1 Candidatus Bathyarchaeota archaeon
TGGTTGTATCGGTATTTTCAGCGCATTTGCGTATCACTTAGATTGCTGTTTCTTGAATCTCTCGGTGCTACACAGTTCTATCAGCCAACTTCGCGGTTAGAGATATCTCTTGTCATCGCGCCCGTTCCTGAAATATAGCGTTTTGCAGTGGCGAATCTGTCCCAGTCAAACCAACTCATGAGCTGCCAAGGATCAATACCCTCTTCAGCTAGTTGAGTTGCCAAGCTGTGCCTAAACCAATGAGGGTAGATGTCTGGGTTTAAAGCCTTTACAATCTTATACGCTCGTTGTCTGCTCATTATCCCTGTTTCCTTAATATTATATTCATAGGTTTTAATCACCTTTCCAGTTTCATCCTTTCGTTTAACGATCTGGGTATGAGGTCGGCTGCGTCCCGGAAACAAAGGGGTATCAGGGCTTTCAAGTTTCAAAACGTAATTGACTATGTAGTGTACGTATTTCCACTGGCCTTTCATGTTAACTCTCTTTACTCTGGTTTTAGGTGTCAACTTGTCTCGGCGACGAGCCTTCTTGAGCACCTTGAATCTAACATACAGATATCCTTTCTTTGTCCAAAAGTCTCCCTTCTTGAGTTGGAGTATTCCACTAAGTCGCCGGCCGAATATGTAGAGGAGGCAGAGCATACATTTGATCATATTATGATCCACGATGAGTCTTTCCTCCAAGTTCTTCCCCTTATAGACCAACGTAGAATCTTGTTTTTTGACAGTGTCTAAGGTATTCAACATCGTATCCATGTCAGAGTCCCTAATGATGTGCTCCTCGTCCTTCCACCTTGCTTTTACTATGGGCATAATTTTCACAACGGAATTACACTTTTAATGGGTATATAACAAAACTATTACTTTTGTTATTTAACCTTTTTGGGCGTTATTTTTAAAAAGAAGGCTTTGCTAAGGTTTTCCTAGGCTATGTTTTAGCGTCGGCTTTTCTCGTTTTTGCCTATATGAACTCATTATGCAAATGCGATTTTTCATCGAGACATATGAGAAGATGGCCAGCAACATACGTACTCTCCTGTTGAAGAGCCTTGTTGGTTGTGAGGATTTTGCGTCCATTTGCATTGGGTGGATACAAAAGCATAACCTGATAAACATTAACAAATGATCAAGATCGATTACAGACTCTAAGTAAATTGACGTTAAGGATCTAGCGGATTAGAAGCTGATTTATGGCGATTTATAAATCGACAGAACGGAGCTAGAGTATTTCCATAGCACATGGTAAAAACATCAACTTTTTAACAAAATACCCTACCCTAACCTAGCTAAAAATGTGAATTCCAAGGAAGTCTGGGCTTCAACTTGAAATCCTGTTTGGTGTTGTTTATAGTTTAAGCACGTTTACAATGTACAATGACCTGCATTTTGTAGCCTCTACTTACTTTAGCAGGCATCCTCTAGTAAAATCTATGAGCGATTGACATTAGATTATGAACATAAGAACGTAGTTGTTCTATCTGAGAATCTGAAGAGGTGAAAGCTGTGAAGAGATTAAGGATCGAGCATTGGTTTTGTTCAATTATTGTTAAGTTCCAGACTGAGATAGAGAAGTAGAGGTGTAATCTTTTGGTTCTGAAGGAGCGGGCGTGGGAGCTTTTTGACCAATTAAACGACTATTGGGTAGAGATCGTAGATGCCCGATTTACTGAGAGAGAGATCGATCTCATTAGAACAATGGGAGAACAGGATTTAGTGTTGGATCTCTGCTGTGGTACAGGACGGCATTCTATTCTTCTCACTGGTCAAGGTTGGGACATGGTCGGTCTTGACATGTCAGCTAATCTTCTGAGAAAAGCCAGGCATAGTATGGATGAGAACAAGATTAGGTTCCCATTGGTAAGAGGAGATATGCGTCAGCTGCCCTTCAAATCAAAGGTTTTCTCCGCTGTTGTCAACATGTTTACCAGTTTTGGATATCTGCCTTCAGAGGAAGAAGACATGAAATGCTTAGAGGAAATAACTAGAGTACTCAGACAAGATGGATTATTTCTCTTGGACGTCGTCAATAAAAATCATCTCGTGCATACCTTTAGGAAGAGAGATTGGGGTGAATTTCGCAGTTTCTACCTGTTAGAGGAGCGCAATCTCAATGATAGTGCTCAATTGCTTTGGTCTCGATGGGTTTTGCTGGATAAAAAGGGGAGTGAAATCGGGGTGTTTGATCATTACTTGCGGCTATACTCGTTTTTGGAGCTGAAAGCAATGTTATGTAAAGCTGGTATGAACGTTTTGGATGTTTATGGTGGTTATGAAGGGCAGCCATTTGAGCAGAATGCCTCACGTATGATTGTATTAGCTGGAAAGGTGTGATATATAAGATAAGACTAGTGTTTGCATTGGATAAGTCGATAATGATGCTGATGATTGCAGTTGTTATTGCTTGTTTTTACAGATTGGTGTTTATGTAGCGGTTTCCTCGCGCACCTTAAAGGCTCTTTTGATGATATTCTGTTAATTGCTTCCTATGTGGCTCTAATGTTTTGTAGAAATATGTCAAGCAATCTATCTCTGTTTGCATGTTAGTTAAAAAGCTCTGCAACTGCAATATAGATACTATGGGAGTGTCGCGATGGAATTTGAAGGGGCTAGATTGTAAGGACAGAATTATCGGGATGATCTTCATATGTGGCCAATATTTCAATTCAAGTTTAGCCCAAAGTTTGGGTAGGGCATCTGCAAAGGATTTTGTCCTTTCAGTTTGTTTCTCAACTAGGTTGACTATTGCTGCTCTTGACCAATTGCACTTCCAGTGTTTGCAGTCGGCTGAGACGATTATAGGTTTCCTACAGGCAACTAGGTCAATTTCCCAGCGCTTTTCCCTGTGACTAAACCTGAAGTTTTTCTTGACGACGTAATTGTGAGCTTCAAAAGCTTTCATTGAAACCTCTTCAAACTCTTTCCATTTAAGCTGTCTACAGATACTTTCAAAATCAGAGCCTGACTTCAGGGCTAGAATCGCGACTTCAATCCGCTGTTTCGATGAAATCTCTAGTACCTTCTTTTTCAAGTTGACAAGTTTGCTTCTTTCAAGCTTTCTTAATGAGCAGTCTGCTACTTGTGCAGGAATTCTGGCGCTCTTGCTAACTAAAGTGTAATCGATTGGGCCATTTTTGGTTAGTCTCAAAACAGCTTTTAGAACCTCTCGGTTTACACCATCCATCTGCCGCACCTCTTTTCATGAACGTTGCATCAGCAACCTACTTGGTCACTTGCTAATAGCTGTA
>SOJC01000033.1 GCA_004376645.1 Candidatus Bathyarchaeota archaeon
CCAGAGTCAGGAGTGTACAAGCTGAGAGTTGAAGACAATGGATCAGGAATCACCTCACGCCACATCCCCTCAGCTTTTGGTCAAGTGCTTTTTGGCTCAAAGTACAAACTGAAGCAGTCTAGGGGAACCTTCGGACTAGGTGGCACAATGGCTGTTCTCTACGGACAAATTACTACTCACAAGCCTGCCTACATAGTCTCCAGCACAGGCTCCACGAAAGTCTACCAATATAGCATAATGATTGATATTCAAAGGAACAGACCAATTATTCTGGAACGCAAAGTTTTGATAAATAAGGAACAATGGCATGGAACAATCGTAGAGTTTAGTCTTGAAGGCGACTATTTCCGCGCTATGCCAAAAATCGTGGAATACTTGAAGCAAACTGCGCTAGTAAATCCTTACGCTAACATAACCTTTGTCGACCCGAAGGGTCGCCTGTACAAGTTCACACGTGTAACAACGAAGATGCCGCCTTCACCTAAAGAAACCTTACCTCACCCCTATGGCGTGGACGTGGAAACCGTTAAACGCCTCATACAAGTGACGCCGCATCGAAACATGGTAGATTTTATGAGAACCCATTTTCATCGAGTCAGCGAAAGGATAGTACACAAATTTCTGGAGTTTGCTGCCATTCCCAAGACAAGAAATCCAAAGAAATTGAGTCCTCAAGACATTGTGAGGCTTGTGCAAAGGATGAAGCGCTTTGAAGAGTTCCGACCGCCAAGTGCCAGTTGTCTGTCACCTCTTGGGGAAGAGTTGTTAAGGGCTGGAATTTTGAAGGAATTGAAACCAGAATTTATAGCAGTTTGTCAACGCAAACCTTCCACTTATGCAGGTCATCCTTTCATTGTAGAAGCGGCAATAGCTTATGGTGGAGACATTCCAAAAAGAGGTGATTTTGTGCTCTACCGTTTTGCCAATCGTATTCCTCTTCTCTATGACGAAGCGAGTGATGTGTCGTTTCGTGTCGTCAAAAGTATGAATTGGCGCAGATACAAGGTCTCACAAGACATGCCTGTAGCTGTACTAGTTCACATCTGCAGCACCAAAATCCCATACAAAACTGTGGGCAAAGAGTTTATTGCAGATAGACCTGAAGTGAAAAGGGAAATCCTAAACGGCATACGAGGAGCAGCTCGACATCTCCAACGATTTTTGTCAAAACGTGAACATGTGGAAAGGGAGAAGAGAAGATTAAGTGTGTTTTCAAAATATTTGCCAAAGATCGCCAAGTTTTCCACACAACTTGCCGGTAGAGAGAAAGAACCTGACATTAGAAAGCTGTTAGAGAGTGTGAATATCATTGGAGGAAAAGAAGCAGGAAAATAACATTTCAACATTAGAGAAGAAGGAAGCAGCTGTAGACTTGGAAAAGTTTGGTGAAACGCTTTATCACCAAATGGAGCAGGGTGAGTTCCCGTGGATCAAGATGCCCAGCCGCTCCACAGAAAATATTTGCTACAGCCCAGAGCTTCGCCAGTACATCTTAGGAGAGAGAAAAGTCAAGCGAAGCACTCGTAACATCCGTCACATCCGCCCCTTCACACAGCTAGTTTGGACAGCTTTCTTTGCCCATCAACTCTCAACTCAACGCAAAACCTCAACCCTCCGAGACGTTTACTATTCAGCCCAAGCCTACAATATGTCCTTCAAGGACCAATCAGAGTCAGACAACGTGATCACAGACTTGGAAACAGTAATAGGTCTTCCCAGAGAAGACTTCAATGTCTTCCCAGAAGAACGTTCAGCCATCTTCGGCGACCTAACAATCGAATACACCGTGCCAGGCTATGAAGGAAGACAGATGAATCTGACATCGCATCCAGACGGCCTAATGATAGGCCCAGCTTTGACATACAGCGAGTTCGTGAAAACCAGCGCAGACAAAGTAATTGCTATCGAGAAAGGCGGCATGTTCACAAGGTTTATCGAAGAAAACGTGCACAAAAAATACAATGCACTGCTTGTTTTAACCGCAGGGCAAGCTCCTCGATCTACTCGCCATTTCATTCGCAGACTCAACAAGGAGTTGGAATTACCTGTCTGCATTTTGACGGATGCAGACCCATGGGGGATGCACATTGCCATGGTTATAATTTCTGGTTCAGCCAACGCTGCACATCTTCGAGGCTTAACAACGGCTGACGCCAAATGGAGCGGTGTTTGGGCAACGGATATAACCGATTATAAGTTGCCAAGCGACCCCTTGACCGAAATCGACATGAAACGGCTTCACGAGTTGCACCGAGACCCACGCTACAAAGACGAGCTGTGGCAACGGGAAATAAAGACTTTCATGAAAATTCGGAAAAAAGCAGAGCTGGAAGCATTCAGTCGTTATGGCCTCACATACATTGTAGATGAGTATCTACCAGCTAAACTAGAGGCAATAAAATAAAAGAAGTACTTAAGAAGATTAAAATAAAACCTAGGCCATCATATGTAAACCTCAGTTACAAAGGTGTTTTGATTTGAGCAACAAAGGAGATCTAACAGGGTTCACAATTGCAGAGAAATTCTTTGCTCTAATAATAATTCTCATTGGATCAATAGTAATCTATATCACCACAATAAGTCCTAGTTTAATATACCCCATCTTGTTTACCGTAGGCGGTTTGGCTTTAATAGTTCTCGGAATTTTCATGATTCTTGCAAAAACCCAATAGTTATTGACTCACAACTCAACCGAATGCTTTCTTTCTGTAGAATGCCCAAAACTGAAGCAAAGCCGACAAAAGAAAACCACCACAATCTAGAAAGAGGCTGCAACCATCTAATGTTTGTCGCAATCTCCCTCTCAAACATGTCAATAAGTCAAAATCTTCGCATTCATATTGCCCAGCGCATCAGCAATCTTAACAAATTCGCATCTCCGCCCACAGGATTCACACTCCAGTTTAGAGACACACTGCCGATCCAAAATATGAAAATGCCGCATATTAGGCTTTACCACCAAATCTGTAGGCTTCAGCTTCCTCACAGCCTCATAAGCCTCCAAAAGACTTCGTCTAGTGAAGTGCGCCATGCCCAAACAAGCCGATATAGTCATTGTGGGCCCGTTGAGAATTTCCCCTGACCACAAACCAGGACTCTTACTACTCAATCCTCATAGTCCGCCTTTTCTCATCCCCAACAGCTTTCTGAATCTTCGGAATCGTCACCTCAAGCACACCGTTTTTGTAGCTTGCAGTAGCCTTCTC
>SOJC01000048.1 GCA_004376645.1 Candidatus Bathyarchaeota archaeon
GGCGCCGGGAATGGGATTCGAACCCATGCGGCCGTGAAGGCCACAGGCTTACTTGCCAGGAACTACATCCTAGAGAAAAACGCTCTTCAGATTCAGCGTTGTTCTTTCGCTTCAAGGCCTGCGCATTATCCGCTCTGCCATCCCGGCTAAATGGAGATACTGTCTTGTGCGTGAATATAATATTATCTTGGTAGTGAACACCAAGCTTGTGTTCATTTTTGTGGTTGTTGCTTTCTTGAGCAGGATGGGCGCGTTGCTGGTGAGTCAAGTTATAATGGTGTATCGATGCTTACGATATGGTATTGGACAACTGCTAAATCGCCATGCTCGGATAAGCTATGTTGGTCTTCAATGAATTTGACGGAGATAGTAGCCCCTTTTCTTCGATTCAGTCTATTCCAGCTATATGCTCCTGTGATTAGCATTGTAGGTTTCTCGCATCCGATTACCTTTGCAATTATTACAGGGCACAATATGTTTAGTCTGAGTTATCTCCTTGTGGCTGTAGCAGTGGCCTATCCAGTCCTGCACAATAAAGTGTGGGTTCTACCTGCTGGAGTGGCAGTAATGTGGTTTGTCATGTGTGTCTTAATAGTGGCGTCTCTGAATTTCTCGGCGGTGACAGCGGTGGCTGCTGTTCTGCCCCATGGTTGGCTTGAATTCTTTGCGATTGCCTATTGGACGATTTCTATACGCAAGGCAGTAAGAAGCGGAAATCTGCCGAAGCCGGTGGAAACTCCAACTTTCCGAGACTACGCTGGAGCCATAACAAAACCCGGCAGATTCATAGCTATAGCCAAGACCGACTTGCACATGTCATTTAAGGCCTTCAAGCTTTCATTCAAGATCTTGAGTAGAAGTTTGAAGAGAAACTACTTAGTCACGTTGGTCTTGATTGCAGCGGCGGCCTTGGTGGAAACCTTCATAACACCGCAAATCATGTTTTTCGTTAATAGCCTTTAAGGGATGAGAAGGAACAGAAGAAAAGGGGGAGGGGGCTATTAACCAAGAATCCCTTTTCCGTTCCAATCCCATTGTCCCCAGGAACCCAAAAAGGGAGAGATAATGTGGTTTTTCAGCGCGAGAGATCCTTGTAGATGCGTTTGTGGTCTATGTTGTTCTCCATGAACACGCTGACTTTGTTTTCCCCGTTGATGAAAGAGAGGAGTTTCACGGTGTCTCCTTTAATTAGCGAGTATTTCACTTCGCCTAGTTTGAAGGTTTTTGAGAGTTCTTCGCTTGCTTCAAAGGCAGAAGATGATAGTACTGCATAGTCAATGATCTTTGCGGGGTCTTTCAGATCTATGCTTGCAGAAGTTGAATTCCGAAGGATATACCCTATTACTCCTTCTTTTGATTTCACGCTCTCGACTTTTTGTTTGATTCTTTCGTCTGTGCCAACACTCTCTTTCTTACGGTCTCTGTAAATCTTAGGGGTCTTCTCTATTTCCTCCAAGTTTTCTTTCTCTGCCCTAGGTTCCTCTAAGAGGTCAACTGCTATTTCGGGGATATCTTCCTCCAAGTCTATTCTGCTCGATTTGCGTCTTTTAGTCATAGAATCGTCTCCTTCAAGTAATTGCTGGTTTTACTCTCACTAATTCGCCTTTCTTAATGTCCAAGTTTTGGCATATCTTCATTGGGATTCGAATGATGGCTTTGTTTACGAGCTTTGATTCATTCAAACCCTTGACTTTCCATTCGCTAGATTGTCCATTGAAGGCCTCAACTAAAACATGGCTGATCTTTTTTCCATCAAGGAATTCTTCCCACTGTGATAGAACTTCCTCGCTGAGCTGGACGGTGTCGCTGCGGGTTAAAAGTCCGCCGAAACTCTCAACTATCAGTTGGTTACTTGGCAGATCGAGATCTGGAAGAGTTTCAACTTCAGTTATTTCGTTGTCTTCTTCAAGTTTCTCTGTGTCTTCTGCTTCTTCCTGTTCTTTCTCTGGTTCTAAGAGAATGTGGGAAGGAGGTAACTGCCTGAGGGGGGTAGGACCCAGGCTGTCAAGAAGTTTCATTACTGTGGGTATTAATACGCGAGCGATAGTTTCCACATATTTCATGTCGGCAGTTTTTGAAGCGATTAATGTTAGATAGAGATCGTTAACAGAAGATAGGTGGACGTTGCCTCTGCTTCCCTCGATTATGAGAGAGTTTAAACCGCCGATTGTGTCTGCTTTGTTCAGAATCTCTTCCAGAGAATTGACTACTTTTTCGATTGTTTCCTCGGGTGTTTTCGCGTCTCCTGCTACAACGTTGGCTTCCTTGTCAAAGAGAAAGGAAGCTTGGATGTCGGGGCAGACGTTTCCGATTTCGGTTAGAGCATTTCTTAGTGCGATTCCGTAGATCTCTTTGCTCAATTTTTTCTACCTCTGGGATTCTTATGAGACTTTGAAGAGTATTCGCTCTGGTACTCCGTCTTTTTCTAGAACGAGGTACAGTAGCCCGTCTGTGTCGCCTATTTGGTCAACCCATTTCAATGCTTCTCTCGATTTTTGCAGAATCAATAGCCTGTCTTGTTGGCTTCTTACAACTTCTTCTATGGCTGTTAGTTCATGGAATGGGTTGGCGTCTAAGACGACGTTTAGTCCTCCTACTGAGATTTCGCCTAGGTTTTCTTGGGTTGCTTTCTTGCCTGCTAGCTTGAAGACGACGTCTCGTATCTTCTTTGATCGTTCAGCTAGCGCGCGTATTTCGTCTAGGCGCCGTAGATACTCTCCGAGCATACTCTTTGTTCTGGTTATCTCTTCATCTATTGTTCTAGATATTTCTGTGGCTGAATCGTATTCTTTCAATTCTACTACCATGTTTATACCTCCAAAGATGGTGGAAGAAGAGGGGTGTTTCTATCCTACCCCCTTTCTCAAACAAACAAAGGGTGTGGTTAGGACGCTCTCTTCTCGTAAGAGGCGACGTTGGTGCCAGTGCTGGATTGCAGTATAACTCTGTAGGTGTTGCCTGATACCCACTGAACATTGTTAAGTGTAACAGTGCCAATTGTACCTGGTTCCAATTCTCCGCCTGTTGGAGTTATAGTCACGTCGGAGTGTGTGTCACCGTTTAATGTTACAGATGACAGTGTAAGTGTGCTTGAGCCAGTGTTCTTAACGGTTAGTAATATTTCGTTGTTGCTTGTGTTTGTAGCTCCGCTGTATGTCATGGCGGTTATGCTGACTTGTTCTGTTTGCATGAATGTGAAT
>SOJC01000096.1 GCA_004376645.1 Candidatus Bathyarchaeota archaeon
AAGCACACTCTTATTCAGAGTATACCTTAGCATCACAAGAACCAGCTAGGCTTCTCAACACCTTGCGTCCAGTTGCAAACATTGAGTCTAACGTACGCTATTTCACGTGTTCAGCCTAGATGTGTATCAGACGTTTACGTTTGTAAAGTCTTATATCGGGGACATCGATTCTATTGCAGAATAGCGGTGGGGACAACCGTAAATGGCGAGCACTAACGAAGCATCATACCAACCGAGATCATTCGCGCCACTATTAGTGGGGTGAAAACTGTTGGGAGCTATCCTCATTCCAAAGGAAATCAGAGAAAAAGCAAAAAGCTGCTTCGAATGCGGCATCTGCACAGCTAGTTGCCCTATGATGGAGCTTCTGTCAACCCATTACAACCCTCGTAGCCTTCTGCAGAAAACTCTCACAGAACCAGAAAAGACGCTAGGAGATGACAGTCTCTGGCTTTGTGCTTGGTGCTACAAGTGTCACAAAAGATGCCCCCAAGGACTCAAACCCCCAGAGATTTTTCAGATATTGAAAAGCGAAGCCGCAAAACGAGGATCATTGGATGGTTTTGAAAGGGCTATCTCAATAATGGAGAAAGACATCCCACTTCCCATCGTCTGCTGGTATACGTGTTTTCACCCGGAACGGGCAGGAATTGATGATAAAACGTTAGTTGAAGCTCTACAGAAGCTAACAGCGGAGAGTATGAAAGTAAGTAAGAGAGAGATCTGCCATCAACAGAAGGTTGCAGTAATAGGTTCAGGACCAGCAGGGCTGACAGCCGCCTGCGAATTGGCTGAAATGGGCTATCCCGTAACAGTCTTTGAGGCGCTCCCAGCCCCTGGAGGCATGTTAAGGAAGAGCATGCCAAGCTTCAGACTTCCCAAAGAAGCGCTGGAAAACGAAATAAAACGCTTAGAGCAGATGGGCATACAAATAGAAACCAACACGGCTATTGGGAAAGATGCTGGTTTCAATGAGCTATTGCAAGACGATTTCAAAGCAGTATTTGTGGCTGTTGGCGCCCACAAGAGTCGAAAATTAGAAATTAAAGGTGAAGAATTAGAAGGCGTCCTTGACGCTTTGAGCTTTCTTTGGAGTGTAAACATGGAACAAAACGTTGACTTAGGAAAGAAAGTGGGGGTAATTGGTGGAGGAAACGTGGCCGTAGACGCCTCCAGGACTGCGCTTCGCCACGGAGCAGATGAGGTTCTTATCCTCTACAGGCGATCGAGAGAAGAGATGCCGGCTAACCCATGGGAAGTCAAGGAGGCAGAAAAGGAAGGCGTAAAGATCGAATTATTAGTGGCTCCAAAGAAGATCTTGGAGAAAGCCGGAAGAGTTGGAGGTTTAGAGTTAGTCAAGATGAAATTGGGAGAACAAGATGAAACGGGAAGAAGAACCCCAGTGCCCGTTGAGGACTCCGAATTCTCTCTTGAATTAGACACGATAATAGTTGCCATTGGAGAAACTGCGGAAACAACGTTTCTACCGAAGGATGTAGAAGTTGATAAAGCTGGCAGGATCATTGTAAACCCCTTCACAATGGAAACTAGCTTGCCAGGCGTCTTCGCCGGCGGAGACACAGTCACAGGCCCTGCCACAATAATGGAAGCAATACTTGCAGGGAAGAAGGCGGCATATTCAATAAATAGATACTTGGCCACCACCCGAAAGGGAGGAGCGAACCATGGCAACTGAAGAAGCTGAAGTAGAACTCCGAATAGGCGTCTACGTATGTCACTGCGGCTTAAACATCGCCGGAACAGTTGACTGCAAAGAAGTGGCAAAGTTTGCTTCAACCCTACCCAACGTAGTCGTTGCAGAAGACAATCGTTACGCCTGCTCAGACCAAGGTCAAGAAACCATCAAAAAAGACATAAAAGAACACAACTTGAACCGCGTAGTTGTAGCTTCTTGCTCACCTCGCCTTCATGAACCAACCTTCAGAAAAGCATGCGAAGAAGCTGGACTCAACAAGTACCTTTTCGAGATGGCCAACATACGAGAGCACTGCAGCTGGGTGCACCTTCATGACAAGAAAGCTGCAACCGAAAAAGCGAAAGACCTGGTAAGAGCAGCAGTAGCGAAGGTCGCTCTCCTCGAACCCGCCATCGAATCCGAGGTGCCCATCACAAAGAGCGCCTTGATAATAGGTGGCGGAGTAGCTGGAATTCAAGCAGCCTTAGACTTAGCGGATACCGGCTACAAAGTTTACTTAGTAGAAAAGAAACCCAGCATAGGCGGAAGGATGGCGCAGATCGACAAGACCTTCCCCACAATGGACTGCTCAATCTGCATCCTTGCCCCAAAAATGTCCGATGTAGGCCATCACCCAAATGTTGAACTACTGACCAACAGCGAAGTCCAAGAAGTTAAAGGATACATCGGTAACTTCAAAGCTAAAGTCTTGAAAAAGCCTAGATACGTAACAGATGAATGCAGCGCCTGCAATGAATGCTCAGAAGCTTGTCCCATTACTGCCCCCAACGAATTCGACGTTGGCTTGGCAACAAGACGAGCAATATACACTCCTTTCGCACAAGCAGTACCGTCAACCTACATAATTGACCGTGACTTATGCCTTAACAAAGAAGGTATTCTGGCATGTGACAAATGCCTTAGAGCCTGTGAACGAGAAGCCATAGATTTCGATATGAAACCAGAAACATTGGAGTTAGAAGTTGGCACAATAATCGTTGCCACAGGCGCTGACGTTTACGATCCATCATCTCTGCCAAATTACGGATACACCCGCTACCTAAACGTCATTACCTCCCTCGAGTTCGAAAGATTAATCAACGCAGGCGGACCTTCAGGAGGAAACCTAATCCGCCCCAGCGACAAGAAGATACCAGAATCAGTCGCCTTCATACAATGTGTAGGCTCCCGCACAGACAAAGGAAACAAATACTGCAGCAACGTATGCTGTATGAACACCATTAAAGACAGCCTTCTAATTAAAGAACACTGGCCAGACGTCAAAATTTACGTCTTTTACGTGGACATCAGAGCTTTTGGAAAAGGCTTTGAAGACTTGTACAAAAGAGCCAAAGGAGAAGGAGTAATCTTCATCCGAGGACTACCAGCAGAAGTCGTTGAAGACAGAAAAACCCAAAATCTATGGCTACTTGGAGAGAACACACTACAGAAAGAGCTTTACAGAGTCAACGCAGGCATGGTAGTTCTCTCCATCGGCATCGAACCCTGCCCAGACAGTGACGTGATCCAACGTCTCTTCACACTATCCAGAACTCCTGACGGGTTCTTCATGGAAGCCCACCCAAAACTGAGACCTGTAGACGCACCAACCGGAGGAATATTCCTCGCAGGATGCGCTGAATCTCCTAAAGACATCAAGGATAGCGTAACCCAAGCTAGCGCTGCTGCAGCGCGAGCTGGAATCCTTATGGCCCAAGGGAAGGTAACAGTTGAAGCAATAACACCTAGGCCAATTCCTGAAAACTGCAAATTCTGCGGATTATGCGCCCGCGTCTGCCCATACAACGCCATACTCGTAGACAAAGAGAGGGAACGAGTAGAAGTAATTGAAGCTGCCTGCACAGGATGTGGCACCTGTGGCGCAGAATGTTCTTTTGACGCCTTGCACATGCGTCACTTCACGAACGCCCAAATACTAGCCCAAATCGACGCCTTAACTGAAATAGAAGCAGACAAGAAGATCATAGCCTTCTGCTGCAACTGGTGTGCTTACGCTGGAGCAGACTTCGCCGGTGTGAGCAGAATGCAATACCCGCCAAATGTGCGCATAATCAGGACTATGTGCTCAGGAAGAGTCTCAACAAAGTTTGTGGAACATGCTTTCTCAAAAGGAGCTGGCGCAGTTCTAGTTGCTGGATGCCACCCGGGCGACTGCCACTACATAGACGCAAATGTCCAAACCCAAAAGAGAGTGGAAAAACTGTGGAAAAAGATGGAACGCCTTGGAGTAGATAAAGAAAGACTACAACTTCTATGGGCTTCGGCAGCTGAAGGGGAGAAAATTGCTTCTAAGGTACGTGAGATGAAGGCAAAGCTGGACAAGTTGACTCCTGAAGAGATAGAGAAGGCTAAGGGGGCTTTTGCAGGAAGCTAGAGGTGATATTGGTTTTGTCCAAAAAGCTTTGGAGAACCCCATTAGACACAGAAAAAATCAGTCTCCCCAAGGCAGAGATCACTATCCAACCAGATTTGTGTAAAGGCTGCGATTTCTGCATAGAATTCTGCCCTAGAAAAGTCTTAGAGAAGTCTGATCAGCTCAACAAGAGAGGAATTTACCCGCCAAAGGTTGCAGATGAAAGCAAATGCACAATCTGCGGCTTCTGCGCAGCCATCTGTCCCGATTTTGCCATATCCGTCACTGAGAAGAAATGCAAAGAAGGTTGTGAAGATGAGAAGTAGAGCCGTACTCACAGGAACCCACTTCTTAAGCGGAGACTTAGCCTGCGCAGAAGGAGCAATCGCAGCAGGATGCCGATTCTTCGGCGGCTACCCCATAACTCCAGCCACTGAAATCGCAGAACGCATGTCTAGACGACTGGTTGAAGTTGGAGGAGTTTACATCCAGATGGAGGACGAAATTGGATCCTTAGCCGCTGTCATCGGAGCCTCCTACACTGGAAAAAAAGCCATGACAGCAACATCAGGTCCAGGATTCAGCCTGATGCAGGAGAACATCGGCCTTGCTGTAATGACAGAGGCACCTCTCGTAATCGTAAACATAATGCGAGGAGGCCCAAGCACAGGTCAACCCACAATGCCAGGTCAACAAGACGTAATGCAGGCAAAGTGGGGTTCTCACGGAGACTACGAAATCATCGCCTTAGCTCCTTCATCTGTCCAAGAGATGTTCGACTTAACCATAGACTGCTTCAACCTCGCAGAATCTTACCGCGTCCCCGTAATGCTTCTAGCTGATGAAATTATTGGTCACATGTCAGAACGAGTCAAAATTCCGGCTCCAGAGGAGATCACCATCGTCGATCGCAAGAAACCTAAAGGACCTCCGAATGAGTACCAACCTTTCAAACCCGACGATGATTTAGTCCCACCCATGGGCTGCTTCGGAGAAGGATATCGCTTCCACGCAACCGGATTAACTCATGACGAAAAAGGCGCTCCCAAAACTGTAAGTGTCGAAGAGCAAACAAAACTTGTTAGGAGATTATGTGATAAAATCCGCAAAAACACTCATAAGATCGTCAGAGTTCAAGAGGTAATGTTGGAGGACGCTGAAGTAGCCATCTTAGCTTACGGTATCACTTCTCGCGCAGCACTCAGTGCAGTGCGCAAAGCTAGAAAAGAAGGGATAAAAGCAGGATTACTAAGGTTGATTACGATTTGGCCCTTCCCAACCGAGCTAGTTGCCAAAATGGCAGACCATGTAACCGCAATAGTCGTCCCCGAGATGAACTACGGACAGATAGTTCGAGAAGTTGAAAGAGCAGCAAAAACAACTCCCGTCTCTCTCCTTTCAAAACTAGGTGAAGAGCCACATCGACCATCAGAGATTATAACAGCAATGAGGAAGGCTCTGCAATGAAACAAACGGAACGAATGACACAGCACCCTCTGACGAAATACCTTAGAAGTGAAAGAATGCCCCATATTTGGTGCGAAGGCTGCGGAAATGGCATACTACTAAACAGCTTCCTCACAGCCCTAGACGAACTCAAGGTTGATCTGGACAAGATAGTCGTTGTCTCAGGAATTGGCTGCATCGGTCGGGCAGCAGGATACGTGAACGTTGACTCATTTCACACAACCCATGGCAGAGCCATCGCATTCGCCACTGGCGTGAAACTCGCCAACCCGGACCTCCAAGTCGTAGTCATCAGCGGAGACGGAGATCTCTTCGCCATTGGCGGAAACCATTTCATCCACGCAGCTCGAAGAAACATAGACATCAAAGTCATCTGCGCCAACAACTTCAACTATGGAATGACTGGAGGCCAATACGGTCCCACTACACCCCTAGAAGCGTGGACTACCACAACCCCCTACGGAAACATTGAACACCCCTTCAATCTTGTTCACCTTGCAGCCGCTTCAGGCGCTGTCTATGTAGCAAGATGGACAGCTCTCCACGTGAGGAGACTAAAGGATTCCATCAAAAAATCGCTGCAAAAGGAAGGCTTCTCCTTCATCGAAGTCATCTCTCCCTGCCCGACAATCTTCGATCGCTACAACAAACGCGGAACCGCCGTCGACGTCATGAAATGGTTCAAACTGATCTCAAACGTTAAACATGGACACGACCCTGCAAAGACAGAAATTACTAAGAGCCAAATCATGGTAGGTGAGTTTGTTGACGTTGAGAGGCCGAGCTACGGGAGGCTGCTCCGAGATATGACTAAGAAAGTACAAGAAAAACTCAAGGAGAAGAAAGCGAAGTGAGAACCGAAGTAAGATTCGCAGGTTTTGGAGGACAAGGAATAATCCGGTCAGGTCTGATACTCTCTATGGCTACGTGCATTTACAGTGACAAAAACGCTGTGCAGACACAGTCCTACGGACCTGAATCCAGAGGCGGTAGCTGCAAATCAGAGGTTGTTATTGCAGACGAAGAAATTGACTTTCCCAAAGTAGATGATCCGGATATAGTGATGGTAATGTCACAAGAAGCTTACTATAAGTATGGCGTCACAGCGAAGAAGGGCGGAGTAGTTCTTGTTGACCCAGATATGGTAACAGATAGGAATGATCCTCGCGAAGTAAAGATGTTTGACGTCCCTGCAACGAAGATCGCAAATGAAGTCGGCAAGACAATAGTGGCAAACGTAGTTATGCTTGGTGCTCTGACAGCCATCACTGGAATAGTGACGCCGGAAGCTGTGAGGAAGGCTATCTTGCGAAATGTACCGAAGGGAACCGAAGAACTCAACATGACAGCCTTCGAGAAAGGCTACAATTATGGCACACAACTTGCAGGTCAAAGGAATGATTGAAACTTAGAACGTGGAGCTTACCTGCAGGTTAGGGTGATGAGGGTCTATTCAATCTAATTTTCTCCACGGTTTTTCTTACACCTTGCCATCCTTCGGCTTTCTTCGACTGTACTATTTCGAAGGCTTCCTTCGATCTCAATAAAGGCAACTCCTCCCCTGTTGCCCTTCTTGAAAGATACCTCGCAGCTCTCAACACCTCACCATTCAGTTGTGAGTCAGCATAATCTGCCAAGTGGCAAATTAACGCCTCCACAGTTCTCGGCCACATCGGCCCGTCTTGCCCGCCATGATGAGCACAAACTATGTGAATCAACTCCAGTGGAAAATCTCTTCGAATCAACTCGGTAGTAACCAAAGTTAAGTGATCCAGTCGCTCCGCAAGATTTGTGGTTGAATATCTTTCCCCTTTAAATTCGTATGTTAGCGGCTTGAAGATGTCATGCAAAACAACGCCTGCCAATACCATGTCTCTATCAACACGACCACCGTAGATCTCCTCAGCCACGTCGCAGAGCGCCAGAGCAACCTTAGCAGTGGCAACAATATGTTCAACAAAACCTCCAGGGTAGCTGTGATGCCGCGTTAGGCTAGCAGGAGAATCCTCAAGGGATAGCCCGGAGTATACTACTCCAGCAATCTCAATCTGAGGTTTGCTAACTATTTCACTAACTTTTCTCTGCAGATCCTTGTCCTTTATCAACTTGATGATATTCTCTAGGTGCGGAATCTCTGTCATGGAAAATCACTCTTCGCAGTTTGAATCAGCGAGTTGTTCCTAGTTATGCGCATGAAGTATAAAGTTATTTGGTGAACTGTTGAAATGGGAAACTCAGCCTAGAATTCTCTCTTCCCCTACTTGCGTAGGGTAGATCTCAAAATTCTTCTCTTTTCTTCCAATGCTTTAATGTGAGCTAGGCGGAGGGGTTCAGGGATTCTATAGCGTGATGTAAAATGCTTAACGATTTCTATAGCTCTTGAAAGCGAAGTCATGTGCCCGATGCTTAGATAGACAGGTTTTATACCTTTTCTTGTGGCGAGTTCTACTCCGATGACTTCTCCACTATCAACTATTGGAGCCCAGCCAGCCTCGTTGTGTCTACCAGTCTTTCCAATCAACGGGTTTTTCGCAACTCCAATTGTCGGCCTGCTAAGAACAACGCCTAAGTGGCTAGCTAACCCGAATCTGTGGGGGTGCATTACCCCGTGTCCGTCTACGAGAATCACGTCTGGTTGCAGACGTAGTTTTTTGATGGCTGAGATAGTTGGGCGGATCTCTCTGAAGGCCAGCAAGGTGGGGATATATGGAACCTCTGTTTCAGTACATGTTGTCTTTGATTCAACAATGGAAAGTGATTCATAATCCAAGACTACGGCAGCACTAATAGACAGCTTCGGGGTATATGCTACATCTACCCCGCTTACATAACGGATTCGCTTAGGAATTGTATCTCGCCTGATTACCCGTTTGGAGCTTGTTGCTTGGGCAAAATGGGCCTTCTTAACAGAAAAATTAGGAATATGCTTCCTGCAAGTATTCGATGATTCCAATGTGTAAGGACCTTACTCTTTCTTCACCCGCAAAGCTCTCTCAAGTTTCTCTATTGAGCGCTCAAGCGAATCTCTACGGATCTCAATCGCTACGTCTCCCCGTGTAGCTTCTATGATTCGCCTTGCAATATCTAATTTCCTTCGCAATTCGGAAACCACGCGCATGGACTCATACATAAGGATAAACTCATCATAAATCAACTCCATATTCTCAAGACTTCCCACAGCGATTTCAATGTCTCCTCTCCGAATAGAATCTAAGGCTCTACGTCTAAGCTCGCCCACCACGTCTGCCAACCCTAGGAGATAGGAAACCGATGGAACATTGATCTGCTTGGGGCCCAAGAAATCGCCATCTTGTGTTAACTTGAGGAAGATTCGAGCTTCAACGTATTCTTGAAATGCGGAATGGACAATGCCTGAATAAACGAACTTCCCGTAAACTGCTGGGATCTTATTGAGTTTCTTGAGAAGTTTCTCCACCTCGTTCAGTTGGTTCCCAGCCTTCTTGAACTCTTCTTTGTGGACTAGAAAGATTGCTTGTTTTGAAATGCGTGTAGCTTTCCGCATTGCATCATAGAGCTCATCCTTGATTTCCTCGCTTTCTTTCAACTCGTCCTCGATTTTGCTTAGAATCTCTCTCAGCGACATTGTATGGACTCCAGACAGCTTGAGTGATTCGTTAAGTTGTCTTAATAGAGTTTCTGATGTCTATCTGAGTTTGATGGGTTTCTCAAGTTTGCTCAGCAAAACTACGCGGCTCTCTTTCGACTCGTCGAGGATTTTGTAGCCGGTTTTTTCCGCCAAGGAAGCTGCAAACTCTTTAATCTCTTTATGATGTGGCGTGTTCTTATACGTAAGTCTAAGCCGGGAGAATCCGACGTGCATGTATGCTTTTGGTTCTATATAGGTTGGCTGAGCCCTCTCTATAAGTCTGGCGTAGAGTTCAGGATGTTTAAGATTGAGGTGTCTGGTTAGAGTAATACGCATCACTGTGGGGCATCTAAAACTAGGCAGCAACGCAAGAGTTTCGTTTAACCTTTCCCACGCATTGGAGATTTGAGGGCGACAAACCTTGTTGAAGGTCCTCTTGTCCGGAGCGCAAGTTGAAACATACAGTTGAGAAGGTTCTTGTTCTAGAACTGACAGTACCTCAGGCTTTGTCCCGTTTGTAACGAGAAATGTCGTGAAAGACCGTCTATGGAAGGATTTAATGAGTTCTCCAAGTTGTGGGTAGAGGGTTGGCTCGCCTGTTAGGCTTATTGCGGCATGTTTTGGATGGTTCGCTTCCCAGTATTTTTCTCTGTTGACTTTAGGATTCGGTTTGTAGCCACTTAGAAGTTTCTTCTGCTCTTCCAGACAGCCTTCAACGATGTCTTCAGCATCATCACAGAAAGGTAAGGTAGTTTCATCCCACGTCAGATTTCCATCTCCACTTTGAACTCGCCAACAGAAAAGGCAACGCATAGTGCAACTGAAAGCTGTCGGAGTCATTTGAATGCATTGATGGGTGTTTATCCCATAGAACTTCTGTTTATAGCATGGACGATTATGGATTAGGGTGTTGTAGAGCCAACGACATCGTTTGACAGCTGAATGACGCCCTACCATGTGGTATTTTTGTCTTCTGAGAAGTCTTAGAAGTTCTTCTGGAAGCGAGGGATCCAACCAATAATCCTCAATTTTAAGAGAATCAGGTTCAAGTCTCCCTAATAACTATGACGTTCCAAGACGTTTCTT
>SOJC01000120.1 GCA_004376645.1 Candidatus Bathyarchaeota archaeon
GAGCGGGAAAACACTTTAAGGAGAATGTGCGTTAGAGCTAAAGCTGTTACAAGGCGTGTTACGATGAGTGTGATGTGGTACTCCGAGAGAGTTGAGAACGTTCTCGAGAAGCTGCAAACAGACCCATTGGGCTTGAAGGATGAGGAGGTTAAAAGGCGACTTGAGAAGTATGGACTCAACGAACTGAAAGAGAGAAAGCGAGCCTCAGCCCTCTCAATCCTGCTAAATCAATTCAAAGACATCTTTGTAATTATGCTCCTAGTCGCTACGGTAATCTCTTTCCTAGTCGGAGAAGCCGTTGACGCCATGACTATTGCAGCCATCGTCGTTCTCAACTCCGTAGTTGGTTTCGTTCAAGAATATCGATCCGAAAAGGCAATGGAAGCCATGAGAAAACTCACCGCCCCAAGAGCCCGACTGATGAGAAACGGAAAAGAGGTTATGGTTCCAGCAAAGGAGGTTGTACCGGGAGACATTCTCCTTCTGGAGTCAGGAGACCGCGTTCCAGCAGACAGCAGACTCATCGAAGTTGTAGACTTGAGAACCGATGAAGCTATTCTCACAGGCGAATCTACACAAGTCGAGAAAAGAACCGGAAAGGTAGAAGAGAATACGCCTGTAGCAGACAGAAAAAACATGCTCTTCACAGCTACCTTTGTAACTTATGGCAGAGGAAAAGCAGTAGTCACATCTACAGGTATGGAAACTGAGTTCGGCAAAATCGCTGAGATGGTTCAAGCCGTAGAGACGGAGGATACTCCGCTCAAACTTAAACTTCAAAGCTTTGCGAAGAAGCTAGCCGGAATCATCGTCGTCGTCTGTGTGGTAATTTTCCTTCTGGAACTATTAGACCCATCAAGACCAGGACAATTAGTCGACAGCCTCTTAACAGCAATCGCCTTGGCAGTCTCAGCGGTCCCCGAAGGGCTTCCAGCAGTAGTTACAATCTCACTTGCTCTAGGAGCACGGAAGCTAGCAGGAAGGAACGCAATAATCAGAAAGCTCGCTTCTGCAGAAACCTTAGGAGCCACGACAGTAATCTGCTCCGACAAAACGGGTACATTGACCAAAGGAGAGATGACTGTCCGCAGAATTATCACAAACAACAACACAATCGAGGTTACGGGGGTCGGCTACAAAGCAGAAGGGAAGTTTCTAAAGAAGAAAAAACCAGTAGATCCAAAAGAAAACCCGAACTTGAACATGCTCTTAGGTGCAGGAGCAGTTTGCACAAATGCTTCATACGACGGGGAAAAAATACTCGGTGATACAACAGAAGGCGCGCTGATAGTAGCAGCTGCAAAGGCAGAGATAACAAAGAAAGAGTTAGAGAAGAAGTATCCTCGAGTGCATGAGATACCTTTCACCTCTGAAAGAAAGCGAATGACAACAGTCCATAAAATATCTGAAGAGAAGCTGATGGCCTTTATGAAAGGCGCACCTGAAGTCATTCTAAATCGTTGCACGCATATACTGAAGGACGGAGAAGCAAACAAGCTTGCCAAAAAAGAGAAAGAGAAGATTCTGAAGTTAAATGAGCAGATGGCCAGTGACGCCCTGAGAGTGCTTGGAGTAGCCTACAAGGAACTATCCAGTATAAAGCCAGAAGACTTCCGTGAACTCAGTAAGACAGAGGAGATTAACAAGCAAATAGAAAGTGATTTGGTTTTCATCGGATTAGTGGGAATGATCGATCCGCCAAGAGAAGAGGCAAAGGAGGGGATTAGAATATGCCAACAAGCAGGAATAAAGACCGTTATGATAACAGGGGATCATAAGCTTACTGCCGTGGCAGTGGCGAAAGAGATAGGAATGATTGAAAGAGAAGCCAACGACATTGTTCTGGAAGGCACTGAACTGGATTCAATGACTGATGAGGAATTCGAAAAAGTCGTTGGCAGAGTAAGAGTCTACGCAAGGGTCGCGCCTGAACATAAACTGCGAATCGTCAAAGCATTGAAGAAGAAAGGCGAAATCGTCGCTATGACCGGTGATGGCGTCAACGATGCTCCCGCACTGAAGCAGGCTGATATCGGCATCGCCATGGGAATAACTGGGACAGACGTGACAAAAGAAGCGTCAGACATGGTGCTTGCAGACGACAACTTCGCAACGATTGTCAGCGCAGTAGAAGGAGGCCGCACCATATACGACAACATCAGGAAATTCTCCTTCTTTCTATTGAGATCCAACTTTGATGAGTTAGCTCTCATCGGCACCTTCGCGATACTAGGTTTGGAACTTCCCTTAACTGCAGGTATGATCCTGTATCTTAACCTCGTAACTGATGGCGGACCAGCAATAGCGTTGACGATGGATCCCCCAGAGAAAGATGTTATGCTGCGATCTCCGCGAAACCCAAAGGAAGGCGTGCTGTACGGTCGGCTGGCTTCAATCATTGCCACGTTCACAGTACAATTCCTCCTTACAGGAGGACTCTTCTACTGGCAATATTACATGCTCCCAGGAGAACTAACGTCTCTAAAGTTGGCACAAGCCAGAACAATGGCTTTCACAAGAGCCACACTGCAAGAATTGTTCGTTGTGTGGAATTGCAGATCTGAGAGGCGCAACGCCTTCAGAGTAGGATTCGGATCTAACAAGTTCTTGCTGATCGCTGTTATAGGTTCGGCAATTCTAACAGTCATCGTGCCCTTCTTTGGGCTCTTCGGAACCGTGCCTCTAGACGACCCATTAGAGTGGCTTCTAGTGGTAGTCGCTGCAATGTCTGGTCTCCTAATAATGCCGGAGGTTTTCTACAATAGAAAAATATTCAGATGGAGATAGATGGAAACCCGGCGACTACATTCTGCATCTAAACAGATCACCTGCAAAGATGGCTCTGCTCTAAACTAAAGCAGCAATTCAGACTCGAAAGATTTTTAGAGCCGTTGCTTTCACTATTCTCAACGCTTGGAGACTCCGGGCCTTCTTGAAAGCCGATCCTGAAGATGTTTTCAACATATTTGTGAAGCCAGTTCGAAGGCTTCTTGAGGAGAGAGGATTCCACGCGCCAACAGAGCCTCAAAAGAAGACAATACCCAAGATACTTGAAGGAAAGAACGTATTGCTCATCTCGCCCACTGCAACAGGCAAGACAGAGTCAGCGATGCTTCCCCTTCTAAACATACTCATTCAAAGATCCGATCGCCGTCCTGGAATAAGAGTGCTGTATATCACACCGTTGAGAGCTTTGAACCGTGACTTGCTTGAACGTCTACAATGGTGGTGCAACAATCTTGACATAAAGTTGGCAGTTCGGCATGGTGATACTGACACCAAGGAGAGAACTAGACAAAGGCGCAGTCCCCCCGACGTTTTGATAACCACTCCTGAGACCTTGCAGGCCATATTGACCGGGTGGGTATTGCGACAGCATCTAAGACATGTGGAATGGGTGGTCATCGATGAAGTCCATGAGATGGCAGACAGCAAACGAGGAAGCCAATTATCTCTTGCTCTCGAAAGACTGCGGACTATCACTAACCACGACTTTCAGATGATAGGGCTCTCAGCTACAATAGGTAGCCCTGAGAAGGTAGCCCAATTCTTGGTGGGCTCTGGGAGACCCGTTGAGATAGTGAGGGTGCCAGTTGCACGGGAGATGGAATTGAAGATTATCTTCCCAAAGCCAAGTTTCCAAGATTCTGAGCTTGCCTCCACTCTTTACACGCATCCAGAAGTCGCAGCTAGGATTCGCCTCATACGCGAATATATTGAGAAATATAGATCCGTCTTATTATTTACTAATACTCGTTCGATCTCAGAGGTGCTGACGAGTCGATTCAAAATATGGGATATAGACTTCCCTATCTCTATTCATCATGGCTCCCTCGCTAAGCCTTCAAGGTTGGCGGCAGAGAGGGGATTGAAGAATGGAGATCTAAAAGGTCTAATCTGTACAAGCTCCCTGGAGCTAGGGATAGACATTGGCAGAATAGACATGGTTATTCAATATATGAGTCCCAGACAGGTGACTCGGTTGATCCAGCGCGTAGGCAGAAGCGGGCACAGAGTTGGACGGATGGCTAGAGGAATAATAATCACTATGGACTCGGACGACACATTAGAGGCTCTCGCGATTGGTAGAATGGCCTTCCATGAAACCCTCGAACCCGTTGCCATACCTGAGAAGCCTTACGACGTTCTCGCCCACCAGATTGCGGGTCTCCTGATGAAAAGGAGGAGGCTCTTCTTCGGAGACATCACGGAACTCTTCAACAAAGCCTATCCCTATAAAGACCTAACGATGGAAGATGTGAAGAAAATTTTATCCTATATGCACACACGGTTTCCCCGACTCGCCTGGGTTTCCTTTGAAGACCTCACCGCTCTCAAGCCAAGAAGAAACAAGCCACTTTACGAGTACTACTTTGACAACCTTTCAATGATACCTGTAGAGAAACAACACATAGTCATAGATGACACATCAGACACTGCAATAGGAGTTCTAGATGAAGCATTCACAGCCGAATACGGAAAGCCAGGTGTGAAATTCATTATACGCGGGAGTGCATGGAAGATTCTCCACGTATATGGAGATAAGATATATGTGAAATCTGTTGACGATCCTACAGGCGCCATTCCCAGCTGGGTTGGAGAAGAGATTCCGGTGCCTTTCGCGGTGTCTCAAGAAGTAGGTGTGATTAGAAACCTTGTTGAGTCTGAGATGGCAAAGGGAAAGACTACTGAACAAGTTACCGCAATACTAGCTGAAGAATATCCTGCAGACAAGGACACGATATCACGAGCACTACAAGAAACATTTGAACAAGTGAGAATGGGATATCCAGTTCCAACAGACAAGCGGGTAACTATTGAAGATTGGGAAGAATTCGTGATAATACACGCAAATTTTGGTTCTCTGACCAATCGTGCATTAGCCCAATTAATTGGACATTTCTTATCAGAGCAAATCGGTCACGCGGTTGCTGTTCAACATGACCCCTATAGGATTTTTGTCCGAACGATGGGAACAATAAGGGCGGAGAAGGTAATGACTCTGTTAGCCGAACTGAGACAGACCTCTGACACAATAATACGCGAAGCTTTAACAAAGACCACCGTGAAAACTGGACTCTTTAAACGTCGGATGATCCATGTAGCAAGAAGGTTCGGAGCTCTGAAGAAATGGGCAGACTTCAGTAGTATCAGCTTAGCCCAACTCCTAAAGAGTTTTGAAGGCACCGCCATCTACGATGAAGCCCTTAAAGAAGTGTTCACTAAAGACCTTGATCTAGGAAACCTCCTTCAGGTAATAGACAGACTGCGAAAGGACGAGATAGCAATCGTTAACGTCGAGACAAAAGGAGATCTAACTCCTATAGCAAAGGTTGGCGTCGAACGCGTCAGTATGAAAACAGACATTATTCCGCCAGAGAGAATGCAACATATCCTCTTAGAATCAGCAAAAGCACGGCTACTGAATGAAGTTCGAACCTTCATCTGCACTAAATGCTGGGACTACCTTGAAATGATACGAATCAACGACATGCCTGACAAACCAATCTGCCCCGCGTGTGGTTCCAGCTCCTTGGGGCTCCTCAGGACAGATGAAGATCACGCAAGGTCTCTGATAGAGAAGAAAGGTGAAAAACTCACGAAGGAAGAACGGAAAATGCAGAAACAAGCCAAAGAAACAGCACAATACATATCCAAGTGGGGAAAAGCAGCTGCCATAGTTTTTTCCGCTAGGAGAATGAAGTTAAAAGCAGCAAGAGGAGTCCTACTAAGAAATCAAGGCCTCACCGACGCACTTTTTGAGTCGGTCATTGAAGCTGAGCGAAAAGCGCTGAGAAGAAAGTTCTGGTCCGACTGAGAGAACATAAGCTTCCATATATGATGCCACAAAAAAGAAGAAATCAGGTCAATTACCAAAGCCAGATTAAACATAATTATTGAGACTTCTAAAAACATAAATGGTCAAGTTCGGAAACCACACTCTAGGCGCGGAGAAAAACCAATTGGAGCTAAGCAGAAAACAACTAAGGAAAAAAGCCCTTAGCAGATTCAAATACGTGCGAACCTGTGTCTTAGCGAGGGAATTATGCTTGATCGTAAGAACGAATCGAGGAGCCTTCACACGCGAAGACACACAAAGATGCTGCAATCTTATATCGCAACTATGCAAAGAAGCAGGTTGCATCGAGCAGAGTGAGCTCTGCCACCGCGCCTCTGAGATAGTTGGCAAAGACGAAGGAGAATACCTTGAGCTTTGCCAGCAGAGTTGCCTTAAATGTGGTGAATCAAAGCGACTCAGACCTAAAAAGAACACGTCGTATGTAGCATAGTGAATTTCAATAAACCTTAAAACAGGCGAGTGAAATAACTGAGCCCAAAGGAGAGCACATCTACCTTGTTCATTGCTCCATTCGTTGCGTCGCCACTTCAAGTTGTTAGACACATGTTGAAGGCAGTTGACCTCAAGCCAGGTGAAGCTTTTTATGATCTAGGCTCAGGAGATGGTCGTACCGTTATAATGGCAGTACAAGAGTTCGGAGCGAGAGCGGTAGGCGTTGAGATGAGAGAAGATCTAGCTAAGAAAGCCTTAGCTACCATCCAAGAGCTCGGCATCCAAGACAGAGTTACAATCGTCCAAAGCGACCTCTTCAAAGTCAACATCACCCACGCAGATGTAGTCTTCCTGTACCTAACAACCAGTGCAAATGACAAGATCAGACCCAAACTCGAAAAAGAACTTAAATCCGGCGCCCGAGTGGTCTCTCACGACTACGAAATACTAAGGTGGAAACCCGCCAAAGCCGATAACTTCTGCGAAAACCCAAGGCTCGGCTACCCGTCACACACTGTTTATGTATATGAACGATAGAACCCTTCTGACTTCATCGCTCTTGATATTTGCATTGTGAGAGGTCGTCAGAGAAAGGTGTTGTCTGCCACAGCAGATGTATTAGTAATGCTTAATTATTAAGCCCTGAATCTTCTTTGAAACGCAACCCAAACAGGAGAGAAACAGAGAACGAATCTCATAATCTTCGGTCCACCTGGTTCCGGAAAAGGAACGTACGCCTCACGATTACAGTCCAAACTTGGTATACCTGCAATATCAATAGGGAACATCTTCCGAGAGATAACGGAAATAGATGGTGAGCTAGCTAGAGAGATAAAACGTTACATGAGCGCTGGAGAATTAGTTCCGGACAAAACAACGCAAACTGTGCTTAGAGAAAGGTTATCTGAAGATGATACTGAAAGGGGTTTCATATTGGATGGGTATCCCCGTACACTGGAGCAGGCAAAGGCCTTAACTGACTTCGTTAAGATTGATGTGATAATTAATTTGGTTGTGTCGAAATGGATTATCATCGAACGTCTTTCTAGCAGAAGAATATGCAAGAACTGTGGAGAAGTGTACAATGTCAGGTTCCTTAAGCCAAGGATGGAGGGAGTCTGCGATAAGTGTGGTGGCGAACTTCACCAACGAGTTGACGATACCGTCGAAGTGATTGAAGAGAGATTAAGGGTGTATGAAAAACAGACTCAGCCACTCCTAGCCTATTACACAGGCAGAGTTCCCTTCGTAGAGTTCAAATGTGAAGACATTAACACCCCGCCCGAAGTTGCAGTGGAGGAAATCCTCAAGAAACTGAAAAATCTTGAAGCTCGTTGAGCACCTCAAGAAACTTCGGGCAGAAACAATCTGTTCAGTTTGAAAGGTTGTCAGATACCTTTGCGGGTTGTCCCATGGCGACGGATCTCATATTGGCGATGCAATACCTGCGGCGTCTGCTGTAAGGGTTATAGTGTAGTTCTCAATTTCTCTGAATGGCTATACATCGTAAAAAAGTTCGGAGTCGAGTACACTTCATCTAGCCTTAACCGGTTCTTTCTAGGCAAAAAAGCAGATGGATCTTGTATTTTCCTGCGAGAGACACCCAACATGTCCTTATGTGGTTTACAGCAGACAAAACCTTTAGCCTGCAGACTCTGGCCCTTCAAGATCCTACACAAACCTAAATATGGCTTCCCCCATCAAGCTGCATACTATTATGGTAATCAAAAGCTCTTCGTCTATGCTGACTTAGCATGTAATGGTCTCACATTTGGCACTCCAACCAAGGAATTTACTCGTTACGTAATCCCTGAATTCATAGAAATGGTGTATGGAAAGCGTCAGAGACAGTTTAAGAGTACCGGCTTCCTGAGACCAGTAAACCCTTTCTTAGGCCTTGAACTTTGAATCGCTCCGGCTAGGCAGACTTATTGTACTACTGCAACATCCACAGAATCTAACGTTCATACTGAAATTCTTGTAGGCTTTACTTTTTCTTCCGAGTATCGATGTATGCATGCAGTTGTGTCTACAACTGAATGTGCAACCAGCTGTGCACTCATGATTAAATGTGGGTACTACTATGCAGTTACACTGTTTTCTAGATAGTTGCTGTTCCGTGGTGTTCCATTTTTTCCCATTTCATTGGATAGTGAAATGCCTCTTCGAGCTGGCTTAGCATTCTTATTATATCCAGTATATAGAGGAAGGAAAGTCTGTGGAATACAGCATATAATAGTAGGGACTTCTTTTCTTTGAAATCCAGAGATACCGCATAAGCAGCGACAGCAACTTCTAATATAATGAAGGCTAAGAACCAAAAGACGTAGATGTAGGGGATTGTTTGGAAGAAATCAATTGCTATCCCGACTTGGGTAGTGCCGTTTGGAGGGCCAGATCCTCTGTTCGATGATGACTGCCCTGGTGCCCATTCTGGAGGACCACCTCCTATTCTCGGCTGATAGACTGTATAGGGTGATATCGGATTGAAGCAGAAAACTAGCAGCCACATCAGGGTGAAGAACATGAACCAAGGGTAGATAATTCCATTGAAAATCCTCCACGGCATTACAAAGGTGCCAGTACGTCCATATTTCGTGTTGAAGGCCATGTCTTTATGTTTAGAAAGCACTTGGAGACTGCCTCTATACCACCTATATCGTTGTTTCGCAAGGCTGGTCATTGATGTTGGGGCTTCCGTGTATCCAAAGGCTCGCGCTTCAAATACCGTTTTGTATCCCGCTCTTAAAATCCTGAACGTAATATCCGCGTCTTCAGCGAAGGTGTCCCCTTCAAACAAGCCAATCTCTTTGAGTACGGATGCTCGAAAAGCTCCAATTGGCCCGGGCACAACCGTGACATTCTGTAAATACGCTTCGCTTCTTCTGTGAAGATTGATTCCAACAACATATTCAAGTGCTTGAAGTTTTGTTAATATTCCCCTTCTATTCCCAACTTTTACATTTCCCGCTACTGCAGCAATTTTGGGATCCTTAAAATGCTTAATTAGGTGTTGGATGGCGTTTGGGTCAAGAAGGGTATCAGCATCGATGCAGACGATGAATTCTCCCTTGGCAACTTCAATTCCTGTATTAAGGGCATCCCACTTTCCACCATTTGGCTTCGTGAGCACTTTTACCAAATCGCCTTTAGCATAACTTCTTGCGACTTCCAAAGTTCTGTCTGTAGACCCGTCGTCTACAACAATGATCTCCTTATTAGCGTAGGAGAGGCTAAGAAGAGCATCAACAGTTTTGCCAATAGCTTTTTCTTCATTATACGCAGGAATAATCACTGTAACTAATGGTGTCTTATCCGTAAAACCGGAGCCTGAATCTTTCCTTTCACGTCTTTTGTGAAGATACGCGCCTCCAATTGTAACCAAGTTCCGAATTGTAAACATTACTAAAGAGACAAAAAACAAGTAAAAGGATATTTGGTACAGGAAATCTGCGTACAGAAACACTGCGCAGATTTGAACTACTATAATGAGAATTGTAGTTCCCAAAATCAATTTTACTACTGATAATCCAGAATGTCTAATTGGCGAAGAAAATTTTTTCCTGACACGAGGGTACCATATGAAAGTAGCAATTACAGTGAAGAGGCAGATCAAGAGGGAAATATAGGTTACTATGTAGCCTAGTTGATTGAAAAACACCAGCATAGACTCTAAGTTAATTGAGAGAAAAACTAAGGACACAGAAATTGTCAAGAAAACTACTGCAACGAAAAAACCTGTCAAAGCTAATATCCTTTTCAACTTTTAAGTTCTCCTTTGATTGAGATCAAGGTTAGGTACATGGTGAAAACTATTCTTTGAGAATAG
>SOJC01000001.1 GCA_004376645.1 Candidatus Bathyarchaeota archaeon
GATGTATTGATGTTAAACTTTAATTCTAGTTCAAGGTTAATCAGAGATGGTGAAACTTGTGAAGTGGGTAACCCGTGAATTCGTTCATGTAGACAGAACAGCGTGCCCGTGGCTTATCAAGAAATTCATAGATTCACAAGCAGAATTCATCTTTGTGCCTACGGAGAAAATCGAGGAGATCGCAGAAGCTCAAGGAGCAATACCCTTTGATGCACCTGGAGTCAAGCTTGGGCATAGAGATGGGAAATGCAGCTTCGAAACTATAATTGAGGAATATAAGCTAACGGATCCGGTGCTTCATGAACTCGCTAAAATCGTACATTCTGCTGATACACGTGATACTGCGTTAGCGCCTGAAGGGATCGGATTAAGCGCAACAATGACTGGAGCGAGGTTTAATGTTAGCGATGATTTTGAAGCAGTTGAGAAAGCCGGGTATGTCTATGATGCCCTTTACAGTTACTGCAAGGTAAAGATGCTTCGCCAGAAGCACAATGATGAACTAGTGAAGATGAACAGAAAACAGCAGAGTGAATTCTTGAGAAAGAAAATGATCGAAGGAAAATAGGTTACGCCTATCTCCCGTTTCAATCGGGTTTAGTGAGATATCCAAGCTGGCTTATTCATGGCTTCACGTACACACGCTCGAAAAGCCAGACATAACATGTTTTGGATACTTTGCATAATAGGATTTTTCGCGATCCTAAGCTCAACGATGTCTAAGAATCCTGTGTTGAAGCCTTTCGCAGCAAGTCTTGAAACACCTGAGGGCTTCTGGATAGGGTTTGTCGCTTCTGCTTCAACCATTCCTGGAATACTCGTTAGTTGGCCTGCTGCTTCTCTTTCAGACATTTTTGGAAGAAGAAAATTTCTGTTGATATCTTGCATTGTCTTTGCTTCAGCCCCCTTCCTCTACTGTTTAGTAACTGTGTGGTGGCAGCTAATTCTTGTTCGATTTTACCACGGATTTGCAACTGGAATCTTCATTCCAGTCGCTGAAGCTTCAATAACTGAGCAGTACCCAACTAAAAGGGCGGAACGTATCTCCCTTTTCTCATCAGCAACAGATGTTGGAAGATGCCTCGCACCTTTTCTTGGTGGATACCTGCTCTTCGCCACCGACTATGGCTTCCATACACTTTATTTGGCTGTAGGCATAGCTGGAATAGCAGCTTTTATCACAGCTTTACTATTGTTAACTGAAAAAGAAAGTTCCTCGATCCAGTTTAGAAGTTCAAAAGAGACCTTTCTGGGAATGCTTCATGGATGGAACAAAATCGTTCAGACCCGTGGCGCTTTAATAGTGAGTTTCGTCCAAGCAAGCCAATACTACGCTTTTGGCGCCGTTGAATTCTTCCTAGTAGGATATTTAAGTGAGGCTCTCCACTTTGACCCCCTTTCAGTAGGAGCCATCATGGGCAGTCAAATAGTGGCAGTAATCCTCACCAAACCTTACATGGGTAGAATCTCAGACAAGATTGGAAGACAGATACCAATAGTTGTAGGCTCAATAGTCTGCAGTTTTCCCCTACTCGCAATTCCTTACACAACTCAGTTTTCAATCCTGCTACTGCTTTCAATAATATACGGGGTTGGATTCGCAACAGTAACGGCTTCAACACCTGCTCTAATCAGCGAACTTGTACCGACGAGTCTTGTAGGCACAGCCATGGGTTTCCTAGGCACAATAAGGGACGTGGGTCAAACTTTGGGGCCAATTATTACCGGGATGATACTTGCGACGAGTCTGGCTTATGTCGGAGCCTTCTCGGCGCTAACTGCTGTGCTGCTGTTTTCTTGTGCAATGTTTATAGTATCCAAGGTTACCAAAACAGGGTTAAAAGAACAGGTTTAACCCGTAATCTTAACACGCATATATGTAGCAACCAAAAAGCGTAAATGTAACTACTGCAGATTTTCAATTATGCGCAAAGAACTCGCTAGGAGATTATTGATAGAACTTCTAAGAGATTCTAAGCAAAGCGATAGGAAACTAGCTAAGAAACTTGGTGTTTCTCAGCCTACAATCACTCGAACTAGAGGCAAACTTGAACGTGAAGGTTTCATCAGAAGCTACACCATAATCCCAGATTTTAGGAAGTTAGGCTTCGAAATAGCCGCCTTCACCTTCGTCAACATGAGCCCTAAAATTGTTTCTGACGAGCTATTAAGCAAAGTCAAGGACTATGCATCAAAGTACGGAAACGCCTTCTTTGCATCAACAGGCGAAGGACTAGGAATGACTGGGATGATAGCTTCAATACATAAGGACTACAGGGACTACTCGCGAAAATTAGCTTTACTCCGGAAAGACTGGGGCAAATATATGGAGGACATTCAAAGTTTCATCATGGTTATCGACGAAGGAGTAATCAAAGACTTCTCCTTCGAATGCCTAGATGAAAACATCATATAGCATATCGACAATAGCCACGAGAGACGAAGTGTCTTGTGAACTAGACTTAACTATTTCGAAAAACGGTCGTTCTTCCACACATCTGCAGTGTCACTGTATCCGCGACTCTCCCAGTAGCCAATCTGTTTCTCAGCTGTGAACAGTATAGTTGTAACCCACATAGCGTTCTTATAGGCATATTTGCTGGGTACAACAAGTCGTAGAGGGGCACCTATACCAGGTTTAAGGGGTTTTCCGTCGAGTCTGTAGGCTAAGACTACGTCGTTCCCCATTAACTCTTCAAGAGTAAGGGAGGTTTTGTAGCCATCAGCGCATTCGAAGGTTACGAACCTTGCGTTTCTTTTGGGTCGCACAAGTTTCACTATCTGTTGAAATCCAACGCCTTCCCATTTGAGCCCTAAAACACTCCATCCTTCGACACAGTGGAAGGCGCTTGTTGATTTGACTTTTGGCTGTTTCAGCAAGTTTTTCCAGTCTAGTTTCAGTGGGTTTTCAACTTCTCCCTCTACTGTTAAAGCCCATTTTTTCAAGTCTATTTTGGGGACATGCCCCCCAATTGTTGGATGGTCTTCTCCCCATTTCAAGAGTTTTGGGGTGGATATCTGGTCGGGAGGTAGGTGTTCGCGTTTGATGTTCTCTTCTTTGGGGGCCAATTTTGTTCACGCAAGAATGATGACTATGGAAGATAAGGCTTGTCTAAGTGTAGTCGAGTGAGTATGGTTTGTGTTTCTGCAGGTTATGTTGAAGGTCCGCGGGATGTCCACCTTGGAACCCGAGCGTTGGGGATGGAATCAGCTCTTGGAAGGTATGGTTTGATGTCGATGATTGGGGTGTTTTCAAAGGCGTCAAGCCCCTTGACTGTTAAGTTGCATCCTTCAACTTTCACCAGTTCCACCACGCAGAGTCCTATAGGGTTAGGTCTTGATGGGCTTCTGCAGGCAAAGACTCCTGTCTGCACATGTTCTGCATGTCTCCTAGGATACACTAGTAAGACCTTTCTCTGTTCGGGGTCATCACGTTGATGAGCCCAATACAATACGATTATGTGAGAGAAATTCTCTATACGCTTGAGTCCAGCACAGAATTCAGAAAAGACATGTATCTTACCTTTTTCTCCATCAGTATCCTCTACGACTCCAATCAACTTCAACTTAGCATTAGCTTCCATGTTTAGCACTTCACATCCTTATTTCGTCAGCGCGCTTTAAGTTTTTTCCAGCTTGATCCCTGATCCTCGTTGCACATTGGTGGAATCCATGGGGTGTGATCGAAGCTTGACAAAACCCTTAATTTACTGCGTTTAAAGAATTAGCAGAGTCACTTACAGAGAAGGTTCCGCTGACGTTTGCAGTAGGTCATCTAGCTTTAGGGTACATCGTGGGAAAAGCGTCATCCAAAATGTTCAAGGTGGATGTGAACATACCTTCATTATTCGTCGCTTCCATCATTCCTGACATCGACCTCTTGATTCCATGGATTGAACATCGAGGCCCCCTTCACTCCATTATACTGCTCTTCTTAGCTTCTATTCCCCTAATCATAGTTTGGAAACGGAAGGCGATACCATACATAGCAGCTTTGATCTCTCATCCTCTCTTGGGAGACTATCTGACGAGCACATGTAGAGACCAGGGAATACAACTTCTCTTCCCCCTTTCTGAAAGTTGGTTCTATGCAGGCCTTCAAGCCCTGAACACGACATTTGTATTTATTGAAGTTGCTCTCTTCGGCTTAATGTTGCTTCTTCTAGTGAAGACGAAAGATATAGAGTTCTTCATTCAACCTCACTCCTCAAACCTTCTACTTGCAGTGCCAATCGCTGCCGCCTTACTTCCCGTCTTCACACGGTTCCCCATCCCCGTACCAACAACGCTCATCATCCCTCACCTCGCCTTAATCATCCTCTTATCAGTCCCCATCCTCATAGACATTAAGACCATCATAATAGGCTAGCACTAGAATCCTAGATGTGCCAGAGCTGAAAATCACTCGGTTAAAGAGTCTTAAACCAACCTTTTTGAATCACTAACTCCATATTTGGAACTACACTTGTCTTCTATGGAAACTTTAGCTGACGAATCAAGCCAAAAAGTTGATCATACCTATCGGAAATATTGGGCTGAAACACACGTGCCTGTTCAAGTTCTGCTTGGTAGACTTCGCACGTAGTATGTGTTTCCTTCGTAATTAAGCTCTAAAAGTTTGTGTTCTTGTAAAAGATTCTCAATAACATTCCAATCAGCACCTGCTTTTCTTAAAAGTTTCTTAACTGCTTCTCTACGCATTGGATGCACTGCAGTTATACCCAGCAAGTCTTCCTCAACCTTCCCAGTGAAAGCGAATGCGTTTCCCTCATAACCCATCAAATATTCAACTCTATTCGAGCCAAGCTTTTTGGAAAGGACCTGAAAAGCAGCGTTTATAGTCTTTCCCTTAGCTGGTCTAACCCACTTCTCCGTTGGCGGTCTCGTTGGTAAGGCAATGTAAGCCTTGTCTAATCTTTTCAAATGTTTCAAAAAATCTGCTATCTTCTCCAATTCGTTTCCATAGTCAATCCCATCTATGAGCATCGTTTCACTGACAACGGTTCCCTTAAAATCTCTTACAAACTCACTTATGCCTTCCAAAATAGCATTTTGCTTTAAGGCTCTGTGCGGCTTATTTATCTTTCTCCATAAGTCTTTGCTGATAACATCAACTTTTAAAGAAACAAAATCTGCCTTAAGCAACTCTTCCTTCACGTCATTGTGGCAAATAAGCGAAGCATTAGTTAAGACAGCTATCGGAATCCCAATAGACTTCAACAAGGATATTTCCTTGCCTAAATTGACATCAAGAGTTGGCTCTCCGTTAGAAACGAAAGTTAGATAATCAGTTTTTTCATTCCTAGAATATGCTTCATTTACTCTCCTTTTAACCTCGTTGAATATCACTTCTGGTGCATAGAAAGGTTGCCTTTTAGTCGTTATGGTTAGGGTTTTTCCTACTTGGCAGTAGACGCATGAATATGTGCAAGTTTTCGTTGGAACGTTGTTTATACCCAAGCTTCGTCCTAAGCGTCTTGATGGAACAGGACCGAAAGCCAATTTTTTTAGATCTACCAAATCAGCTACTTCCACCCGAATGCGAAAAGTAATGCTTTGCGAATAGCACGAACACGAAACTTGGAAGAAAGAAGACAATAGATGCTAATGACTTTTCTGGGTTAACTTCTTCATGGAGTTGAGGAACCACGTTTGAAGCAGCTATGTAGATAAAACCTCCTGCTGCAAATGGTAGAATGTAGATCATAGATTCTCCGAGGTATAGTGAGAGATAGTAACCAGCTATTCCTCCAACAATAGCTGTTAGCGCAGTGGTGAAGTTTAGAGCCAAAGCGTTGGATGCATACAAATGTATGGATATTCCACTCCTGAGTTAACGTTCGCGTTAAACTATTTGCAGGGGTTTTCCTTCTATGAGTGCTTGAGCTGTTTTTTTCCTTGCATTTTGCACGAGTCTCCAGACGGTTCCCCTTGAAATGCCCATTCTTTGTCCTGCCTCTTCTTGTGATAGTCCCTCTAGGTCAACGAGTCTAAAAGCTTCCAGCTCTGCGCTATTGATAAATATAGGTTCAAGATTTCCACGTGGATTAGGAAACAGACCTGTTATCGGTGGAGTTATTCCTACTCTAACGGGTTTTGGGAATCTTCCTCTTCTTCCACGTCTTCGTCTACGTCCTTGTTTCCACATCGACTTGATTATTCCTCTGCGTTGTTTACATATATGTCGGCGCAACACTTATATATTTCTGTGCATATTCTAATTTTAGTAAAACGTGCATAGACACAGAAATGGAGGTGAAAATAAAAGATGCCAAGAGGAGATAGAACTGGACCTTGGGGTTTAGGACCCATGACTGGAAGAGCAGCCGGCTATTGTGCTGGTTATCCTGTCCCTGGATTCATGAATCCAACACCTGGGTATGGAAGAGGATTTGGCTTTGGTAGAGGAGGAGGTCGAGGTTTTGGCAGAGGACGCGGTAGAGGATTCGGCATGGGCTTTGGTAGAGGTTGGCGGGGTTACCCACCGCAAAGTCAATATGCCTATCCACCACCAATGCAATATGCCTATCCACCACCAATATATCCACCAGCACTACAATCTCAATCTCCAAAACAAGAAGTAGCAGCATTAGAAAACTACAAAAAAGAGTTAGAAGCAGAAAACGAAGACCTTAAACAAGAAATGACAGAAATTGAAGCAAGAATCAAAGAGTTAAGAGTAACACTTGAAAAGGGAAAAAGTCAACCTTCAGAACCGTAGAACCGTCAAGTTTACAAAGAAGCAGAGGAGGACATAGTTTCTAACTCATACCTTCCAATTTTTGTTTGATATTACACGCGCAATCGCATGGAAGAGATACTTTGAATAGGAAAAAGTTTAGAATAGCCGTAGCAACGAATGAAAAGAAAGAGCTAGAGGATAATGTTTCAGAGGTCTTTGGAAGAGCCAACACTTTCACAATCGTACAAATTGAAGATGGGGAGATTCAAGGAGTGAAGCTTATCGAAAACCCTGCTGCAACATACATACATGGGGCGGGCCCAATTGTGGTCAAAGAATTGGTAGATTTAAAAATCGATTTGATAATTGCTCCACAATTCGGTCCAGGTGCATCAACAATACTTGAACAACATGGTGTAACTATGATTAAGGCAGAAGCTGGAACAAAAGTCAGAGAAGCTATTCAAGATGCTTTGACGCATGTACACAATCGATCGTAAAAGTCTCGGCTCTTTGAGCAAAACACTTTTGCCTAGCGGAGCATACCTATCGCTCGCGCGTATGAATGCAGACAAGTGTTCCATGTGAATGTTTGAGTTATTCAATCTAGGGTTTTAGTGAGACAAAACTATGAAGGGAGATAGTAAGCATTGGGGTTTGAAAGTGTTGAGAAAATGGTCATGTCCGAAATGCGCAAGGTTTACTCGGAGAAGGCTATTGAGCATGCTATGAATCCTCGAAATGTTGGTCGTATTAAAGATGCCAATGGCGCCGCAAGAATAACTGGATCCTGTGGGGATACTATGGAAATGTCTCTCAAAGTAAAAAATGGCGAGATTGTGGAGGCGAAGTTCTGGACTGATGGTTGTGGTTCGAGCATAGCTTGCGGCAGCATCACAACTGAGTTAGTTAAAGGCAAACGCATCCCCGAAGCCTTAAAAATCGATTCTAAAAGGCTGATTGAAGTCCTTGATGGCTTACCTGAAGCGGACATTCATTGCTCAGTTCTAACGTCAAACACACTGCAGGCTGCTATCAAAGACTACATGAACCATGCAAAGTAAAGGAATGTATTCATTTGAACAGCCTTTGCTCCGTCCAAATATATGACTGATTATGGAAAGGTCTCCCTAGCGATGCTCACACAGACAGACTTACACCTTACGGTAAAAGAGGAAATTCATATTTTGCAGAAAAGCTACTGTAAAGGGTTTTAAGCGGGATCAAATCTAAGGAACTGCAGTCGTTCTATTGCGGGTTTAGGTTTGCTGGAGGAAGTTATGTGAGATACAGGGATTTCGTAGATCTCTCGTACAGACCTAGTGATGACGAATTAATCTGCGATTTTTTCGTTGAGCCAGAGGGAATCAGCATTGAAGAGGCTGCGGGAGGAGTAGCCGCAGAAAGCTCCATCGGTACGTGGACTGAGCTAACTACTGAGAAGCCATATGTGAAGAGATTGCATGCAACAGTCTTCGAGATTGACCGCAATAACATCCGAATCGCGTATCCAACTGACTTATTTGAACTTGCCAATATGCCCAACATACTCAGTAGCATAGCAGGAAACGTATTCGGTTTGGGTGCTTTAAGGAATCTGAGGTTGAATGACGTACATTTTCCAGCCAAGATTTTGGGAAGCTTCAAGGGTCCAAGATTTGGAGTTGATGGTGTTAGAAAGGTTCTGAACGTGACAGATCGTCCATTATTAGGTACGATAATCAAGCCTAAGCTTGGGTTGAGAACTAGAGACCACGCGGAAGTGGCTTATGAAGCCTGGTCAGGAGGATGCGACATCGTCAAGGATGACGAGAATTTGAGCAGCCAACGCTTCAACATCTTCGAAGACCGTGTTATTGAAACCTTGGAAAGGAGAGATAGGGCAGAAGAGGTGACTGGGGAGAAGAAGGTTTACATGGTCAATGTTACTTCTGAGACGAATAGCATGCTAGAGCGAGCTGAGTTTGTGGAGGATCATGGTGGGAGATATATCATGGTGGACGTTCTCACGTGTGGCTTTGCAGGTCTCCAGACTTTAAGGAATAATGACTTGAACTTGGTCATTCACGCTCATAGGGCTGGACATGCAGCCTTCACGAAAGATCATAAGCACGGGATATCTATGCGAGTAATCGCGAAAGTCTCAAGAATCATTGGTGTAGATCAGCTTCATGTAGGAACTGCCGTCGGTAAGATGTCTGAGAAGAAACAGGAAGTGTTGGAGAATATTGGGGCGTTGAAGTCTGAGATGAACGGTTTGAAAGTTGTGATGCCTGTTGCTTCTGGAGGGATCCATCCTAGACTGGTTCCAGCTCTGATTGACATCTTTGGAGAAGATTTCATAGTTCAAGCCGGAGGAGGAATCCACGGTCATAGAGATGGCACAGCAGCGGGAGCCCAGGCGATGAGGCAGGCTGTTGACGCAAAGATGAAAGGCATAAGTCTTAAAGAATACGCTGAGACTCATGGAGAGTTGAGGGCAGCCTTGGAAATTTGGAGTTAAGGCTCGCAAGTTTCATATGGCTCCTTCCCTGAATCTGTCTTTGATGATTATACAGCTGGAATTCTTAGTTTCTGGAATGGCCTTAGGTTTAGCCGCTGGTATGTCGCCTGGTCCCCTCCTCACGTTAGTCGTCTCTGAAACATTGAAGCGTGGAAGGGGAGATGGCGTCAGAGTTGCAGTTGCACCCTTAGTCACGGATCTACCAATCATATTATTTGTGCTATTCATATTGTTGAGTTTGGAGGGGTTTCGCTTCATAATTGGGTTGATTTCCATCTTTGGCGCCTGTTATTTGACGTATTTAGGTATTGGAAATTTGAGAGAGAAAGCTGATGAAGTCGACTCTGTGCTGGGGAAGGGGGGTGCCTTGAAGAAGGGTGTAATCGCAAACTTTCTAAGCCCTTCACCTTACTTGTTTTGGCTCTCTATCGGTGGACCGCTAATCTTCAAGAGTCTGGAAGTCCACGTCTCCGCTTCACTTCTTTTCGTTTCAGGATTCTACTGTTTGCTCATAGGCTCTAAGATTGGGGTCGTCTTAATGTTGGAACGATCCAAGGCTTTCATTAAAAGCAGGCATTATGTACTCATCGTTCGCGTTTTAGGAGTCATTCTAATACTCTTTGCGTTGATCTTCGTGAAGGACGGATTGGAACTAATGGCTTCACAATAAAGTGGTTGGCGAATATCTTTGAAGAGTATATTTATCCCTAATCGAGATTTAAAATACAGAATTTTTATTTCATCTATCTTGTTATGGTGGTTGGGAAGGGATGATTGGTTGAAGCCTTCAACTGCTTTCAAAGCCATGTTGAGAGCCAAAGGATATTCATTAAAGGCAGTTGAAGAAATTTGGAAGTGGTATGACTCCTCGGAAAGGAGAGGAGTAAACTTC
>SOJC01000098.1 GCA_004376645.1 Candidatus Bathyarchaeota archaeon
ACATGCACGCGATTGACAAAAAGAACAGTCAAACATGTTAGAAACAACTATGCTTTCTTGAAGTCTAAAAAATTTGTTCTGCTTTCATTTAACTGACCGGGCTAGCCTCATTAGGGTGTTCGCTATGTTGCTGGCTGAGTTCCTTATTATGTACTTTCTCGTGTTACTTAAGATGGATTGAACGTTTCTTCCCTCGAAAACGTCGACGAGCCTCTCTCTCAATTCGTCTAAGTTTAAGTACTTCATCACCTCTCCGTCGAATACTTCGACGAAGTTGTTATCTGGGCAGAGGATAGGACGCATTGAACCCAAGCATAGGTGGACGGTACTTGACGTTGGTAGGTAGTCCGCAGCAGTCTTATGTACGAGGATGGCATTTGAAGCGTGGAAGTATGTGTAAAGCCTGCTTGTCGGCGGGGCTTCTTTTCTAAAGATTGTAAATTTGTATTCGCGACCTATATCTTTGGCAGCTCCAACACTCTCCTCATGGCTGGTCAACATCAATAGAACGACATCATATGTTTTGCGTAGCCCCTTGAAGATTGGAAGCACTTCGCGTAGGTTTTTTAGGCGTATTCCGTAGGCTAGGACGATTTTTGTGTCTTCCTCCTGTGGAAGGTCCAACTTTGATCTGGCTTCCAGCATGTTACCTTCAACAATTGGGTGACATGGGTAGGGTACAATATGTGTCTTATCTGTGGGTATAACGTCGGCTAAAAGTTTCTTGTAACGTTCATCAAACAATGTGATTACGTCCCAATCAAACTTGTAGAAGTTCACATTTTGGGGAACTCTTCCCTCGTGCATAACCGCTATCGTGGTCGCCTTTCGCTTTACCACATCGAAGATTTTGAGTAGCTTCCCGAGAGGGGTTAAGCACGGCTTCTCGATGACGAAGAAGTCATAATCCTCGTTGACAATCGGACTCGGGTCGAAGTATAAATCCAAGCCGCTTTCATCCTCAACTTTAGCCCCGTATCTGTACATCTCCCAGTTTCTGTAAACGAATCTCTCATCCTCGGTTTCAACGGGTATCCTGCCTCCAACCCTCTCGTCAGTTGGAGCGAAGACCACGATTTCATGCCCTTGATTCATCCACTCCTTGCCGATAAGCTCTGCATGAACCGATACGCCGCAACAGTCGTTCCAAGGAGACATTATCGCTATTTTCATATCCATCTTCTCAGTGCTTGATGTTTTACCACAAATAGGCTCATAAAGAGTTGCGCATTATAAATCTACTGAGGTTACGCAAAGTGAAATTGAAACGTTACGAGAATAACCCCATTTTAGAACCCGGAGAGAACTGGTGGGAATCTATAGCGGTTTTCAATCCCGCCGCCTTCTATTGGAATGGCATAGTCTATCTGCTTTATCGCGCGGTTGGGGAATACGAGAGATATGTTTCTAGGATCGGCTGTGCAACAAGTCAGGATGGTTTCAATTTTGAACGATTAGATAATCCAGTCTTTGAGCCTGTAGAAGAGTATGAAAAGGAGGGGGTTGAGGACCCTCGAACCGTTATACTTGAGAACAAGCTTTACATGACGTATGTTGCTCACTCCAGGCGAAGCGGTCCTCCGAGAGCCCTTTTTCCCAGGTTAGGCATATCCGGTGAGAAAGCCCGTGTCATTCTTTCTGAAAGGGGCACACCTCGCATATCTTTAGCTTCATTAGACGATCTATCCTCTTTGGATGAGCTACATAGTCTACCTCGCCGTTTGCGAAGACATGGCTGCATTACTCCTTCTGGAGTTTATGAAAGGGATACTGTGCTTTTTCCTAAAAGAATTAATGGCAAGTATGTGATGCTCCATAGGCCTCGTGACTGGGTAGGTCCTGATTACGGCACAGACCACCCAAGCATTTGGATTGCCTATTCTGAAAACCTCAAAGACTGGTATGCCCACAAAATCGTGATGAGGCCGGAAAGGGGGTGGGAGGCAGAAAAGATAGGCACTGGGCCGCCGCCGATAGAGACCGAGAAAGGGTGGCTCTTGATCTATCACGGGGTTAGCGCTGACCATAAGTACAGAGCAGGCGCTGCATTGTTGAACCTGCACGATCCTTCAAAGGTTATTGGTCGTTTGCCACAGCCAATTCTGGAACCAGAGGAAGATTATGAAAAAGTTGGCGACGTTCCCAACGTGGTATTCCCTGAAGGGGCGGTAGTGCTTGAGGATAGACTCTTCATCTATTATGGCGCGGCTGACAAAGTTTGTTGCGTTGCCACTGGAGGAGTTAGTCATATTCTAGCTATTTTCTGACAAATAATAGCTATTTTCGCTGCGCGCGAGCCCTTAAGAGGTTTCTCCACTCAGCCTTGGCTGCAAGGCTTGCGACCCACGCTCAGGAACAGAAAAAAAGAGGAGTTTGCGGGGGATATCTCCACTGTGGAGAGGGTTCAAATCCCTCTCGCCCATCAGTTTCGAAGCATCGCAGACCCATGTTGAGAGAGCAATTATTCTGTGAAGGTTCCAAGAGTCATGGGAGTTACTTCCTGCGCTGCGATATCTACTCTTCCTTCGTCTTGGGCTCCTTAACTGTGAATAGTATTAGCAGGCTCACAGTGGCCCCTAGGATCATGGCTAAGATGAATGGATATGTGGGGGCTACGCCGTAGAGGATCCCGCCTAGAGCCGATGCGGGAACTGTTGCTAGGATGTTCAAGGTTACGATTGTTCCCATAATTCTGCCTCTCTTCTCTTTAGGGATCAGGTCGGCTAGCAACGCGTTGTAAGCTGGCATTATTAGGCATCCTCCCATGGCGAACAGTAGATTTACCGTGAGTAGTAGAGGGAAATTCCTTGCAGATATGAAGAGTATGGTTGATGGGATGAAGAGAGTGTAGGCGAGGAGTATGGATTTCTTCCGTCCAATCTTGTCAACAACTTTGCCGAGAGGGAACCCTAGAACGAGTGTTGCTGCAATTGAAGCAGTGTTTACGATGCCCCATTGCATCTCGCTTACTCCGATTACGTCAAATACGTAGAGGGCTGTGAACATTCGAAACATAGGTTCTTCAAAAGCGCTCACCAGGAACGCCACTGTTACGAACTTAAGGGTCTTTGGCATTTCTCTCCAGGCTTCTGCTATTGCGCCTAAAGAGTTCTTGGAAGCTCCAAGCATCTC
>SOJC01000087.1 GCA_004376645.1 Candidatus Bathyarchaeota archaeon
TAAGAGAATCAGGTTCAAGTCTCCCTAATAACTATGACGTTCCAAGACGTTTCTTCGCTACTGTTCTGACACTATTTCGACACTGCATCAAACCATTTGTGTATGTCTTTGTTTGTTCGTCTCCTCCTCAAGAGAGGCATCAACAGCGCAGCTAAAGCTAGCACTGCAATGAGAAGCCAAGCCGATTCAGATACGACTGTAATGGCTCCGTCAGTTGCGTCGCACATAATTGGATTCCCATCATAGACGACCATCTGATCCGAATTGGCGACATATTTGACATAGGGTTCTTGCTGCTTGAAAATGATGAATTGGCTGTAGGCTATCCGCAAGGTACAGTGTTGAGGAAGCCTTTCCTCTTCCAGATGTTGCGCTGGATCAGGAACGAACGTTGCATGCATGCATTTGGAAGAGAAAAACTAGTCATTCTAATAGACCAAGAAACGGACAAGTTTCAGTAGATTAGGGGTGGCGCAGATCCTCGTGTAAATTTGCTGTATAGTGAACTCTTCGGTCTTGTAGGATTTTCAAGTTTGAAAGCAGTAGTTGACCTTTTGGAATTCTTCTGCTAAGTCTTCAACTTCCGCTCTTACTTTGCTAGATGCTTTCTCATCAATGATAACTTCTTTTATGAGTTGGGCGATTTTCTCCATCTCACCCTCTTTCATCCCTCTTCTTGTCACCTCACTTGTGCCAAGTCTAACTCCGCAATCAGCAATTATGTTAGATTTCTCCAGTTTTTCAGCGACTTCTCTTCCACGTTTATATCCGCCAAAATTCATCAGAACCTGATGGGATTCAGTGTAGCCAAGACTTGAACCTACAACGGGAAAGCCATAGTCGTCCAGCGCCCTCCCTAAGGCTTGCGAGTTACGTATTACTTGCCCAGCATAGACACTTCCAAACTTCTCCATCTCTGCTAAGGCCAGAGTTAGGGCAGTTATTCGATTCCAATGTGCATTGTCCACAAAAACAGGGTATATCTTCTCCTTCAATACGGTCCCCACTTCTTCATCTGCAAGTATGATGCCTCCTTGAGGTCCGAAGAAAGTTTTGTGAGTTGAACCGAAAAGAACTGAGGAGCCATCTTGAAGCGGGCTTTGGAACCTCTCGCCCGCTATTAGACCCATAACGTGAGACCCGTCAAATCCGACGCATGCCCCAACCGCTCTCGCAGCTTCTGTCAGCTCGCTGACTGGATGAGGAAAGAGAAAGAGGCTTGCACCAAAGACGATCACCTTAGGTTTCACTTTGACTATCGCTTCTTGCGCTTTGTTGACTTGGATGTTCATTCTGTCTTTGGAAAACGGAAAGGCTTCCACTTCCAAACCTAGGACACTGGGTAAGCCGCCGCGCCATATTCCTGGATACCCTCCATCGTCAGCAGAAACGCACATCAACACATCGCCTCGTTTCGCCATGTTAGCGAGAAAAATCAGGTCAGCAATGTGGCCTGAAAGAGGACGCAGATCAGCGGTTTCAGCTTTGAAAAGTTTCATCGCTATTTCTTCACCGAATCTTTCGATTTCATCGATTAGCCGTGTGCCCATGTAGAAGCGTCCAGGTGAAGTGTAGCGGTGGCCTATCTCAGAAGATAGTAAGGATCGCACCTGAGGACTCATTATGTTTTCAGAAGGAATCAGATTAATGCATTCCCTCCCCCGCCACTGCTCATGCTCCTCCACAAAATTCAAGATCTCGGTGATCATCGTGACTGTTCCTGAAGGTTCTTATTGAATCGGTTATTTACCAGTTATGCAAGGCGAATACGATTGCCTACATAATATTAGGGGGCATTAGAGAATTCGCTCTCAGTGGGTAATAGATAAAAGTTTAAAGCGTTCCCTTAATAAGAAATGACAAACCATTCGTTGACATTTAATGTGAGGGAAAGACATGACAGAAACAACACATAGAAAAGTCATCATCTTCTTATTTATCTTGATTTTATCAGTTTCTCATCTAGCATTCCTAGCCCGGGAAGTTTCCGCTGAAGTCTCAATCAATGAAATGACGCCTACAGAAGGCCACGTGGGCACAGAGGTTAATGTGATCGGTCAAATTAGCACAGTAAACGGATCTTATGAGATTCTGTTTGACGGAGAACTTGCGAAGAACGGTACGGCAGATCTCACAGCTGTCTCTGACATTTTCATTGTTCCAAACAGTACAGCTGGTCTGCACGAGGTCCGATTGCGAGACGTTCTTAACGACACAGAGAGTGCGGTTTGGAACTTCACGATTCAGACCCGGTACACTATCAAAGCTGTGATTCCCCCAGGACCAAACCAGCTGCAAGAGGGTTCAAATGTGACTATAGTGGCTATGATTACAGGGGAAGAAGCCAACAAGACAGATCACGCAAGGATTACATTGGAAGACCCAGCTAATGTAACGTCCTCTTCAGAGGAGATCCTCATCCTGACAAGTTTGAAAGGTTACTGGACAACCAGCAAAAACTATCCTTCCGATTTCAACAGCGGAAACCGCACAACCTTCTTTGTTGGGGATTATGAGATTACTCTGGTCAAAGTTTCTAATGAAACACTCGCAACGGGAAACTTCACAATTGGCCTGACGGATGCTTCAGAGTATTATAGGTTCCAAACCGTGAAGATTAAGGCGCTGAACTTCACAGTGTCAGAAGCCTTTAGAATTCGAATAACTTACGAAGATGAAATAGTCTTTGAATCCCTCCCGAATGTCTCAGGGATTGTCGAGGCTAATTGGACGATCACTGCAAACGCTAGCTTAGGATCGTATAAGGTTGAGGTTTCTTGGAAACCCTTTGAGAAGCCAGTGCTTGACGTTCAAAACTTCACCGTCACCACGAAATCCTTCTCCTGCGAGGTTTGGGCATACAATTTAGACAACGAGTTAGTCAGTGGCGTATTAGTTGAAGCTAGGAACCTCTCGAATTCAACAGTGGATACAAAGACTACGAGTGAAGGAGTTGCGTCCTTCTATTTGGAAGCGACTAATTACACTTTCGTTGCATTCTGGAATCTGTCTGCTCCCCAAAAAAAACAGGTCGGTGAAACGTCGGAAACCAGTCTAATTGGAAATCTCACTGGAGATTCGGCTGTTAATATTACTTGTTCTCTTGCCCACATCAGAGTCGCTGTCACGGATGAAAGTGGTGCTCCGCTCCCATCAGTTGAGTTGCAGACAAACTTCAGCTACACTTCAGAAATAGGCGGCTTAGACGTACCGATAAATGGATCTCTCACTTATGAGACTGATATAAACGGTACAACAGTATTTCAGAACGTCTTTGCAAACATCAACTACTCCATTGAGGCCCGACGCTACCAAAGCCTCTTCAACGTGACAATGGTAAACGTCACATCATCAGTTTGGCTCAATATAACCTGCCCAACATATAGGCTCCTCATGAACGTTTATGGCAGAGATGGAGCGGACTCACCGCTACAGGACGCACAAGTGAAGGTTTACGAGTGGAGCATTGGAAAAAACGCTCCTGAAGATTCTTATGCAAAGTGGAATGTCACAGACCTCAATGGGAACGTTGAATTCGATTTGATCTTCGGAAAATACGGAGTCCTGATATACGTTAACGACGCTCTCCTAAACGAAACATGGGTTATCCTTGATGTTCCTCATACAGTTTTCAATGTTTCCTGCAGTCTATATCCCCTGACTCTCAACATTAGAGTAGTGGACTATTTTGGACAGGCAATACCAAATGCTAATGTAACTGTAGAAAGGGAAGGGGTACCCCTATCATCTGCTCCCACGGAAGGAGATGGTGTAGCTCAATTCCTTGACCTTGTTGGTGGAAACTACAAAGCCTTCGTGTTTATGGAGGGAAAACCTTACGAGATTGCAACGTTCAGCCTCATTGAGCCTCGAACGGTTACACTGAAGATTGCCAGTGTAGTATCGTTAGGTGGCTTACTGACCCAGATGACTCATTTCATCATAGTCGTCTTTGTGCTCATTCTAGCAGTAGCCTTCTCGCTTTCACTCGTGTATCGCAGACTTAAGGCTCGTCAGGTGAATGAATAATTTATCGGAAAGGTTTATAATATTAGAACACCTTAGGCATTTTTGTCAGAAGTAGAATAGCACAATATTTTGTGAAAAAACAACATTGAGGTTGTGCCTCGTTGGGTGAAGTGAAATATTGTTCCCCAAGATGTGATCTCTTCAAGTGCGCAAAAAACTCAGCAATCTATCGAAGCAAAGACGTGTGGTGCAGATGGACTGATGAAGTATGCAATGTCCATGACTGCAACTACGCAACCTGCGTGAAGCGGCGTCTTCTGCCAGGCGGCATATGCGGAGAAACAGTCAAGCGAAAGACAACTGAGAGACGAATAGATGAGATAGTTGAACCTCCTGTAAAACTTAGAGGAAAAGCACTGAGGCGGGTGGGTGAAAAAGAGATCTTCTAATAAATGGTTTCAACCTTTACCATCAAGCCGTCGAGGGCTCAATGATTCGTTTGGTGTTTCCTTGATCAAGCGAGTAACATGTCTAGCTGGAGGAGTGGGAGCCGCAAGGTTCCTTCAAGGTCTTATCAAGGTGATTCCTCAAGAGAAGATAACGGTTGTTGTCAACACGGGTGACGATATAAACCTCTATGGATTACATGTGTCCCCTGATCCAGACATAATAATGTATACGTTGACCGAGATCGTGGATGAAGAGAAAGGGTGGGGAATCCGAAATGACACCTTCCACGCTCTCGAGATGTTGAAGAAACTGGGTTTGGAAACGTGGTTTAAGCTTGGGGATAAAGATTTTGCCACACATATTCATAGAACACATCTCTTGAAAGAGGGGTATCCTCTCCATAAGGTCACAGACATTATTTGCAGAGCTTCCGGGCTGAGAACGAAGATAATCCCTATGACTAACGACAAGGTCACGCCGAAAATTGGCACAGATGTTGGAGAGATGCACTTTGAAGAATACCTTGTGAAGAGAGGAGCAAGAGACAAGGTGTTGAATGTAACATTTGAAGGCGCGGAATCTGCAGACCCTGCTCCAGGCGTCACCGAATCCATACGAGAAGCTGATGGAGTAATCGTCTGCCCGAGCAATCCAATAGTAAGCATCGGACCAATCTTGGCGGTTAGCAGAATCCGAGAGGCTTTGAGGGAAACGAAGGCGAAGATCATTGCTATAAGCCCCATTGTGGGTGGCGCTACAATTAAGGGTCCAGCTGACAAGTTGATGAGGGGACTTGGTCTCGAAGTCTCAGCCTACTCTGTTGCCTTTCTTTACCGAGATTTTCTTGATGTGTTCATCATGGATGATGTTGACAAGGATGATAAAGAGAGAGTTGAGAGACTCAACATTAAAGCAATTGTGACCAATACCATTATGCGTTCTCTTCAAGACAAAGTCCGGTTAGCCAGATTGGCCTTAAGCAGCATAGAGTGATGTCTACTACTTCGTTGAAACCCGTTTCACGACTGGAGGTCTGATCTTCTTAAGAACACGATATCCACAGAATGTACATTTGATTCCTCCACCACGCAACTCCAACTCTTTTGTATGCACCTTTGCACAACACCTCACACACTCATAGATGAGCTCGACGCCAGATTCTTCAGACAAGGATAGTTCCACCTCTTAACGATGGGGTAACCAACGTGAAATTTAAATCTATTGCGTCCCCGATTGAAAGGTTTATTGGAGAAGGATTGGCTACTACACCCACATGCGGGTAGACAGAGAAGGTGTATCCTTTGAAGGGAGATCTGAAGGCGCTACTAAAAGGAAAATTAGATTCCGAGGATATCGCCGCGATCTACAAATCATATGACGTGATTGGAGATATCGCTGTTGTGCGCATACCTGAACAGGCTCTGCACCATAGTGAAGCCATTGCTGAGGCTTTGATACTTCAGCATAAGCATGTCAGATCTGTTTGGCGGCAGTCAGGTCCTGTAACTGGCGATTTTAGGTTGCGCAACCTTGAGTTGATCGCTGGGGAAAGAGAAACGGAAACCGTTCACAGAGAGTATGGATGCTTATTTAAAGTCGACATTAGCAAGTGCTACTTCTCTCCGCGGCTAGCCTTCGAAAGGATGCGAATTGCCAGCTTGGTGGAAGAAGGAAACGTCGTTGTGAACATGTTTGCAGGTGTAGGCTGCTACTCGATAGTAATTGCCAAACATTCGAAGGTTTCAAAGGTGTATTCAATTGATGTGAATCCTGTTGCGGTGGAATATATGCGGGAGAATATTTTGCTGAATAAGGTTGTGGATAAGGTTCTTCCAATCGAAGGTGACGCGAGATCGATTGTTGAGAGAGTTTTGAAGGGTAAGGCTGATAGGGTTCTTATGCCTCTTCCTGAGAGGGCGCATGAATTCCTTGACTCTGCAGTTTCTGCGGTGAAATCTCCTGCAGGGTGGGTTCACTATTATGGCTTCGAACACGCAGGCGAGGGGGAAGACCCGATTGAGAAGGCGAGAGGAAAGGCTGCTTCTGTTCTCCAACGTCTAAATGTGGGGTTTGAAGCGTCTTTTGGACGAGTGGTCAGACAAACGGGGCCAAATTGGCATCAACTGGCTATTGATATCTCTGTGAAAAAAAGAATCGGTTAGAATCGAGATGACGTAGACGCTCTAGGAATTGTGTAGACTATAGTCTTAATAGTTTATTTGAGCATAAAATGTGAATGTCTCGGCAGCAGGGATGGCTGGAGATTGACTAAGATCAGAAGAGAAGTTCGAGCTAGGTTTCCAAGGCTTACAATGAGCCTGGTAATGACTGTGATTTTTGGGGTGATAGGCCATGTTGTTTGGCAGACGCGCGAAATCACTCCTCTCAAAGACATAACTATTCCAGGCATTGAAGGGGGCCTTGTCACTCTCATTTGGATTGTAGCTCTGGCCTTCACAGCGATTTTCCTGATCAGAGCCCTCTCTGACGCTTTAGTGCTAATAGATATTCTGACAGACATATTCATCAAACGTTTAGGCATTACCGAAGAAAAATCTCCAAAGAGGGCGGCTAGAGACTTGATCTACATAATTGTTGTCATCCTCATAGCGACCGCTCTCTCTCCTATTGTTGGAACAATAGAAGGAAATATGGGGGCATGGCTGTCAACAGCGATTATTTACATCGGACTCGGGATCATCATAATATTGATTTACGACATGGGACGAATCTTCTATGGGATTATAGAGTCGAGAGCAGAATCATTGGCTGATCGCCTCTCTAAGATAGCTGAACAGGAAGAAGACGGCTGAAGACTATGGAAATGGTAATTGTTTTAGTCTTCATTCTCATCTACTTCTTGACCGTTCTTCTCTCAGCAACTAAGTTCGTTCCCATGTCAATTGCAGCTTTGAGTGGAGCCTTGCTTATTGCATGGTTTGGGCTTCAATACGGCGTGTTTTCCTATGAAGAAGCAGGGGGGTTTATTGACATGAGGCTTCTTGGGTTGATCATTGGCACAATGATTGTTGTAGAAGTCGCTGAAAGAAGCGGGTTATTCCGCTTCAGTGCTCTCTACGCGGTTAAGCTTTCAAAAGGGAATCCTAGCTGGCTTTTTGTTTCAATGTGCATAACTTCTGCAGTCGTTTCCATGTTTCTCAGCGACCCAACAGCGATGCTGCTGATGGCAGCAGCTACTGTGACAATAAGTAAGCTTCTCAATTACGACCCTATTCCCTATTTCCTCTCTGCAGTAATAATGATAAACCTTGGAGGCACAAGCACCTTGATTGGTTCAGTGAGTAACATGATAATTGGGGTAGAAACAGGGCTTAGCTTCACAGCTTTCATCAGTTATTTGATGATAGGTGAGATTGCTCTCTGGTTCATAACTATTTTCGCTCTCTACCTGCTCTTCAAGTCAAGGCTAGGAACTAAGAAGGAACTTCCAGAATATAGTCCTTGGGAGAGTGTGAAAGACAAGAAACTCTTCTTTAAATCCATCTTAACCCTTGTTTTGATGGTGTTTCTCTTTTTTACCTTAGAGACTTTCGGTATTGGTCCTGAAGCTGTTGCATTGGGGTGCGGTATTCTGGCTTTGGTTTTAAGCAACTCTGATCCGACGGATATATTCAAAGGACTTGACTGGGAGACTATATTCTTCATCGCTGGTTTCATGTTCATAGTGGGAGGGTTGCAGAAGACAGAGTTTCTGAGCGAAGTATCAGTGCAGATTTTCCAACTAGCTGGAAACAGCCCACTAACGGCAACCCTCACGACACTTTGGTTCACTGGAATCGCAAGCGCGATCGTAAGCAACATCGCTATTGCCTTAACATTCACTCCAGTAATCACAAACTTTTTCTCATTGAATCCACATCTTCCAGACTTTCAGCCACCAGTCACATCGGCACTCATCCTGGGAACAAACCTAGGAGGAGCGACAACTCCGCTAAGCGGATCCGTCTGCATAATGGCTGTGGGAGCTCTTAAACGCGAAGGGATTTCAATGAGTTTCAGCGAATTCACGAAAGTAGGAATCATAACGTCGCTACTTCAGCTAGGCTTCTCCAGCTTTTACTTAATTGCAAGATTTGGATTATGGGGATAGAAAATGGCTAAGGTTAAGAAGTGGATCGAGTCGCAGGCAAAGAAACCGGAAGGCGAATATGACGAAGCGAAGCGAGAGTTTGAGATGGCGATGGGAAAACCATTCATCCATATGAAAGTGGAAATCCCAGAAGGTTTCGAAGAGCACAGAGCTCAGTTCCTAAGTCTAGAGGACAACCAAGATTTCCTCAACGAAGTCAAAGATTTGATTAAAAAAAGACTAACTTACGAGAAGCACGGCATTAAACCTTAATGATGCCCATCCCACCAAACGTGTTCTTGGCTAACCACCTTAATCGTGCGAAGCAGAATTCCATAGACCCGTGGAGGTTCCTTACACACTTTCCAGTTCCCCGTCTATGTGCTTCACTGCGCCTACTTCTGTGACATTTCCGTCGGCTTAGTGTGCTTGATGCCACTCTGTCGAGTCCGACTTTGTCAACTATAAATAAGCCTTATGCGTGCACGTGGATTGGGAAAAGATTTGATTAACATTACGTTACATAGAAGCTACTCTGACTATGTCGACTACATGAAAAATCGTGAGCAGAAGTGGGGAGAGTTTCCAGATATCATAGACAGTTTCGTCGTCAGCCTCAGAAGCGACAACATACTTAGACCACTCACCTTAAAGTATCTCGGAGAGCATATCAAAAAGGACACGTAGATCAACTGTCACCTCTCAATCCAACTTCACTTCAACAACCCTAACATAGAGAAGAAAACGCGCTAACCTAGAACTAGGACAGGGCTAAATCAAGCTTCTCCAATCTATTCAAAGCAGGATTCCAATACATGCAGTTTAATTAGTAGCCCCAGACTAGAGTTTCTTCCACAAGCCATAAAACTGCAACACATTATTGCCTGTTCTAAAATTAGAACAAAACGTTCTAAAAAGTGGCATTAAATCAACGTTTATCGCTATATTCTATTGGTGGTTGGGAAAAGCGTTAAAAATTTCCTCCTTTCTCCTTTCGATCTATCTTACTCCCCCCCAACCACAATCCCACTGAATTCATAAGAGAGAAAACATACAGAAGAAAAACTGGCAAAACCCACAAGCCCTAGCTAATAACTGGTATTTTGGAGTTTCTAGCGCAAGTTATAAAACTGTGAGAACTGGAACCATTCAATGAGGAAGAAGATATGGGTGAAACTATAGAAAGAGGACTCAAGAAGATGGGTGTAACTGTGTCAAAGCCAATCCTTGCCTTAATAGCCCTCATCTTTGGAATACTCGTGATTGTGTTCCCAAACCTACTACAATGGATCGTTGGATTGTACTTCATAATCCAAGGACTACTATTCTTTGCTGACTACTTCGAACTAAGAAAAGGATAACATAGAAGAATCAAAACTCCTCATCTTTTTTTTCTAAATCTAGTAACCCTAGCCTATAGAAGGAAATCTGGCAAAACCCACAGGCTGGTTGCACCTAGGCAGCAAAGTATTTTCATGCATTA
>SOJC01000051.1 GCA_004376645.1 Candidatus Bathyarchaeota archaeon
GAACTATGGGTGATAATAATCCTGAACCGGATCCATGGGAAGTCCCCCCGTATTGGGTTCTTGGCGTAGTAGTCCAGATAACCCACCGCAATCTTTCACGAAGTGAACCATTAGACTACTCTTCCGATCTGCCCGACAGACCCATCGAAAACCCGGGCTCTGCGCATTTGCTCGCATTGAGAGACCTTGCAGTGGGGATTCTTGTTGGTTTGTCAATTGGGTTTGTGGCAGCGAAGATTGCGAGGAAACCTGCTTGGCGATAGATGGATGAGCTACCTTAGACTGAGCGAAAGGTCAACCTATAAATCTGAAAAGGTTACAGTTTAAGGGGTTAACATGGTTACATATGCTTTGTACTTGAAGGACAGCTATCTCAGAGAATGTGATGCCACTGTAGTTTCTGTTAAGGATGGGAAGTACGTAGTTCTGGATCAAACAATTTTTTATCCTAGAGGTGGAGGTCAACCTCATGACACCGGACAGATTGTGAAGGGAAAGGAGAATTATGATGTCGTTTACGTTGGCAAGTTTTCAGGGGAAACCTCTCATGAGGTTGATCAGAGTGGCCTAAACACTGGCGACAAAGTTCGCTGTATTTTAAATTGGGAACGGAGATACAAGTTGATGCGAAGCCACACAGCTGCTCATTTGTTCGCAGCGCTTCTCTGTGAGGGTACAGGAGCCCTTGTCACCGGCAATCAGCTTGAGGAAGACAAGGTTCGCTTCGATTTCAGCTTAGAAGAGTACGACCCTAAAACCATCACTACCTACCTTGAAAAAACAAATGATTTACTCAAGAAGGGGATCCCTGTGCAGTCATTTGAGCTTCCTACGGAAGAAGCCTTGAAGATCCCGGGTGTAATAAAGATGGCTGAAGCCCTTCCACCGAATATTCCTAACCTTCGCATAGTGGAAATCGTTGGCGTCGATAAACAAGCTGATGGTGGGACCCATGTTAAGAACCTGAAAGAAGTGGGGCAGATTAGACTGCTTAAAACTCAAAATAAAGGTAAGAATAATAGACGTGTCTACTTCGCCTTGGACTAATCGACACATAGGTATCAACTTACCATCTCTTTCTACAGTTATTCTGTACACTAGGGATCCGAATGTGCCACGTTTATAAGTGGAGAATTTGGAGCACTATTGGAGCTTGAACTTATTGGATTATGAATATCTGCTGCGAACAAGAGAGGAAGATCTTGAGGAGGTTCTTGAGAAGGCGCGTAACTCTAGCTGGAAGTATTTTGGTAACGATATCCGCTTCTATGTTCCCAGCTTTGTCTACTATAAGACGGATTACTACTGCTCTTCAACAGTGGCGTTCCCCTCAATCTCTATAACTGGTTCCTCATGCTCCTTGAAATGCAAACATTGTGGTGGTGTCGTTTTAAACACCATGTATCCCGTTGATTCCCCGAGAGAACTGGTGAAGCTCTGTAAGGATTTGAAGAGGAAAGGAGCCGTAGGCTGCTTGATCAGTGGAGGGTGTTTGCCTGATGGTTCCGTTCCCCTCATCGAGTTTGTAGATGCGATGATGGAGATCAAGCAGGAGTTGAGATTAACTCTGGTTGTTCACACGGGGGTTGTTAGTAGGAGTCTAGCTAATCAACTGGGAAGGGCGGGAATAGACGCAGCGTTGATTGATGTGATTGGATCAGACGAAACGATAAGAGAAATCTACAACCTACAAGTCTCAGTTGCAGACTATGAAAGATCCCTTGAAGCCTTACATAGCGCGAATATCCCAACTGTGCCCCATGTTTTAGTGGGGCTTCATTATGGCCAATTGAAGGGTGAACTGAACGCTCTTAGAATTATATCGCGTTATGAGCCTTCGGCAATTATAATCATAGTTTTCATGCCAATACGCGGAACCATGATGGAAAACGTTGAACCTCCTAAGCCTTCTGAAATAGGAAGGGTCGTTCTAGCTGCTAGATCTATGATGCCAACAGTTCCTCTGGCACTAGGGTGTATGCGGCCAAAAGGAAGACATAGAATTGAAACCGATATATGGGCAGTTAAGGCTGGAGTAAACGCCATCGCCTTTCCAACGAAGGAAGCAATTAAATTAGCTGAATCTATGAGGTACAACATTTCATTCTCATCTCTTTGTTGTTCTCAGATCTTCGAAGATCTAAAGAGGTTAAAGGGTTAAGGGGTCAAGGAGTTGGCGGCTGAAAAAGACCCCGGCTAAGCTTATGTTAGTTACATGCTGAAAGCCAATTTCCATAGAGAGCTCATTATCTGATCCTTTGCTTCTTTGATTGATCTGCTTAGCCTTCTAGCTTCCCTTTTTGGGATGCCTTGTTGGATGAGTTCTCTCTCAAAGGCTTTTCTTGTCTTTCTGACTTTCCAGCCGAATGTTATCCATATGGAAAATAGGTTAGCGAGTAGTTGAATGACTCTTATTGAGATACGCAGGATTGTTGTTATCAGCAAGTTGCCGCTCTTTTCCTGAGGGGGAGTTGATTAAAGCTACTCTTCTTCCTCTTCCCGCTCTCTATTTTTCTCTTTCGAGAAGAAAAGGCCTTTCTTTCCCGACCCAGCGTGTCTGAGGATATCTCCTAAGCTTGTAAATGTACTCATGTAATCCTCTGTCATCTTCAGAGCTATCTCATTTGGCATACCACTTTCCTTCAGTTCCTTGTAGAAGGCTGCAGCAGCTTTGCCCATGCTACGTCCTGCTTCTTCACTGAAGACGCTCGATATGATCCCTTTTATGAGAGCTGGAATCTCAGTTGAGACAACACTCAGGATTTCTTTAACCTCTTCTGCGTCGCTTACATTATTTTTTTCTGGCATTTTGTCTTACACCTCGAATTGTTAACAGATGAAAGCGTGACGTCTAAGTATTATGAGAGCTGTCGCTTTTTTGCGTTCCGCTTCCAAGAGCGCTCTTTTCGCCACGTTAGTATTGTGTTGATCAGCGGAGCTGTTGTTTGCAGCTGAGGTCAGTACATCTATTCTTAATGTTGGTCTCAAAGTAGAGATTTTCTTTACTCCTACGATTCTGCTTTTAGTTAGGTTTTCTTTCATCTTTCAATCACCTCATGATCATAGAAGGTCTGGGCACCCTAGTTTAATGTGGTGGGAAAAAGTGGTCAATCGCTTGGTCATTTTTCAACGAGTTCGTATTTAGTGCCGAATCCAATTACTTGGCGTATTGCACCTTCTTTCTGGAGCTGCTTCAATCGTTGCCTGATTATGCGTCTAGAGGCGGTGCCCCGTATTGCCTGGACTTGTCGTGTGATGGCTGAGATATTCAGGGGACCCTTTACTGCCAGTGCTTGTATTATGCAGCGGCTCATCTCATCTCTGGCAACTCTTGGCTTTTTGATTATGCTCTCAGCCGTTCTTAGGCGAGCGGCAATTCTCAAAGGTTCTTCGTACAAGCCTAAGCCAATCTTTGTGAGCCGCAAATGAGCTAGTAATCCTTGATATTCAGGTTTTTCCAGAATCAAAACTTCCAACGTGTCTAAACGTTTCATTATCAAGTCTAACTTTTTGCTTATCTCTTCTACACTACTGATCGGTGTAGTGCTCGATTTTCGGTCTCCATCCATCTCTGCGATGCACGCCTCGCAGAAAAATATTAGCTTCACTGTTTAAATGATTATGCAAAGATGACATTGAACTACACATTTGACCATCGTACTGAAAAAAGCCGCGCTGTGGTTTGCAATCAATGATTCCAAGAGCTGGCTTACGAATATACTGCTATCTCTTCTACATTGCTCGATATACTTCAGGTTTTCATGTAAAGCTTTTTTAGAATTGTACGAAAAGACATCCTCAGAGATTGTGGTTAGCGATGCATAAGAACGCGCTGTTGTCCCTTGACGCAGAGAAATATGGAGATGTAATTTGTTACCCAATATTCGATGTTGATGAATTCAATAATCGTATTGAAGAGTTGGAGAAGTTGCATATTGAATCTATCGAGTTTGTAGGGCGTAAGCGTGTTCGCAATATACCTGTATTAGGAAAAGGATGTGTCGGCATTGTTGTCGTAGCTCAACGAGAAGGAAAGAAGGTTGCTCTGAAGATTCGTAGAAGAGACGCTGACCGATCTTCAATGCAACACGAAGCTCAAATGCTTGCAAGAGCAAATAAAGCTGATATTGGTCCTCGCTTTCTCGAGATCACGGATAACTTTCTCTTGATGGAGTATATTGAGGGTCCGTTGCTGCCGGCTTGGGTGGAGTTATTGGAAGGAGATGAAGTGGTGAAGAGGCTTCGAAGGGTTCTACTTAGAGTTATGGAACAAGCTTGGGTTCTGGATCAGATTGGTTTGGATCATGGCGAACTAAGCCACGCGCCAAAGCACATAATTGTCAACCGAGATGATGTTCCAGTTATTTTAGATTTTGAGAGTGCAAGTATTTCTAGACGCATATCTAATGTTTCATCACTTTCACAATTCCTCTTTCTAGGGAGTTCCCTTGCGGAATCGGTGCAGAGGAAACTAGGCTTCACCAACAAGGACAAGTTGGTGGCTGCTCTGAGAGCCTACAAGAGAAAGGGAGATCGGAGCAGTTTTGATGAAGTTATCGGAGTATTAGGTTTTCTTCAGAAGTATAACAGAAGATAGGCGATGGAGTAGAGTAGTATGAGTACGATTCCAACTTTCTTGTCGACCTTTCTTTGCAGGGCAAGAGTTACTATGACAATTGCGGACGCATGAATGCAATTATGGTCTTTTATGAAGTAGAAATCGAGTTTCGATAAATGCTCTGTTGGAAGCAAAGAATGTCATCCCAAAACTACGAGCGGCAAACAGCTGAAATGCGCGAAGCTTTGGAAACGCAAGCATAAGGCTGAGTGCACCAAACAAGAATGTTCCTATAGGAAAAATATTGTCAGCATAATATATGTTCTGTATGTATGTTAGAGAATTTTCCCGTTTTTCATTATGACTTCTTCTGTGTCAACGACTTCAATTGTTGCGGTTGGGTCGGTTACGAAGTCCCAGTGCATGCATGATTTTGAGGTTCCACCGTACCCTTGGTTCGAGCCAAAGGCCACATGAATAGAACCAGCCAGTTTCTCATCTGTTAGAATGTAGCCTATGGCTTTGTCAATTGCTGGATTGCAGCCTATGCCTAGTTCGGCTATGTGTGTTGTTCTTTTATATCCTTCTTTTTTGTCGATCTCTATACACTGTTTGAAGGAGTCAATCATTTGATCGCTGTTGATTTCTGCAGTACACTTGTCGAGAAGTAGCGTTCCGTCCTTGAAGTGAAGAGTGACGTTTTTGATTATTTTGTTGGTGAATTTGTCTATTGTGATTGGGCAGAATAGGGTTCCTTCCCCGAAGGTTTCGTGTGGAGCGATGAAGACTTCACCTGCTGGTAGGTTGTTGCCCAAGTCGTTGATTTCGATGTCGTGGTCGTCAACGACTCCGTCGTCTTCATTTATCCGGCGTCCCTCAATCTTGCATATGAAGTTGGTGCCTTTCTCGTCGGTGACTCTGAGCTGATTTTTTCCTCTAAGACATTGAGCCAATCTCGCAGTACTGCTTTTCAGAGTCGCTGCCGAAACCATTATACCTCCAATGATCAAACGCTCTAAGTGTTCATATTCAACCCCATAGAACTTTGCAGCTTCAGGAGTTGGCCAACCAGCATAGGTCCATTTTTTACCCTTTCCCGCTTCTTCACCATAGAGAATCTTTCTGATAGGGACATTCGCTTCAGTTCTCGCAGCGACTTTTTCTCGCGGGAACAGGGTTTGGATTTGGGGGTCTTGGAAAGGTTCAACTGTAATATAGGCGTCAGCGTCTTTGACTGCTCCTAAAAGGTGTTTTGGCGTAGTTTCCAGAGTCTCTTTCGGGATCTCTCCGTAGATTCTCGCAGCGTAGTTATCACTCGTAGCCATTATTAGGGGCTGTGCCCCCATTTTGTAGCAAGAGATTCCGATCTCTTCAAGGAGTTCCCTTGCGTGGGATCCTCCGCGAATTATCACAGCTTCTCCCTCTTTCAGGTTCATTCCGTAAACGATTGCTTCAGCACATTTAACGATCTTGTCTTTAGTAATCAAATATCATCCCAGCGATTTCTTAGATGGATCGAGAAGCATTTTAAAGGCAATGGGACGCTTATTAATTTTCACTTCGAATCGTAGTTGCTTAGGCAACCGCCTTAAACGTGGTGCTCGACCTTTAGAATCACAGATCTATTTCTTGAAATCCATTGGGTGCACACTTAATTTCGGGATCTTGCGAGACGTAAAGTGTTTAGTAAGGTTAGCATTGTTAAACCGTCATCTCCAGAAGCTACTGTGAACCATAATGGGATGAGTCCCATTAAGCCAAACGCTCCGAGAACCAGCTTTACTGCAATTGATAGCGCTATGTTCTGTTTCGCGATTCTCATAGTCTTCTTGCTGAGCGCGTGCAACGCTGGGATTTGTGTGAGTTCATCGTTAACTAGGATTATGTCGGCTGAATCCATTGCGGCATCGACTTTTGCTCCGCCCATGGCAATACCCACGTCTGACGCTGCAAGGGCTGGTGCATCATTTATGCCGTCTCCAACCATGGCTACTAGGCCGTATGTCTCCTTAGTTTGCGTTATGATTCTCAATTTGTCTTCAGGGAAGAGTTCAGCATACACGTCGTCAACGTCCAAGGTTTGGGCCATCTCTTCGGCGATCTCGGTTTTGTCACCAGTCAAGATTGCTGTGTATAATCCTGCTTTCTTTAGGGCCTTTACTGTCTGAGACGCGTCATTTCTCGTTTCGTCAATGATGCAGATTGAGGAGGTTGCCTTCTTGTCAAGAGAAACGCAGACTGCGGAATGCTTCTCGTTCATGTAGGCCTCACTGATGCATTCGCAATCACAGCCATGTTGCAGTAGTAGGTCCATGCTTCCCACCACAACTCTGATGCCATTCACTATGCCTGTTATGCCTTTGCCTGGGATCTCATTGACCTCTTGCACGTCTAGGTTTTTGAAGTTGAGATTATAGGTGTTGGCTTTCTTGACGATTGCTTGGGCTAGAGGATGATTGGAGAATTGTTCCAATGCTGCAGCAAATAGTAAAGCTTTCTCGTCTGATTCTGGTTCGCCTTTTACACAATGAACTGTTGGTTCGCCAAGGGTTAATGTGCCTGTCTTGTCGAATAGGACTGCCTGTATCTTATCCATCTTCTCTATGTAAATTCCTCCTTTTACTATTACACCTTTCCTTGCAGCGATGGTGACTGCAGTGAAGAGGGTGGCTGGAACAGAGATGACGAAGGCACTGGGACACGAGATTACAAGAAGGATAAGAGCTCGATAAAGCCAAGCCTCAAAGGAGCCTGCTAAGATTGTTGGGATAATGAAGGCGGTGATTATGGCGAGAGAGACAACAATTGGAACGTAGAATTTAGCGAATCTGTCAACAAGCTTCTCAATAGAGGCCTTCCTTTTTCTTGATTGAATGACAAGTTTCACTATTCTTGACACTAGGGTATCCTCAGTCTTCTTGTTAACAACGATCTTGAGAATGCCATCCGTGTTTAGTGTGCCGGCATATACGCTGTCGCCAGCCTTCTTTAGGACAAGGGTTGATTCACCTGTTACTAACGACTGGTTGACGTGTGAGATGCCATTGACTATGATTCCGTCAACTGCAATTCTCTCTCCAGGCTTAACAAGAACTGTTGATCCAAGCATAACATCCTTGACGTCCACAGTCTCCTCTTCTCCTCCCCTAGTGAGCACTCGAGCTTTGTCAGGCACGAAATGTGAAAGCTTCTCAACAGTTTTCCTTGCTCTATCCTCAATGTAACCCTCAAAATACTCTGCTATGGAATAGAGGAGTAGGACAGTTGCTGCTTCAAAGAGAAAGCCAAGATAGAGGGCACCCGTTGCGGCTGCCGCCATTAGAAATTCTATAGAGAACCTTCTTTCGAGGAGGAGTTCTTTGAGACCCATAAAACCTATAATAGCAGTTGCTCCGAGGACGGCGGCATAGTAGGTGATATTAGAGACTGTGACCGGTTTATTGATTAGCGGTATTTCAAAACCTAAGGGAATCCCTTGAGCAAGGAAGTCAAGTATGGGTGCAAAAACTACTATGAAGCCCAAGACTAAGGCTAATCGGATCCAGAGGGTTCTGTGCTCTCTACGTTCAAGTTCTTCAATTGTGGACGCCATAGCTGACGCTCCTTCAAAAGTATCCAAATCGCAGGGACAATATTAACATAGTGCTAAAGGAACCAATAACAATATTACCTCACTAATATAAACTCATTATAATACTAATATGGTGGTGGATATGACTGTAGTTAGCATAACACTCCCCTCAGAACTACTGAAAAAGTTTGATGAGTTCATCAAAACAAGAGGATACTATAGCAGGTCCGAGGCCTTTCGAGACGCCATCAGGAATCTTATAGCAGAAGCAGAAGTTGCTAGTTTCAAAGGCGGACGAGTCGCAACGACAATAATGATAACATGCGACTACGCAAGGAAAGATGTGGATAGACGCGTCTCCGAATTGAGACATGAGTTTGACGATGTAGTCATCGAGAACGTTCACAGACACATCGAAGAGAAATACTGCTTAGAAATCTTTATCGCCGAAGGAACACTAAAAAGAATCTTAGATCTGGTAGGTCGAATAAGGGGTATGAGGGGAATTCTACAGGTGAAAGCTCTGTTTATGCCACTGTAAGGATTTCAGCAACCTTTGGAAACAATAGCATCGTACACTCTTGAGGGTTTAGACTTAAATGAGTTAGCTCAGATGAATAACATGCTTCAACACTAGGAAGTGCAGTTGTGAAAGAATCTAATGATGAAAGACGAAACAGAGGAGAAACACAGAAAACACCACGTCTGGTTGAGATGATCAACTATCAAAGAGAATCCATTGTGAGCCAAACGCTCATTGATAAGAAAACTGGAACTGTAACCTTGTTTGCTTTTGATGAGGGACAGGGATTAAGCGAACATACGGTGCCATTTGACGCTTTAGTATTTCTGATTGATGGTGAAGCAGAGATTGTAATCGCAGGTCGAACCTTCCATTTGAAGGAGGGAGAAACTATCACAATGCCTGCAAACAAGCCTCACTCACTCAAGGCAGTGAGCAAGTTCAAGATGATCTTGACGATGATAAGATCTTAAAAGGAACTTGCAGAATAGGAACACCTGAAAGGATTATAAGAACAAGGAATACCAATTTACACATTAATGCGGAGGGAATTCCTTGAAGAATAATCCTGTTATCGAAACCATGCTTGACCACAGGTCGATCCGGAAATATACTGATGAATCACCTTCTGATGAAATTGTAGAGCTGATTGTTAGGGCAGGTCAGCAAGCTCCATTTGCCTCCCAATATTACAGTGTATTATTGTCACGGCGTAGAGAGCGGAATCCTTGGAAGGCACCTCTGCTGTTTACAATCTGCGTTGACTCCCACAAGTTTGAACTCATCATGAGGAGAAGAAATTGGAAGCTAGTGACCAATGATCTTACGTTAATGCTTTTCGGGATTCAAGATGCGGCCTTAATGGCTGAAAATATGGTTGTTGCGGGAAGGAGCTTAGGACTTGGAAGTTGTTTTCTCGGGGCTGCGCCTTTCAGAGCTGAGAAGATTGCAGAGCAGTATAATCTGCCCAAAAGGGTCTTCCCATTAGTGCAGCTTGTTATGGGTTACCCTGCTGAAGACCCGCCGCCAAGACCTCGATATCCAATAGAGTTCACTCTCTTTGAAGACAGCTATCCAAAATTGGGTGAGGATAAGGTCTTGAAGGCTATGAAACAGATGGATGATGGCTATCTTGCTCAAGACTATTACCGAAAGGGAAACTTTAAGATACCGCTAACAGGAGACCGTAAAGAGACATTCACCTTTGATGATTATAGCTGGACTGAACATATCTCGCGGAAGTGGGGACAATGGCATCCAGATCCAAAGGATTTACTTGAGCAATTTGAGAAACGAGGCTTTCATCTTACCAAGAGAAGA
>SOJC01000032.1 GCA_004376645.1 Candidatus Bathyarchaeota archaeon
AGAGCAAACATTCGATCTAAGGCTTTTCTCGCTTTTTCAGCAGTGTTCTTTGGAACCGTGATGAGATGTTTTTCTTCTTTTAGGGAGCGGTAGATTCCTTCGAGAGTGGTCAGTTTCATAGCGGTGCATATGGCTCCACTGTATGCTGGAAGGAATTGTTTGCTTGGGTTCTCTTTCCTGAGCTTATGTAGAAGTCCTATCTCTGTTCCGATGATGAATTTCTCTGAAGAGGAAGCTTTTGCGTATCGGCAGATCTGGGAGGTGCTCCCAATGAAATCTGCTAACTCTCTAACCTGTTTAGAGCATTCTGGATGTACTGCTACAACAGCTTCAGGATTCTTTTGTTTCTTGGCGCTAATGTCCTCTGGTGTGAAGAGTAGGTGGGTTGGGCAGAATCCTTGTGGGGGAATCGGGATTACTCTCTTCCCTGTCTTCTCTTGTACATATTCTGCTAGGTTGTAGTCAGGACCGAAGAGCACAGTCTCCGAATCAAGAGCTTTCACTATCTCCACGGCATTTGCTGAGGTGCAACACACGTCGCATTCTGCCTTCGCTTCTGCCAAAGTATTCACATATAGTACAACCGGGACTCTTGGATGCTTCTGTTTCCAAATTACTAGTTGCTCTGCAGGAAGCATATGAGCCATTGGACATCTCGAACCAAGATTAGGCAGCAAAACCTTCTTTTCAGGATTAAGAATGGCTGCTGACTCAGCCATGAAATCTACTGCTGCGAACAAAATCGTCTTAGCGTCGCTCTCATCTCTCGCCCTACGGCTAAGCTCTATGCTATCACCAACGTAATCCGCTATATCTTGAACTTCTGGACGTTGATAGTTATGTGCAAGAATAACCGCGTTCCGTTCATGTTTCAGCTCCTGAATGTCGTTGATTATGGTCAACCAGATCCTTCCTTGGATATGAGCAAGCTAGTAGACAAGTAGAATAATATATTCTTACCGAATCTAGCACGAAATTGGGATACTAGAACTCTCTGAGCAGCCCTCATGGTCACCGGAGGAATCAAAATCCTTTCCGGTTCCTTGCCAAATCTTCTGCAGGCCCATGCGCGATTTGATAGAGTAATGAGAAACTTGGTCGCAGAAATACAGGACAAGAAGACCTGAAACTGGTTGCTCTCAACATCCCTGCCACAGAATAGTCAAGAAATTTCGCAGGGCACATGTAATGTTTGCATGCATCTATTGAGAGCTGTTCTGTCTTGTCTGTTTTTCCACTAGAAGTGCCTTTGTTACCTGTAGGTATCCGCTTTGTTTTTCCCACACTATTTCTGTTTCAACTAGACGTATTCTCTTTTTGAAGAAAGGGGCGTCAAGCACCAAGGTTTCGTATTCGCCACCTTCGCCGACTGGAGAGATTTGATGCTTGCTCTGCAAATCCATAAGGGCTCTGATCGTCTCAGCGCTCATCTGTCTTCCCAGCCACTGCTCAGTGAAGCCGTAGGCGCTAACTCCAGTGAATACTACCTCGAATTTTAGGCGGAGTAGTTCTTCTAGAAGCTTTATGGGGTCTTGATGCCATAGGGGCGTGAATGAGCGTAGGTTTAGTTTTTTGCAGACTCCCTCGATTCTTTCTTTTTGGTATTGGGAAGCGATTGCTCCAGAAACAACACCCTCTACGTCTAGGGTTTCGAGGGCTAGTCTCAAGTCTTCTAGCTCCTCCTCCTTTATCCCCGTCGTTTCACGTTTCACGAGTTGGATCTCTGCTGTTTCTGCGAACATCTCTGTCAGATGGATGTTTGGGAAGTGGAACATCCAACTGTCTTTTCGTTTGGGAACAAGTGAAACTAGGAAAGTTATTTGATGGCCTTTTTGAAGTGCACGATTGAGTGCTAGAGCAGAATCTTTTCCTCCACTCACGAGAGCAGCTAGACGCATAGTGCCGCCAAGTCCTTGGTTTATTCTGTTAATTTGGTGTTGGCTTTTTCGAAGATCTCTTTGGTTCCTGTTCTCCATTCTTCAAAATTCTCTGGCGAAGTCGGATAGTTTTCATACCAATTTTTAACTTCCCTCATAATGTTAGCTGCACTTCTCAGTCTTTTAAGCAGGGAGATCTTTTTGAGCCCTTTGAGCATTCTTCTAGCTTTTTCGGTAATTGTGAAGTGAATATTCTCACCCATGCTCGTCCTTAAGAGATCTTCTTCTGTGAGCAGTTTATAGTGCATTCCATAGTTGAGATCTTCATCACTCATTTTCTGTAGAAGTATCCTGAAGACTTCCAGTCCTGCCTGCTTGCTGCCATACTTTCTGATGTAGGAAACATTGTATTCCCACAGACCTTCACGGCTCACGTCGCTCTTCTCAATAGCTCTTGCTGCTGTTTCTGCCGCTAATGACCCTCCAATCATGGAGGGTCCTATTCCCCCTCCGTGGATTGGATTAACTTGGCAAGCTGCATCTCCAACGATCATGATTCCATTTCCAACCATGCTGTCTAATGGTCTTCTCGTAGGTACGAACCAAGAACCTCCGTTAATGACTGATGAACCCACAAACAATGGTTGAGAAATGACATGTTTGTAGAGTTGCTCTTTTGGGTTTGGGAATCCCTTCGTCATCGCTACACCTAGACCAACGTTCACCTTGTCTTCGCCTTCAGGAAAAATCCAATAGTATCCTCCAGGGGTTATTGCGTGGGTCACACAGATCTGGCATAGTGAAGGTTCATCTAAGGGTTGCTTCAATCGTCGAATCTCACGATAGCAGACCTCCACATCCTTGTTATCCACTGAAGTTTCAATATCTAGTTCTGGCTTCAGCTTTCTTCTGATTGTAGCAAAGAAGCCTGTCGCGTCTACCACCAGAGAAGCTCTTAACTCAACCTTCTTTCCCGTCTTCCGGTCTTTCGCAGTGACACCGCGTACAAATCCTTCTTCTATGATGGGTTCCAACACTTGGGTTTCATCATAAAGATAAACGCCTGCGCCAACTGCTTCCTTCACGAGCCTTTGACCAAAACGGTATCTGTTGAGAATGTAACCATACAATTTCTCTCCCTTGACAGCATAACTTGTCTGTCTGTCGGGTGAAAAAACTCTTATACCTTCCATCACGCATTCGATTTCATCAGAAGTAGGATCTTTCAGACCAAGAGCTTTGAAGTGATGTCTACCTATAGCGTCTCCACAGATCTTCTTGCCAATATCTTTTCTCTTCTTTGTATCGAGGAGACACACCTTTAACCCGGCGTTCGCCGCCGCCTTAGCTGCTGATGATCCGCCCGTTCCGGCACCGGCAACTATGACATCAAGATCTTTCAAGTTAAACCTCTCAGATTTGATTACTTCATAGGAAAAGCTGATAACACTTTTGCTTCTGGAAGAGATTCCTCAGAGGTGAAGAATCTGTGTACAAACGATCTGCAACTCTGTTATTTTTCGAATTTCTCGATTATCTCGTCAACATGGGTTATTTCAGCGTTGTAGATCTCTTGTAGATACTTCAACCCTGCTTCGTGGGCCTCTTTTGTGAATGCTTCAACGCCGTCCTCTGGAATGACAATTTTGTAGCCTCTGAAGAAGGCATCAGCACTTGTGTGTCTGACGCAGATGTTCGTATGCAATCCTCCTAAAATCACAGTTTTGGCGCCTTCTCCGTCGTAGAGACTTCTTAACAAGGGTTCTAATCCAGTTTCGTAGAAGCCGCTGTAGGTTCTCTTCTCAACGATGAAATCGCCTTCCTGAGGTTGTAGTTCTGGAATGACTTCGGCTCCCGGTGTTCCTTTTATTGCGTGCTCTCCCCACTTGTGAACGACTTCGAAATCTCCCGGATAGTGTGCATCATTCGAAAAGATCACAGGCACACCGTTCTTCCTAGCAGCTTCCACAAGCTTCCTCAACGGCTGGATTATCTTATTGGAACGATCCGCTCGAAGCGCTCCTGTGACAAAATCGGTTAACATGTCAACAATGATGACTACTGCTCTCTCCAATTTAACTCACGCAGCAGAATTCTCGTACCCACCCTTATTTTGGTATCGGCTTAACCGAAGGATATCTGGCTTAGTATGGAAATGCAGACCTTCGATGATCTCCCTCCTCCCGCAGCATGTGCATGCAACGCGTAATATATAGCAGATAAGGCGAAATATTAAAGTCCTAGAACAGGAGAAACCGAAGAGGGAGTTTTATGCCAATCACCAAGACAGAGTTTGATGACGGAAAGCTTCACAGCAGCCTAGAGAAGGAGATTACTTCGTTCTTAACAAAGAGAAAAGAGAGAGCTTTCACATCTAAGGAGATTATGGGAGGGCTAAACTACCCGACTGAATTTAGCACCCCTGAAATCATGAAGATGTCAACCTTCGCGATATCTGATTTCACCGCTCTTCTCTATGATTTGGTAAAGAGAGAAGAGATACGGATGAGAGTCGTCAGGAATCGGATGTACTTCAAGGCCTTAGCAGAGCTGTCTGCCAGATGCCCCAAATGTGGATTAAAGATAGCAAAGCCTAAGAAAACGTGGAAGATGGCCGGGCGACCTAACAAGAAGGGCGAACAAACCCAACTTCACATTGGACTCTTCGAATGCACCGAGCATGGGACCTTCAGAACTGTCCTAGATAAGAAGAAGATCCTCGCACCTGCACCTTCTAAGAAAACATCCAAGAAAATAAAGAAAGCACCAACAAAGAAGCACGTCCCGAAACAGAAAACGAGAAAGAAGAAACCTGCAAAGAAGAAAAAAGGAAGAAAGAGGAGAGCCCGAACATGGTCACTCATCTGACCAAACAACGTGGAGTACAGTACCAGTTCCCGCACATGCACATTGCTGAATTCACGGTGCATCTAGAATGAAGGATTACGACTTCATCGCTATAGGAACAGGCTCAGCCATGAGCATAATAGACGCTCTGCTGCAAGAAAACCCAGAATTGAAAATCGCTGCTATAGACAAAGATGACCCGGGAGGAATCTGCCTTACAAGAGGCTGCATACCGTCAAAGCTGTTACTATATCCTGCAGAGGTAGTCAGAACAATAGAAAGCGCCGGGAGGTTTGGCATTGAAGCCAACGTTAGAAATATAGATTTCTCCACAGTCATGGAGAGGATGAGAACCATAATTCAAACAGACATAGACATGATCAGAAACGGTCTCAAACACTCACCAAACATAGACTATTACCCAACTCAAGCGGAGTTCGTTGCCCCTTACACGTTGAAAGTTGGCAACGAAACCATAACTTCAAAGACCATCTTCCTATGCACAGGCTCTAAGCCTAAGATCCCACCTATTAGAGGACTCGACCGAGTGAAGTACCACACAAGTGATACAGTCCTCAAAATGACCAAATTACCCCTAAGCATTATCATTGTTGGAGGAGGATACATCGCAGCTGAATACGGATTCTTCTTCTCAGCAATGGGCTCCAAAGTCACAATAGTCGGCAGGAACCCCCGATTTCTCCCAAAGGTTGAGCCTGAAATTTCAGCAGTAGCTAGGAAAGAGCTGCAGAAACATGTGAAGATGCTCACTAATCACGAGGTTAGAGAGGTGAGAGAAACCTCTGGAAAGAAGATTGTGCTTGCAGTCAACAGAGCCAATGGAAAGGAAGTTGAAATCTCAGCAGACGAAATATTGATCGCCTCAGGAAGAAGCCCAAACACAGATATACTTTACCCAGAGAAAGGGGGAATAGATGTAGATGAGAGAGGTTGGATAACAGTCAACGAACATTTGGAGACTTCGAAACCGAATATTTGGGCTCTCGGCGACGCAAATGGTCATCACCTATTCAAGCACGTGGCAAACTACGAGAGCCAAATTGTATACTACAACGCAGTACTGAAGGAGGATGTGAGCGTGGATTATCATGCTATACCATATGCGGTTTTTTCTCACCCTGAGATTGCTGGTGTTGGAATGGGAGAGAAAGAGGCAATTGAAAGATATGGGAAAGAGGGTGTACTTATTGGGATGCAACGATATGAAGACACAGCAAAGGGGAAGGCTATGGACGTGAAGGACTTCTTTGTTAAGGTGATTGTGGAGAGGAATACTCTGAAGATTTTGGGTGCCCACATAGTGGGTCATCACGCCTCTATCCTTATTCAGGAGATTATAAACTTGATGTATACACCTGAACAGACAGCTATACCACTTGTCCGGGGAATGCACATTCATCCAGCGTTGAGTGAGGTGGTGCAGAGAGCCTTTAACTCTCTCATGTCACCAGAAGAATACCATCACCTAATTGGTCACCACCACAAGCTTCCAACGGACTAAATGATGACTATAGGAGGAAGATGTTTGACTTCTGAGTTGCCTGCTGAAATGCTCAGAAAAACTGCTGATCCTTCCGGAATGTGCGCCACAACTGAAGAGTTGACCCCTCTCAAAGAGATTATTGGCCAAGAGAGGGCAACCAAGGCGTTGAAGTTTGGGTTGGAGATCAAGCAGCCTGGATTTAACATCTATGCGTCAGGTCTTCCTGGAACAGGAAGAAAGACAGCTGTGAAGAGTTTCTTGGAGGAGTTAGCCACAACCAAGCCCATTCCCTCTGATTGGTGCTACGTCAACAATTTTCAGAATCCCTACGAGCCAAAAGCAATAGAACTTCCATCCGGCCGAGGACTTGAGTTTCAAAGTGATATCAAGAGTTTCATCGAAGAGACTCGAAGGCTGCTGCCTAAGGCTTTCGAAAGTGAAGACTACGCCTTGAAGAGGGAAGCCGTCGTTGGGGCAATCGAAGAAGAAAGAAAAATCCTCCTCACCAAACTCAACGAGAGAGCCCTAAAAGAAGGCTTTGTCCTCCGAAGCACCCAAATCGGAGTCTTCATCGTCCCATTGATCAGAGGTCAACCTCTGACCGACCAGCAGCTGATAGCGCTCCCCAAAGAAACTAGGAACGAGATTGAGAAGAAGAGGATGAAGCTACAATCAGAATTGAGGAGCGCCATGAGACAACTTGCTGGACTGCAGAAGAAGGTAACCGAAGAAATACAAAAGCTAAACCAAGAAGTCGCCACCTACGTAATTGGACATCGAGTCGACACCCTCATCGAGAAATACAAGGAATTCAGCGAAGTCGAAATCTATCTAGAAGAAGTCAAAAGTGACATCCTTGAGAAGCTCCTCAAATTTATACAAGAACCCAAAGCCCCGAAAGTTCCTTTTCCAGCACCATGGCTAGAAGACCTCCCCTTCCGGAAATACGAAGTAAACGTTATAGTAGACAACTCCCATCTCCAAGGAGCCCCTGTTGTCCTGGAGCTCAATCCCACCCATCAACATCTTTTAGGAAGAATAGAGAAGGAAGCCCAATTCGGAGTTCTCACCACAGACTTCACGATGATTCGTGGCGGCTCATTGCATCAAGCCAACGGAGGCTATCTAGTGCTGCCAGCAGAGGATCTAATCCGCAATCTCTTCTCCTATGACGCTTTGAAGAGAGCCTTAACAAATGAGTGCATCGACATGGAAGAGGCAGGAGAACGCCTTGGCTTCATAACAACAAAGGGCTTAAAACCTCAATCAATACCTCTAAACGTGAAAGTCATACTCATAGGCAATCCTACCCTTTACCGTCAACTATACCTTCTCGACATGGACTTCAAGGAACACTTCAAAGTCAAAGCTGATTTTGACACATCAGTCGATCGGACCGATGAGAATATGCGAAAGTACGCCTCTTTCGTCTGCACCTTCTGCAAGAAGGAGAAGTTGAAACATCTTGATGGCTCAGGACTGGCAAGGATAATCGAGTACGGCTCAAGACTCGCCCAAGATCAACAGAAACTGTCTACGCTCTTTGGCGAGGTTGCCGACATCATCAGAGAAGCAAACTTCTACGCCCTCCAAGACAACGCGAAATACATCACAAGTGACCACGTCAGAAAGGTAATTGACGAGAAAGTCCACCGCTCCAACCTCATTCAAGAGAAAATCCGAGAGATGATAGAACGAGGCGTTATCCTCATTGACACGGAAGGAGAAGCTGTAGGACAGGTTAATGGCCTCTCAGTCATGAGTCTAGGTGATTTCATGTTTGGAGCACCCTCCAGAGTTACTGCAAGCACTGGAATAGGACGAGAAGGAATTATTGACATTCAAAGAGAAGCGAAGATGGCAGGGCCAATTCACACCAAAGGAGTCATGATCCTAAGCGGTTACCTAGCTGATAAGTATGCAAAGGATAAACCCCTCAGCCTTTCCGCTCGTCTGGTTTTCGAACAGAGTTATGGTATGGTGGAGGGAGACAGCGCTTCCAGCACGGAATTATATGCCATCCTATCTGCTCTTTCAGAAGTCCCTATCAAACAAGGGCTTGCAGTCACTGGCTCTATAAATCAGAAAGGAGAAGTTCAAGCCATCGGCGGAGTGAACGAGAAGATCGAAGGATTCTTCGAAGTCTGCAAAGCTAAAGGGTTAACAGAAGAACAAGGAGTCCTCATCCCTCACAGCAACGTGCAAAACCTAATGCTCAAAGAAGAAGTCGTAGAAGCTGTTCGAGAGGGGAAGTTCCACATTTACGCAGTCAAGACCATCGACGAAGGAATCGAGATCCTCACAGGAATGAAAGCAGGCTCAAGACGTAGTGACGGAACCTTCGAAGAGAACTCAGTCAGCCAGAAGGTTGACGAGAAATTGAAAGCTATGGCAGAGAAACTGAAAGAATTCCCCGAATTCATAATCGAGAAGAAGGCATAGAAGGCGAAAGTGTAGATCTAAACATTACTCAATCAAATGCTTGCGCAAGCACAAACAACTCTGCTTGTGACCGTCGAATACTGCCTACGCACAAGGCGTTTTTGAGAGAATCCTCGCGTGTGTGATTAGCCTGTGCGGAGAAGGAGAATCAGTATTTCCCCTTCTTGTCTCCCACTTCGAAGAAGAGTCCATCTTTGCCGATCCACTTGAATAACATTCCCTGCTTCCATTCATAACCCAAGCGGGCATGCACTGCTTGCACTTCGCCTATGAACCAATTATGATCCCCAGTCTCCAATTCCTTGACGACTTTACACTCTATGCTAAGTGGGGACTCCTCAATATGTGGCGCATCTACTCCCCTTCCCTTTACGGGAGTGAGGTTTGCCCGTTCAAACTTGTCTAGATCTCTGCCTGAGGACTCTCCGCATATCCGCACTGCGTCCATAAGTTTCTCATCGACAACGTTAACCACAAATTCCCCGCTCTTCTTGATCAGTTCATAGGAGAAGCGACTCGTTTTCACGCCAATTCCTACGAGAGTAGGATTACCGGAGAAAAAGGCAAACATGCCTATCGTTATGATGTTTTTCCGCCCATCATGCTCCATCGAAACTAGATAAACCGGTCGAATGGGCAGCTTCCCCAAACCTGCTCGAATTTGCTCTTCTTTCTTCAATCCAACATCAACACTTCTTTCGCGATTTTAGCTTGTCAGCCCCATATTAATCTTGACATGAACCCACAATGTTATCTTGCACAAAACTGGATCGCTCACCTGAGATTCAGAACCATCAACTCTCAATGCATGCATGCATCGCGAGCTCTTGAACCCCGCAACATTTAAGACTAGGTTCTCAAATAGCATTTATGACGAACTAAGGAAAACAGGTAAACCGAAATGTCTGACACAGAAACATCTGAAACACCAGAAACACCAAAAGAAAAAACACCACCGAAAAAAGACCAAAACGTGATATACGTAGGAAACAAGCCCCCAATGAGTTACGTAATGGCTGTCATAACAGGTTTCAATATGGGTGACACGAATGAGGTCACACTGAAGGCACGTGGTCGTGCCATCAGCACAGCTGTAGACGTAGCAGAGATTGTTCGCAACAGATTCTTCAAAGACGCAGAAACTACCAACATCGCTATTGGCACAGAGCAGATTACACCTCGAGAAGGCGGTAACCCGAGAAACGTCTCAACAATGGAAATAACGCTCCGAAAGGATTAAACCATTGAGTTAACAAAGCCGCCCCCC
>SOJC01000124.1 GCA_004376645.1 Candidatus Bathyarchaeota archaeon
GCGAATCACCAAAGCCAACCTAAAGTCTACACCCAGTTTATTTATGGCTTAGCATGAATGTTCTTCCCCCTGAAATATTCTTCCTCAAGGAATAGCACTTTATTCCCACCCCAACCCTGCCTTAACATAGAAGGGAGAAAGGTGGCCCCACCAAAACCTAAGGCCAATCCTAAAACCAACTGGACAACCTACACACTGCTAGCCCTCCCCCTCATCTTAACCGCATTCCTATGGTGGCTCTTCCCCCCAATAGCCCAAACACTGTCAACAAACATCTTCCAATACGAACCCACAAACCAACCTGCAAACTGGCTATGGATCACTATCGTCACCTTCTACTACACATGGTTCACATTCCTAGCAGTCGGCGTAGGCGGCTTACTCGCGGTTAGCGCTTGGCTAGCTCGACGCAGAACCAAAGGACGCACAGCAGACTTCTATCCAATGGTGTCCTTCGTTGTACCCGCCTTCAATGAAGAGAAGCAACTGCCCAGATGCATCGAAAGCCTATTCAAATGCGGAGCAAACTACCCCGGCCCCACCGAAATCATCGTCATCGACGACGGAAGCCTCGACAACAGCTACGAGATCGCCAATGCAAGCATACAATTGAACATGAAAAAATATGCACCCATTCGAGGGAAGGTAACACGGCACATGGCGAACCTAGGCAAAATCGAAGCCCTAAGGACAGGCGTAAACCGCGCCCTTGGACAACTTGTGGCCATCGTAGATGCTGACTCTTGGTGGCAACCCCCTGTACTGAAAGGTTTAGTAGAGTACATGCATGCGAATGGGAAAGCAGCAGCCACCGGCTACGTCCATCCCAGCAATGGCGAAACAGAAGATAACAACCCATTCGTGATCTTGCAGCAGCTGGAATACAGTCAGGGCTTAGGAGTCTTCAGATGTGCCCAAACCCTGGGAAACGCTGTCTTCGTAGTTCCTGGAGCCATAGGAATCTTCAACGCTGATGTGCTTCGGGATATATTGAACAATGGAAGTTTGAAATCTGTTGCTGAAGACTCAGAGATCACATTGGAATTGCAGAAGAGAGGGCACGGAGTAGGGTATCTAAGCAGTGCAAGGAGCGGAACCTTAGCACCTTCAAATCTCACTGATCTTTGGCATCAGCGAATCAGATGGTTCGTTGGTTGGTTGCATAACACGCTCTCAATCCACCGTGACATTCTCTCTAAGAAAAGTTGGTTGAGTCTACTCTTATGGTATTGTCTAGTCGCGGAGTATTTTGGGGCCTTTGTGGAGTTCTCCGCTATCTTGGGTTTTCCTTTTCTTTTTTGGTTCGCTCCGGATAGAATCATGTTTCTGCTTAACCTGTTTTGGTTTGGCTTCTACGCGTTGTCTGTAGGGATAGTTTTTCAAGCTATTGCGTTGCGTTTTGCGTATGGTCAGTGTAACCATAAGTGGCTGTTGGGCTACACGCCTTTCTATTCTATTCTCTGGCTTGTTAATCTTGGAGCGAGGCTATTCAGCGTGTTAGGGTATGCTTTGGGTTCTAGAGGGAGATGGCGTTCTGGCAAGAGTGGGATTGCTGAAAGGTTCACTTGAGTTCTCTGCAGCTTTTTGTTTTGGGGGCGTTAAGAAGGTGTGTGTTTTAGGTCTGTTTCGGCTTCATCGTTTGTTGGAGGGGGGCATATATGTACAAAACACTTTTTTAGGGAGAAAGGAGAAGGCTTTGAGAAGAAGTTTTTTCTTCTACCATATATGCTCCCTCATTCCTTCAACCTCCACCGTCGTAAGACTTACTATACAATAGAACTATAAAAGCTTTACGACATACACAACAACAACAAAAACCAACACCCCTCACCACATCACACCACACAAACATCAGAATCAACCAACCTCAGCCAACTCACCCCCCAAGAACAAAGCCAACTCACGCAACTATCCGCCGACGAAGCCTAATAAAGAAATCAGTAACATCAACATTTCCCCCACTAATTATTATCCCCACCCTTTCAGAACCCAAATCAACCTGCCCTGACAGAACACCAGCAAGAGAAACCGCTCCAGAAGGTTCAACCACCAACTTCATCCTCTCCCAAAGAAACTGCATCGCATCCACAATCTCCCCCTCTGAAACAGTCACTATCTCATCCACATTCTCTCTAATAATCCTAAAAGTATTACTACCCAAAGAAGACCTCAAGCCATCAGCTATCGTGTCAGGATCTTCCATCGGCAATATCCTACCAACCTTCAACGACCTATAAGCATCATCTGCATTCTGCGGCTCAACACCAATCACCTTCACCGCAGGAAACAAACCCTTCGCTGCAACCGCTGTCCCACTCAACAACCCTCCACCACCAACAGGACAGAAAACAACATCCAGCTCTCCCACCTCCTTGAGAAATTCAAACGCAACCGTTCCTGCCCCAGCAATAATCTCAAGATCATTAGACGGGTGTATAAGAGCATAACCAAATCTTTCCACAAGAGCCTGAGCAACACCCTCCCTATCCCTCGGACTAGAACTGCAAAAAACAACTTCAGCCCCATAACCCTTTGTAGCAGCAACCTTCACTTTTGGAGCATTCTCAGGCATAACAATCACCGCTTTAATATCCATGAGCTTAGCCGCGAGAGCAAGAGCCTGTGCATGGTTTCCAGAAGAGTGAGTAATCACTCCTTTCTCCTTCTGCCTTGGCGACAATTGAGACAACGCGTTGTAGGCTCCTCGAAACTTGAAAGCTCCAGCCTTCTGAAAATTCTCACACTTGAAGAAGCACATGGCACCAGTCATCATATCCAACGTTGAAGAGGTCATTACAGGGGTTCGATTGACAACCTTTCTTATTCGCTCATAAGCCTCCACTACTCTGTTAAACATCCAGATCAAAAGAGAAAGATATACGTTCAACTAAAAAAGTATTGTAGACATCATCTCTACCTTCAGCTACCTCCTCATTTAGAGGGCTAAGGGGTATATTTGAATGGATGTCTTGATCTATCCTTATTCTCCAACACTTCACTCACGGAAGGCCTGCCTTCAATTGCCCTTCTTACAGCATGTCGCATAGCCTTGTAGTTGTTAATATACACCCTGTGCCGATCAACTGCAGAAGGATGAACAAACACATTCACTATGATTATGATATCCTCTGCAACTTCTTTGGGGATAACGCTTTCTCCCAAGCTGTCTGCAACTGCCTTAGCTATACCCGCTTGGGCTGGGCCATAAACCATACTTGCCTGTCGCATACTCTTTATGGTGACCGTGGGAACCATCAACGTGACAGGTTTAACAACTACGTTGGGCTCTAGAATAGCCACCAAGGGTTCATGTCCCGGAGTTGGATTTGCCTTTGCCTTTGCGTAAGCTTCGCCTACCGGGCCATCCTTCTTGCCAATCATCAAATCAATGTGCGCTACTTCAGAGTCTTTCCCTGCCAGAGCCTCACCTATTCTCAACTTAAAATCCCTGATAATCTCCGGTGTTATATGAACAGCTGAAAACCTCTCCTCCAAAACTTTCTCTCCAACTTCAAACTTCACTGGCTTCACCTTTATCTTGCCAATCTTCTCCAAATCCAAGCGCAACTCTCCCCTCGCTTCATAAGTGAGTTCTCCTCCAACACTAAGGGGCGGTCTGACAGATCCAACTTCCACCCCAATCATATTCAAAGCTTCCTTCGCTCCCACAGCACCACTCTGAACCGTAATCCGAGCAATCTTTTGGACCTTACGTTGCAGTTCACGAGCCCTTTGCAGGTCCCCCTCTTTCACACTGTTGAACACTTCAACCCAAACATCCGGAATGAAATTAGCGCTCGCCAAAATTGCACCGCTAGCTCCAGCTGCTAAAGCAGCCATAACTACCTCATCATGACCACACATCACGTTGATCTTGTCCCCCACTTTCTCCAAAACTGTCAATATGAAACTGAGTTGCCCACTGCTGTCCTTGACGCCGACAACATTTGGTATTTGAGCCAAATCCTCAACAATCTGCCAAGGTAAAGGCAAACCAGTACACTGAGGTATGTTATAAAGGATTATGGGAAAATCCACTTTGGATGCAATGGTGAAGAAGTGCTCGTAGATTCCTCTGAAAGCCGGCTTCGCATAGAAAGGTGTCACAATCAAGGCAGCATTCGCGCCAGCATCCTTCGCGTACTTCGTCATCTCTAACGCCTGCCAAGTACCACTCGCTCCTGTACCAGCTATAACAGGAACTCTACCATTAACCTCATCAATAACAATGTTAAGAACCTGTTTCCTCTCATCAACGGTCATGTTAACGAATTCACCCGTAGTCCCACACGGTACAACCCCGTGGACTCCTCCTTCGAGACAACTGTTAACTAAAGCCCGCATCAAAGTCTCATCTACTTCTCTACCTTTGGTGAAAGGCGTCACCAAAGCAGGCATTATTCCCTCTGGCTTAAACATCAACGTTCGCTCATCAACTTATCGTACTATCTGCACATTTAAGTGCTTCACCCAAGGGCTCAAGAAGAACTTCAGAACAACCCCTCAGGAAAACCTGCAAATTTCAGCACATAGATCACACACGAGTTGCTGTCACACAATAGAAGCAACCAACATTGCTTGAACTCACAGCTATTCTTATAAACTCAACATTGTTAACAATTCGGTCAGGCTAACCCAAGGAATCTGGAGGAAGAGTATTGAACGAATTAAGGAAAAAATTAGAAATCAGGGAGGAGAACCTGAGGCGAATCAACGAATTCATCTTAAATGATGACAACCCCCTTGTAAACGGTTTACTTGAAATTGTCGAAAGATATGGCTCCGTAGATGAGATCAATAAGAAAGCGAAAGAAGCTCGCAAGCTTGAAAACCTTATGACCCGTCTCAGAGCGGAAAACTCGCCCTACGTGGAAGATCTCGAATGGCTCCTTAAAGAAAGAGATAAAGACGCATTCATCAGCATCCCAGCATACCGACGAAAGATCCTAGGGAGCAAAGCTGACGTTACAGAGTTCGACGAATCATTCGCAGTCACCCTAGAGATTAGCGCATGCAACTTCTTCCCCTGGATAAATGAAGAAGCGAAGAAAGCCATTGCACAACAGGATCTCATGCCTGGACGTTTCATCCGGGTACGTTCTATGAAAGAGCAACTTGAAGACGGCGAAATCCTAGCCTTTGCAGCAGCGGCACAAATCGTTGGCGCTTCCTACGTGGAGACATTGGACACTAAAGGAACTTTGCCAGGGGCTGATGGCTTACCTGTCAATGTTCATCTGGGCGGTCCTGAAACCATCACCGGATACTTCGGAGGTGTGGGGATGCCAAATGAATATGCCTTGAAATGGGTTGATGAATTCCTGCATTATTATACTGAATATGGCGTTCAGCAGGTGTTGAACATTAACATAGGAAGCGTGTTGTTAGCATATTGGCTTTACAAGCTCGGGATCGACATTGAGTTCAAGATTTCAGTATTCTTGGGGAATGATAATCCTTACGCATGCTTCTGGACGTTGATGACCGCTAAACTCTTCAGCCGTGACGATGGCACAACCCCACTTATAGGTTTCAACCTCTCAAACTCAATTAACAACGAGACTATGGAATTATCAGCGTACATTCGAAAGGCCTTCGGCTTTGAAGACATCGTGCGGTTGGAACATCACATTGTGGAAACTTACAAGAGCATCGTCAGGCAGCCCTACGATAGATTGGATGAACTTCTCGAAATCGCTGATCACGTAAAAAACATAAGCGCCAAGCATGAGGGAGGACTGCCTGAAATAGAGAAGACTCGGGAGCATCCATCGGATATATTGGAGTACTTCCTTCCAAAGAAGGACATTCTTGCACAGAATCTGATGCAAAAGCTCACAGCTAACTATCTCGACAAGCATGACTCTATGAATAGGACTGCCAAAGCACTAACTGAACGAGGCTTAACAGTTATTCCAGCTCAGCATCTGCACAAGATGACGTAACTAGGCAGTGAGCTACCAAGATGTTGATTTAGGCCGTCTAATCATCAGTAGGATTGATGTTACAACAAAGATGCCGGTTGTTATGAGGAAGAGATACATCAAGTTTGTCGCGTTGTTCTCCCCAGCAATCTTACTTTCCAGTTCATGATATTCTCCCTGTAAATCTGTATAGTTGGATTCAAGTGTTGCATATGAGCTTTCCAGAATGTTGTAGTCCTCTTTGAGCTCTATGTATGCTTCATTTTCGATGAATGTTGCAGGAAAGGCCTTAGGGAAAATCTGCATGTGTGCATGATGCGTGCCTTCGATGTACCAGTCATACCATACCATACCGTATATTAAACCTGGCAGTGCATCATCTGGAATCTCCAACTTGTAGCGCGTTTCATTTAGTGATCCCGTGTCGAGGTCAACGTTTTCTAGAGTAGTCGTTGTGCTCAGCAAAGGAACCTTTTCCAGATTTCCCCTTAAACAGGAGAAGTTCACATTAATGAAGTCGATGTGAATCTTCGCTGACGCTCCTGCACGTACAGTGACATTTATCGTGTCACCTGGCCAAGCTGTTGCTGGTGCCTCTACCTCTACAAGGAGGCACCCATAATCCGATTTGTAACATGTCGGAGTTTCCACAGTATCTGTTCTTGCAGGTCTAGCTAAGCTGATGACTGCGAGAAATAAGACAGTTAGCATTAAGGCTGAGGCTTTTTTGTTTTTCATTTTTTCACCTGCTAATGCGTTAATTGTGTTCCATCAGATCGTATTTAACGATTTCTAACATTATTCTGAATCAGAACCTTAACGAACCCGATTTCACTTTTTGCTGCTGGAAATCCTCTACTTCAGAGAACGAATGAAATGTTGGTACACATAGAGGAAGTAAATAAGAGCGAAAAAAGTCAACGCTACTTCTAAAGTTAAAATCAGCTGATTCTGTTCCACAGCGAAGAAGTAGCCTTGGGTCACGATGTCTGTGAAAACCAGCATCTGAAGGAATATAGCTCCTCCAATACAGCTGAAACCTAGACAATGTAAGAACTGTCGCAGTCGACGGTCAACTTCGATGTGCAAGGCTATCGGAATAGAATAACAAACCGTTTATCTTAAGGTTTACGAAACGAGACATAAAATGGAACCTAATAATTTCTCCTTTAGATTCTAAATCGCTATTGCACACCAAAACTTCTAGAAGGGAACCTTGACTCCTTCCCTAATGAGCTTCACAGAGTACCTTCCTTCAACCATTTCTCTGGTGAGTAGCATATTCCATCATTCTATTACGTAAGACTAACTACACGCGCTAAGATCCTGCAAGGCCTAAAGCTTGATTCTCAGCCTTCTTGATAACTTCTTCTTCGTTAAGCGTTTTGACTTCGCGGTTCTCCATCAATATCTTACCATCCACGATTACAGAGTCGACATCGCATCCCCGAGCAGAGTAGACGAGATTCGCATAAATATCATGCAAAGGCACCAAGTTTGGTCTGTTCAAATCAACCAATATAATATCCGCTCTCTTCCCAACTTCCAGCGTGCCAATCTTGTTGTGTAGTCCTAATGCTTCTGCTCCTTTGATGGTTGCTGCTCGTAGAACTTCTCTAGCCCTTAAGATTGTGGGATCTCTGTAGTGTAGTTTCTGGAGTAATGCGGCTATCTTCATAGTTTCAAACATGTCTAGACTGTTGTTGCTTGCAGCTCCATCTGTGCCCAGGCCAACGGTTATACCCGCATCTATAAGCTCTTTAACTCTGGAGACTCCTTGGGCTAATTTCATGTTTGAGACAGGGTTGTAAGCCACCTTTACTCCTCTCTTTGCTAGAATCGTGATGTCTTTGGTTGTTAAATGGATGCAATGAGCAGCAAGCACATCATCGTCGAGGAAGCCTTGGTTCTCAAGGAGTTCAACCTCTGAGAGGTTGGATTTTCTCGCAATATATGGTGGCGTGGTTCCTAATTCGCTTAGGTGAATGTGAATTCCGATGCCTGCTTGAGAAGCTTTCTCCCTGATTTTACCTAAGGTCTCCTCTGTACATGTGTATGCAGTATGGGGTCCCAGCCGAGTTGTAATTCTTCCTTCAGCCCATCCTTCATATTTTTGGGCGAAATATACAGCATCGTCAAAACTCTTATCTCCAGTCTGCCAGTCAACTGTCTCGATGATTCCTGAGGCTAGAGAAGCTCTTATTCCAGCCTTTTTTACTGCTTCAGCCACTTTGGATTCAAAAAAGTACATATCGGCAAAGCAAGTTACCCCGTTTTTTATCATTTCAAGGCAGCCGAGAAGTGAGCCAATGTAAACGTCTTCAGGACGGAGCTTTGCTTCCAATGGCCAGATAGTTTCCTCCAGCCATTGATCCATTGTCATATCTTCAGCTAATCCTCTGAAAAGAGTCATAGCTAAGTGTGTGTGACAATTCACTAGGCCTGGCATGGCAACTTTTCTATGTCCTTCGAGCACTTTTTCTGCTCTTATACATTGAGCGTTTCCAGAGTCTCCCACATAAGATATCTTACCTCCCTTTACTGCGATCACTCCTTTAGGTATGATCCCCGCATTGTTCATTGGCAAGATCTTGCAGTCTTTTATGACTAAGTCAGCTTCTTCGAAGATCATCTGCTCCCTCGACACAAAAATAGTATTCCCTAGAAGATTATGTTATCGGCAGACTGAGAGGTTTTTTTCTGCAGAGTATCAAGTTTGTCTTCTAGTTGGAGGGACTCGATTTATAGTGGAGGTAGCTAAGAAATGATGGGTTATTTACTGGCTTCGGTTTTCATTGTTGAGCAGATAGGTCTGTTGAGGATGCTGCTGACACCGTTTACTATGTTTTCGCGGATTCCAATGTTACTTATTTTACGGCATATGTGGTTTAGTGAGTTCTCAGTGAAGTTGAGCAGGTTGTGTCCTTCATTAGTGAGTTTATATACTTTTCTTGGCCTTTCATTGCTGAGGTCCCATTGGCTTTTTATGTAGCCCTTTTTCTCGAGACCGTTAAGGAGTGGGTATATTGTGCTGGGGCCGAAGTAGACGCCGAAGTTCTTTCGTATACTGGAGATTATTTGATATCCATGCATTGGTTGGGCGTTTAGGAATTGGAGTATCACGAGATCTAGGAGTCCCTTCATGAGTTTGTTTTGTACTTCTCTGTTTTTCTGTCCCATTTTGTTTACCTCTTGTAGACGCGTTGAACAGTTTGTGTGTTCACCGCATATACAACATGTCTTCTTTCCGACATATCTTACGACTTATTATATCCTAAACCTTCATATAAGGGTTGATGTGACTCCAAAGCATAAAAGAGCATACTAATCCACAATACTTACTCCAAATTTTAAACAACATCTATAAGCAAAGACCATAAAATAAGCTGAAACGTAAAATGTCCGAAACGTGACATATATGACCCAAGGGTTCAAAAAAGAAATTGTTCGACACATATTCAGAAATCTCTTAGACATAATGGTATTGAAGCTAGTTCGAGCAGATCCTATGTGGGGATACAAGATGATAAAAATCGTTGAAGAAAAATACGGAATAAAGCTACGCCATGGCGCTCTATACCCCTTACTCAACAACCTAGAAAGGAAAGGTTTCCTCCGAAGTAAGAAGGAAACAAAGAGAGGGCGAGTCAGAAAGATCTACGAAATAACCTCCAAAGGCATACAACTCATGGATGCGTACAATGAATTCCTAAGAGAACAAATCTGAGACGACGAGGAAATATCAAGTCCGTGGAGCAAAACTGTGAGTTTTATATGAGAAGGCTGATAGACTACCTTGGGGTCTAGTTGATGGTGGGACGCGAACAAGCGTTAGGGGAGAGTGAGCAGCTTCTTGAGGAAATCAAAAATTTATTGAAAAACGAAGGCGAAAAAGGAGTGGAACTAGCCCAGGAAGCGCTGATGGAAGAAACCGACGTCCAAA
>SOJC01000141.1 GCA_004376645.1 Candidatus Bathyarchaeota archaeon
CAAAACTTAGACATCATGACCTTATGCAACGGATGCTTCGGTATCCTCAACCACGTAAACAAAGAGCTTAAAGAAGACAAAGAAATTAGAGAGAAAGTTAATAAATGCCTAAATGAAATTGGCATGACATTCAAGGGAACAATAATGGTTAAACACCTTATCCACGTGCTTGCGCAAGATATCGGCTTTAAAAAAATTAAAGATACCGTTCAGAGACCGCTTAATCAGCTCCGAGTGGCGCAGCATACTGGATGCCATGTTGTTCGCCCTGGAAAGATCGTGGGCTTCGACGACCCAGAAAACCCCACGACTCTCAAAAAGCTAATTGCAGTAACTGGCGCGAAATGTTTAAACTACATGGATGAAACTGAGTGTTGTGGCAATCCAACAAGTGGCGTAAACAGTGAAATCCCACTTCAAATGGCTAAGGAAAAGTTTGATCATGTCCGAGCTGTGGGAGCGCAAGCAATGATCACTGTGTGTCCCTTCTGCCACATGATGTATGACCTTAACCAATCCAGAATAGAAAGAAAATTTAACGAGAAATTCCGCATCCCCGTGCTTCACTATCCACAGCTATTGGGGTTAGCTATGGGCATGAGCCCTGACGAATTAGCCTTGAAGGAACTGAGGGTAGACACCTCTGAACTTGTAAGTTTGTTGTGATACTCATGGAAAAGAAAAAGCTAAAGTTAGCCTTCTACTGGGCTGCCAGTTGTGGAGGCTGCGAAATCGCAGTTCTCGACATAAACGAGAAAATCCTCGACATAGTTGCCATAGCTGACATCCTCTTTTGGCCAGTAGCCATAGACGTCAAATACAAAGATGTAGAGGAAATGCCAGACAAACACATAGATGTCTGCTTCTTCAATGGCGCAATTAGAACCGAAGAACAAGAATACATGGCTAAACTCCTGAGAAAGAAATCAAAGACTCTAGTAGCCTTCGGCTCATGCGCGCAATTAGGCGGCATTCCAGGTCTTGCAAACATTGCAGACAAGAAAGAGATCTTTGAAAGAGCATACCTTCAATCCCCCTCCACAGTTAACCCCAACTCCACAACCCCCAAGACAATTTGCAAGGTTCAAGAAGGGGAGTTGAAGTTACCAGAATTCTTTGACACAGTAAAAACTCTTGATCAAACTGTAGATGTAGACTACTACCTGCCCGGATGCCCCCCGACTCCTGAGCAAATAGTCACAGCAGTCGAAGCAATTGCCAAAAACGAGCTGCCCCCGAAAGGCGCAGTGTTGGCTCCTGAGAAATCAGTCTGCGACGAATGCCCTAGGAAAATGGAAGACAAGAAAATCTCCAAGATATACAGGGTGTACGAGATTACTCCTGACCCAGAAAGATGCCTTCTGGAACAGGGGATAATTTGCATGGGACCCGCAACGCGTGGTGGATGTGGAGCACAGTGTATCAACGCAAATATGCCATGTACAGGATGTGGAGGACCCTGTCCAAACGCAGTGGAACAAGGGGCAGCCATGATAAGTGCCCTTTCATCGATTCTAGGAGTTGAGGAAGAAAAAAACCCAGAGTATAACGCGGAGAAGCTGATTGCTCAGATTAAAGATCCATTAGGAACTTTCTACAAGTATTCATTACCGGCTTCTATCCTCAAAAGGAGAATTATGAAAAAATGAAAACAATAACCATAGATCCTATAACAAGGCTGGAAGGTCATGGAAAAATTTCCATATTCCTAAATGAAGAAGGAAATGTAGAGAACGCTTACTTCCAAGTTCCAGAGCTCAGGGGCTTCGAGAGGTTCTGCGAGGGCAGGAAGGCTGAGGATCTCCCAATAATTACAACCAGAATCTGCGGGGTTTGCCCAGTTGCGCACCATTTTGCCTCCACAAAAGCGTTAGACGCCGCGTTTAACGTGGAACCTCCTTCAGCAGCTAAAAAACTTAGAGAACTCATGTACAGTGGTTACATAATCTACGATCACATTCTTCACTTCTACTTTCTAGGCGCACCAGATTTTGTTGTTGGACCAGATGCCCCCCCAGCAGAAAGGAATATTCTTGGAGTGATCAAAAAGGTGGGCTTGGACATAGCTAAAGATGTGATAAAGCATAGGGCCTACGGACAAAAAATGACTGCTATCCTAGGCGGAAAAGCAACTCACCCGACCTGTGGGCTCCCTGGAGGTATTTCCAAAGGGCTCACAGAGGAAGAAAGGCGGGAAATGGAAAAGATGGCGAGATCATGTGTGGAATTCGCAAAGTTCACCTTGAAACTATTTGATGATGTTGTGTTGAAGAATAAGAAATATACTGATATGATCTTAAGCGACATGTACACTCTCAAAACATATTATATGGGCTTAGTTGATCAAAACAATAAAGTCAACTTCTATGATGGCAAGGTGCGGGTAGTTGACCCTCAAGGAAAAGAGTTTGTCAAGTTTGCTCCATCCAAGTATCTAGACGTCATCGAAGAACGTGTGGAAGAATGGACATACACTAAATTGACGTACCTTAAGAAGGTAGGATGGAAAGGCTTAGTCGACGGCCCTGCAAGTGGCGTTTACAGGGTTGGACCGCTTGGAAGGTTGAACGCTTCAGAGGGTATGACAACGCCTCTAGCACAGCAAGAATATGAGAGAATGTACGAAACACTTGGTGGAAAGCCTGTGCACTCAACTCTCGCATTTCATTGGGCTAGACTTATAGAACTGCTATACGTGGCTGAAAGAGCCGTAGAGTTAAGCACAGACGAAGAGATAACAAGTAACGACCTTCGGAATGAGGTGGGCAGTCCAGGTGACGGCGTTGGATTGGTTGAAGCAGCCAGGGGCACCTTAATACATCACTATCAGCTTGATGAAGACGCCTTAGTAAAAAAAGTTAATCTGATAGTGGCTACGACTAACAACTGCTCTGCCATATGTATGTCTATCCGGGACGCAGCTAAGGGCCTTATACATGGCGGAAAAGTGAGTCAAGGAATATTGAACATGGTTGAGATGGCTTTTCGAGCCTACGATCCATGCCTTGCCTGCGCCACTCACTTCGCAATAGGACAGATGCCTATTAAACTCAA
>SOJC01000003.1 GCA_004376645.1 Candidatus Bathyarchaeota archaeon
TCTCCTTTGTGGTGCATAGGTATGTGTAAGCCACGAAAATAAAAGGATGACGCTTTAAACTCTTAACTCCTCAAAATAGTTGCCTTGATGAGCGAAGATATGCTGCTATTCCCACTCACACTGTACAGTGCTAACACATAAACAAATGTGCTCCCTTGAATTGATGAATTATAAGCGCGCCTTTCAGGAAAAACGTCGCACGGGCTAGCTCAAGTGTATTCCCTGAATGTGAAATTGCATTTTGTACACCGGAAGAACTGCGTGGAGGATTCATCGCTTCCTCGGGTCTGCACTTGCCAGACGAAGGCTAGGTTGTTTCCACACTTCGGACACTCTATTCTAACAGTGGGTAAAGTCCGCAGTTTCTGCTCCTTCCTTCCGATGACTGCTATCGATTCCTGAAAGGGCTTTGTTTCCTTAATGGGTGAAGGAACGACGACGTTCCCGTGGCCTTTCATCTTCTTCTGAATACCACACTTCTGACAAACCAAAACTATGTCCTTGCCCTTCTTCTCTTGTACTAGCCTCTTTCCGCAGTTCTCGCAGAATTCCATCAGGATTCACCATATCTGTTCCTTTCCCCTCGCAATTGACTCTTAAAAATCTTTTCGAATTCCTGTAAGTATTTCAACTATTGTTGCAGGGGGCTGGTAAGTCCTGATGCAATCAAATGGGCCACCCGTAAGGCCTCAGGAATGTTACTTCTCGTAGCAGTACTCTTAACCACTCTTTTCGCAATATCCAATTCAATTCCTACTGCTTGTATGTAGACTGTCTTCTTCCCCTCCCTCATCGATACTTCGGTAACGTCTTTGCCGTTGGCAATTGCTTTCCACCTCTCCTTTGAGAATGACAGGTTCTTTAGGGCTTTCTGGATATCATCAAAGTTGGGCTTCTCCCGTGTGATGGCTATTATTGGCAAACTGACGATTTCATGGAGCTGTGAAGTGTCAACGATGTTAAAACCCGCGAAGGTCACTCCGTCGAGCATCACTACTCTCAACTGCCCGTGATGGGGGGAATTAACTATCATTCCACCAATCTTCTCAGTGGCATCCATCCCGTCAATCTCAATTTGAGTCCGCATAACGCCGTCCAGCCAATACCCGCCTCTAAACACAACACCAATGACATCACATTTTCCGTGAGTATGAGGGAGAAAGAAGCCGTCATCAACACCTACAATTCTAATCTCAGGCTTTATGAAACGGAGTTTTCTTGCTGCCACAACCGTAACCTCTCTTAATCTTCTATAAGGCTACAAAAAAGCGTTATTACGTTTACAGTACTATCAGCAGAGATGGTGAGAATGCGGCATGAAATCTTTAGCGATAAGAAAGCGATTCTCCTTCACACCGACATATAAAACCTTGAAGGAAGTCATGAACGATCACAACTTGGCAGCTTTTGGGGATGCCTGCGCCAATCTAATGTACTCTCTCTGCCTTTCCTGCCAGAATGGGAAACCAACAGGAGTGAAAGCTGACGGCAGGATGTTATCTGAAGCTATGAAGCAAGCAGGACTAAGAGATTTCATGTCCTCGAGAGTGACTCGTCACAAACTTGCAGATGCTGCAGAAGCATTACTAGCCTATGCGTGGCTTCAAAGCTTCATAACATTGACTGAAAGTGTTGAATTGCTAGCAAGACATGAGGATGTTGTTGACGCTTTCACATCTCTTCTTCTGGAGGTGAAGAAACGTCTTGAGCATTACTGATCTCCTTGCTTCCCCCCTCCTTCAAAGCCTTGTCTAAGGCCGACTTGAAGGTTTCAATGTCTTTCTGCACCTCTTTAATAGCCTTCCACAAGATATCTTCTGCTTTTTTCCGTCCTTTAGTGCGAACGTAAAGCAATGGTTTGGCCATGAGAGGATGTGGAATGTCGTAGCCAGCTAAATCGGTACTCTGATTCTTGAGTAAGGCTTTTTGAACAACATTACAGAATGTGTGGCCTTCGCCTGTAATCTCTAACTTCAACTCATTTCGGTTCTTCTTCAAGATTCTAATTTCCATCGTAAGTTCGCCTCGTTAAGAAAGGTCCTTTCCATAATCTATTGCAGCATGTCGCTTCTCATATTTTCCACATTTAGGGCATACCATCCTGTAACGCTTCCGTTCCAACATGTGTCCGCAACGGGAGCAGAACGAATAGATGACCCCAAGGTTCCTTTCAACCGTTGAAAGATGATAGATGCGGTTTGTCTCGCTTATTACCTTCGCTCGGATGATATCCCCCCGTTTACATGCGTCGTGAATCGAATCAACATAAGAGGAACTCACGTCAGATATGTAAAGCAGCCCCGAAAAGTAACCAGACAAAGTTTCTTTCTCTATCATAAAAATCCTTACAATTGCAGTCTTGCTCTGGAGATTTAAAACGTGCCCAGTTACAATACTGCCTACTCTTGGTACTCTTACCCCGCGAACTAACGGGTATATAGAAACCATCTTGTTTTGCATATCTAAAAGTGTGCGACCACTGATCTTTGCGTAGATCCTCCCCTTCGTCACGTATGTGCCTTGTCCTGGCATGAACTCCTCAATTACTCCTAAAGGCTGACCAGGAACAACGAATTGGCCACTCTGCCTCTTTGATCGCGTTTTCCCCATAGTTACTCCTTCCTCTTTCTTAAACACAACTTTTGCTATTAGCTTCAGATTGAAGCGCTCGTTAATTTTCCAGTTTACTCATCAATAAACCTTTTGATTGAAGGACAATAGCTAAATCTCAATGCTACGTAGACTGATAGTTGTACAGGGACATCTTAAGCCTTTCAAAGGGATTGGTTGGAACTGTGTACGAAAGAGAATACTTCGTAGGCGCGAACACCCCCATTCTTTTCGGCTACGCATCTATCTTCTATCGAATAAATACATGGTTCAGATTTCGGAAGATTGCATCCTTGATAAGAAGATTTGGAGGCAAGGGGAATACTCTTGATGTGGGCTGTGCCTTGGGGCACTCTCTAGTACGGTTCGAATCGATCGGACTAAAACCAGTTGGCTGCGACATCTCAGCGTGGGCAACGAAGAGAGCTCGGAAGATACACCCCCATATAAACATCATTCGAGCAAATGCGCTGGCTCTGCCCTTCAGATCTGGCGCGTTCGATACGGTAACAGCCTTCGAAACCTTGGAACATTGCTCAGATCTGAACTTGGCTCTAAGAGAAATAAGAAGAGTTATCAAACCTAAAGGCTTAGTTATCGCTTCTGTTCCCACGACTAATCTGAACAGAACCTATGACGACGAAACCCACCTCTGGCACAAGTCCCTCAGAGAATGGCTGACCCTATTTGAAAGTCATTTCAGAATATTAAGTGTAGATTTTTTCATGAAATTCATGAAATACGTTGATGGCAAAACATGCAACACATTTATCACGTTGAGAACTCGCAAAGATTAAGGGCGTGTATCGTGTAACCGTTCTATTATGTAAAGATCAACAGGGTACTTGTATCTTCTCTTCCTGTGAAACTTGAACATGCGCGGGATTTCCATCAATAGCGTGTATACTCCTTTGATCTCTCCACCATGTTTTGGAATGAAATCTCTCAAGAAGGGAGAAGGGGAAACTGGAAGCAATCGTGGTTTAGACCTTCCCCTCTTCTTGATGAACTCATAGTTCTCCCGGCTGCTGTTGTGTAATGAGTAGACGCGATTACCCATTTCAAGGGCTTTCTTAAGGAATATTCGATCTGCCTTTCTCTTCTGCACTCCGAAGGGAGGATTTTGTAAGACTGTATCGAAATACCCCCTAACAGCGTTGAGGTCAGCCGTTACCCATTGAATCTTATCTTTGACGTCTAGCCTTTCAGCGTTGAAGAACGCCTTCTTAGTCGCTACGCTGTCTATGTCTAAACCCACCGTCTCCTTAGCTCCTAAGAGTGCACTTCCAATTGCGAGTCTTCCGGTTCCACAACCCAGATCTATCACGCTTTTATCAACTATGTCATCATAAGTGTACGCGGCTAGATACAGGAGTTCTGCCGCCGCCCTTGTAGTTATTGTGTACTGTTCTAGGTGAGCTTTTGGTGAGAGGAATGGCTCGACTCTTGCAAGAGCTTTTGCTAAGTCTAGTTTTCGAACCAGCCTTCTTTGCATAGTTTTTCCCATTGTATCTTTCCTAAAGCAACAAGGGCTTCCTTTGGTGTAAGCAAAGGCAAGCGGAATCTCCCAGCGTCATCTAAGGACAACCTTGGGCAAGTCGTATTTATGAAAGCATCTATTGTCGGAAACTGCATCAAAGCTTCGGGAGTGATCTCTCTTATGGCAAGCAAGATTGCCTTCTTACCGGCATCCTCAACTAGGTTTTTCATCTTCAGTGCTTGATCAATTCTTTTCTGTCCAGGTTTCAATCCCACTAATATTCCTATTTCATCAGCAAGTTTAGCCTCTTGAATGTTTGCCCATCGTTTTCTCAAAAGTTTTAAAGCTTCAGTTTTAATTCTAAACGCTCGTTTTTCATAGGGGTTGGCTACCACTGTTGGCTTGCCTGTTGCTAAGACTAATCCCATCGGATGGAATTTGCCTCCACCGATAAAGAGGAATGCGTCTACTTCTCTGGATACTGCTTTGGCATTGCTGTAATCACAACCGACGACTTGACCAGCGTATTTCAATCTGCCTGCGTCCCCGACTGCTACAGCTTTGCCAGCTTCCAAGAGTACCGTTTTGGCTTCATCTAGTTTGTGCACATGTTGGACTGTTGTCACTAGACCAATATTTCTCCAAGTTTCAAGGAGAGGGATGGCTTTTTTGACGGCGCTTTTTACGGTGGTTTTTGCTTTTGCCTCAATATAAAGAGTTGGAAGTGCAGCTTTTGGTTGCATCTTACTGTGACCATAGTGAACAATGAGATCCGCTCCAACGCTTCTAGCTTCAACAGAAGCCAAGTCACAGGCGCCGTAGCAGGGATCAGCAGATATGATCACAGTGGCGCCGGCTTCCTCAACGATGGCGGCTAGTTCCGGACCATAAGTTTTTAAGCCTTCAGGAAGCTGCAGGAAGACTAGTCTAGCCTTTCTTTTTCGTATCTCCTCTGCTAGGTGTGATTTGTCGAGTTCAAAGGTGGAAGGTGGCATAAGCAACTTGCTCTGTAATAGAATGATGTTGCGGTAAAGACGCTCTGGGTTTCAGGTGATCGTTTATTCCGGGTTGAATGAGCCTTCTTTATGCTGGAGGTTCTGGTGTCTACTCTGATTCTCCAGTGCCTGTTCCAAAAGGATCTTCTGCTCAATGCTTGCGACGTGTTGAAGCGTGTTTATTACTGCGTCGTTGTTGACTGAGATGCTGTCTATCCCACATCTAACTAGGAATTCTGTGAAGTCTGGAAGGTTTGAAGGGCCTTCGCCGCAGATGGAGACTGTAACTCCTTTCTCGTGTGCCACCTTGATTAAGTGGGCGATTATGCGTTTTATTGCAGGATCCCTCTCGTCGAAGTAGCCCATCTGTCCTAGCCTCTCAGAATCCCTATCTATCATTAAAACACCTTGAGTCATATCGTTTGACCCGATTGAGTAGCCATCACAAAGCTTGGAGAACTTGTCAGCCATTATTGCTATCGAAGGGGTTTCGGCCATAAACCATATCTTGAAATCTCTCTCTCTTTCTAGCCCTTCTCCTTTCATGATTTCCAAGCATTTCTCAGCTTCCCAGATTGTTCTTATCACTGGTAGCATGACCCACACGTTTCTAAGCCTCCATTCTTCGCGGCATTTACGGATTGCCTGGCATTCCAGTTTGAAAGCTTCCTTGTACCATTGGCTTATGTAGCGGCTTGCTCCTCGCCAACCGAGCATTGGGTTAGCTTCCTCAATTTCGTATTTCTCGCCGCCTTTCAAATTTCTATATTCGTTCGTCTTGAAGTCACTGAACCTGACAACCACCGGTCTAGGTTGAATTGCTCTTGCAACCTTGGCTATTCCCTCTGCCAATTTCCGAACAAATTTGTCTTCCTCGCCTTTTTCAAGAAGGTACAGTGGATGTTCACCGATATAGCTCGCAAGGATGAATTCAGTGCGCATGAGTCCGATGCCTTCAAAAGGTAGATCTTTGTAGTCGTCAATCTTCTCTGGAACACCGAGATTCATGAAGATCTTTGTAGCAGTTACAGGTACAGACCGAATAATGGAGGCTTGGCTGATTCCAGCAGCTGAGGTGGCTGCTTCAGGTGCTTCATAAATACCTTTGTAGATCACGCCATTTCTAGAGTCTACAGTGTACTCTTTCCCAGTTTCCATTACTTTGGTAGCGTTTTCTGTGCCGACTATACATAGGATTCCAAGTTCGCGGCTTACAATTGCAGCATGAGCCGTGACTCCTCCTTTATCTGTTACGATGGCACCAGCAAGTTTCATGTAAGGTACAAAATCCGGGTCAGTCATAGTCGTAACTAATATGTCCCCTTCTCTAACCAGGCTTGCAGCTTCTTCAGAATTAGAAACTATCTTTGCAACTCCCGCTCCTATGCCTCTACGACCCGCAGCAATACCCTTGACAACAACTTCCATCTCGGAGAGTTGTTTTGGAGTAGCATCTGGCTTCTCCTTCTCTTTCGTGCTCCAAACAGTTTCAGGTCGAGATTGCACAATGAAGATATTTTCAGGAAATTCCAAGTCACGGTCTAGAACCCATTCGATGTCTTGAGGTGTACCATAATGCTTGTCAATTAAGTTGCCTGCCTTCGCCAATTGACGAATCTCTTCGTCGGTGATGCAAGGTTCTTTCTGTCTTTCCAGGGGGATCTCAGAATGCTCTGTCTTCCCAGTTTTTCGGTCGCGGATGTATTCAACAGTTTTCTTGGCGATTTTGCGCTCAACTATTTCAAGAGAACCTTTGTCCACTACAAAGTAGTCAGGAGTTTCCGCGCCTGAGACGACTGCTTCTCCTAAGCCCCAAGTGCCTTCTATAATTATCTGGTTTCGCTCTCCAGTCACTGGGTTTATTGTGAACATAACCCCTGCAGAACGGGCATCCACCATCTTCTGAACGCCTACACTAATCAGGACCTCGTCATGTTTGAATCCTTTCTCAGTTCGGTAGAAAATGGCTCTTGGAGTGAACAGACTTGACCAGCATCTGATAGTCTTTTCGACGACTTCGTCTGCTCCTTCTACATTAAGGAAGCTTTCTTGTTGTCCAGCAAAAGAAGCCCCCGGTAAATCCTCAGCGGTTGCGCTGGATCGCACTGCCACAGAGACATTAGAGGATTGAACCCTCATAGTTAATTTCTGATAAGCGTCTCTAATTGCATCTACTATTTCCTCGGGCACTTCGGTGCCTTCAATGAGTTTCCTTATGTTCTTTGAAGCCATTTCGTAGAGTTTGGGGTCATCAACATCTGTAATTGTATCTGAAATAATCCTGTAAATTTCTTGATCGATGTGAGTTTCATTTATGAACTTCTTGTACACTTGGGCAGTTATAGCAAATCCCGGTGGGACAGGGATCTTCGCTTGAATCATCTCCCCTAAATTAGCATTTTTTCCCCCAACTACTGGGATGTCATCCTTTCCCAGTTCCTCAAACCATATTACAAACTTTTCAGTTCGAGAGCTCATATCAGCTTGTCTCCTGCCTTCTCAATCACTATGCGGCACGGCATTGGAAGTTTCGCTCGACCCCGTTTCAAAGCTTCCTTTGCGACCTCTACTGATTCATTGTTTACACCAACGACTATTACTGATTGATTTCTCTTCACGCGAGCAGCGGTTCCTATGACCTTGCCGAAGGCGTGGCGCATGCCATCCTGGAGTCTGTCAGCATGAGCGCCGAAGATCATCTTGTTTTCTCTTAGAATTGCATGAGGGTAAGGCATAATTCGCAAGAAGTAGCTATTTCCGAGTTTTGTTGAAAGGAGACGGTTTGAAGCTATTCTCGCCGCCTCTAGAGCGTTGTGTCGAATCTGAGCATTTTCTAGGGCGATTAGTCTTGCTTTGATAGGGAACTCTGTCTTTGGGTCACCCATTGTGAACTTAGTGATTTTGGAAGGCGGTGGAGTTTTAGAGTACTCTCTCCTTGTGTAAGCTTGGCCTTTCACTTCTCTATAGTTCTTGGCCTTCATTACTACCCCTTCTTCAAAGCGAATTTGCTCTTATTTAAAGCGTTTGTTGCTACAACACGTTAAGGAACTTATGAATCGAAAATATGAATTTCAGTGTCAAGTTGTGTAAGGAGCTATTGGTGGCTTGCTTGAGAACCATTTTTCAGCCAATTCCTCATAGTTTGGGAAAGCTTTTCTCAGAATGGGAATATACATCTGCTTCTCCTCTTCGTTAAGATACTGGAATTGATACGGTCCCATGTAAGGAGACGGTTTACCTTCGCGAGTGATAAACTCAATGTGCATAAAGGGGTCTCCCCTCTTTATGGTGATAGGGGATCGGTCATTGTTGAGGTTTACTATTTCCAATGCTAAACGTCCGATGAAGCCGCTGTGGACCTTTGCAGCATTTAGGAAGCTGAGTCCCATACGTCCAAACTTGCTCTTTGCCGTTAGATGAGCCACAAGGTTGGATGGTGTGAAGATTATCTCGTAGCTTATCAGGTTCTGATGCTCTAGATAATTTAGGGTAGTTTCCTCCTTAACTGTAAGAACGTAACCATCCCCATCGAGAAGATGATAATCGTACGGGTAAATGATGCGGAACTCCTCTATGAGTTTCACTATTTTATCTTTGCCGAGGATACACATGATTCACAGCTCTCCAGTGTGTTCGTAGCAATACTGAATACAATTATGAAAGATTTTCGGTGAACCTTATGAATCTGAAGGCGGACAATGTTCAAACCCAATAGCTGCAGCATTCACCGTCACCAGTAAAGGTTATTTCCTGCAAACATGATGGATATTCGGGCAGGGGTTCCCAAGCTAGGTCAAAGGGGTGAGGTTCAGGGCCTCATGGCGTAGGCCTTCGTGGGTTCAAATCCCACTCCCTGCACCACACATTCTTCTTACGAGAGAAAAGTAAAAAAACGGATTTGCTAATAATATATTGAGGACATATGACATCCCGAGGGCGTCCACGGAAGTATAGATGGTTCTCCTTAGATGAATTGAGTAGCGACTTCTCGTTGGATGCTCAATATTTGAAGTGGGCTAGCTCAAATAATTTGGCAATTCAATCTGTGGTCGCGACCGGTTGCCCAAAATGCCACAGTGACGATTTTGAGCTTCGCCTTGATAGGAAATACAAGATTGTTCGTCTTCACTGCATTGGATGTCTCCATGAGACTTCCTTCAGAGTTAAGACGCCTAAGCCTGGCACTTTTAAGATTGAACCCGTCTTTGAGAATGGTATTCAAATAGGCGAGAAGGTTGTTGATCGTTACCATCCTTTGACTCAACGGCAACGGACTGACATTCTTGTTATGAAGACTATGCAAGGCGTTGAAAGCGGAAGAATCAGTCTAGGTGGCGAATGGTATGTGGATGTGGTGACGGGAAGCCTTCACGGTCAAAAAAGATGTTGCTTAAGCTTCGAAGAAGCAACACGAATCTGCAATCAAAACAATATGCGGATTGAGCATGAGCAACGCCTCCATAAACTCGAGGGGGCGTCTGTTCTCCAATTGCTAGAAGTGTGAGGGCTCAAGGCCTTTCTCTTGTCCTTATCGACCTACCAGTCGTTGTCATTAACTGTGGAGTGACATAACTGTAATGATCGATAAGCTTGCAGTGGTTCCGTAGAGCGCCCATCGAGCCTTATCGCCACCGCTGAGTACACATGCTACGTAGAAATTCGTACGGTAATCAGCCATAATATAAACTGAACCTAAAAAAAA
>SOJC01000049.1 GCA_004376645.1 Candidatus Bathyarchaeota archaeon
AGAAGTAGGCTAATAGAAAGCGTTAGAAGGATTATTTGAATGCGGGGCACCTTCATTCAAGTTCTCACCTAGTCTTTGAATAGAGTCAAATCAACTAGTTTTAATCTTTCCTCTAAGCACACGCGCAACAATTTAAAATTCATGTTGAAAGACTGAAACTCAACAACCTACATGTTACAGTTTCAAGCTGGAAAATTAAGAATGAGTTGGAATTCTTATTCTCGTTTCATAACACTCTTAATTACTAAGAGCCATCACGCCTAGACGGAGAGGACGATGGCTCTTGAGATAGAGAAGTTGACTAAGAGAAAATCTGAGCTGGAGAATCTGTTGAAATCGATGGAGGGGAAAGAGGAAAATCTGGAAGAAGCAGTTAAGATTCTCATAGGAAAACTTCGGAATCGCGAGCTAAATAGAAAAATCAGAATGAAGCGAGATATACTTCATCATTATGAGTCTGGAATCAAGACACTTGAAGAGCAAAATGATGGACAGAAGCAAGTTCATGTCCAGCATACCCTGAATCCGATTCAAACAATTGAAACAAAAATTTTAGAGAAGCGACTACAGTTTCAGCATCATCGAGTGCGACTGAGAAGGAACACTATTTTTTCTTGGAGCTATCAAAAACTCTCCTAGGAACTTCACAATTTCCACGCAGAATTTCTCCAGATCTTTCACTAAGAAACTAGAGGAGAGATTCGGAAATCTTGGGTCGCTGTGGATCACTGCTTCCGTGTCACTTTCTAGGAATATATTAAATCGGGATCAGACCAACATATTTCAGACCCAGGATTTTTTGTAGAATTAGAGCGATTTTCTCTAAATTCGTAGCATAAAACATTACGTCATTAATTCATTGTAGGCTTCTCATATACACATCACTGGGTTACAACTTTTTGAGCATGCGTACTAGTCATTACATATTTTCTTTCAACATCTGGGCTAGTCGATGTATTCCTTCAGCTATTTGTTGTTCTGTTGGATACGAGAAGTTGAGTCTCATAGTGTTCTGTCCTTTGCCGTTGCAGTGAAAGGCTGAGCCCACAACGTAAGCAACTTTGCTTTCAATAGCTTTGGGAAATAGATCGTTGGCGCTCATCTTCTCTGGCAGTTCGACCCACAGGAAAAGTCCTCCTTCTGGCTTAGACCATTTTACACCTTCAGGCATGTGTTGTTCTAACGCCTTTAGCATAGCCTCCAGCTTCTTGCTGTACAACCTGCGGATCTTCGCGATTTGCTTCGGTAGCAATCCGCGCCTTAGGTATTCCGCGACTAGAAGCTGTGTATATGTGGGAGAGCATAGATCCATGCCTTGCTTGGCTACCACCATCTGGTCCATCCATTCTGCTGGAGCCATTATCCAAGCCATCCTTAGACCGGGGCACAACAATTTGGAAAAGGTGCCTAATACTATAACGTGGTTTTGAGTGTCTAGTTCGTAGATAGCGGGAACGTTTTTCCCTGCGAAGCGTAGGTCTCGATAGGGACTGTCTTCTAGAATCGGAACTTTATATTGGTATGCTATTTGAAGAAAGCTCTTGCGTCTTTCCAAGGACATAGTGACGCCGGATGGATTCTGGAAATCAGGGATCACATAGATGAATTTCGGTTTCTTGTTTCTTTTCGCCAGTCTAGCCAGCGCTTTCTCCAATAGATCAATCCTCATTCCCTCGTCGTCCTGTGGTATACCTATCATCTTGGCTCTGTAGGCGGTGAAAGCCTGTAAGCCTCCAATGTAAGTTGGCAGCTCCATTACTAGGATGTCGTTAGGGTCTAGGAATATTTTAGAGACAATGTCTAGGCCTTGTTGTGATCCGGCAGTGATTAGGATATTCTCGGGTTTGATTGAGGCTTTTTCATGGAATATCCACTTAGCGATCTCTTCACGCAATAGGGCTTCTCCTTCTGTAGGCCCGTATTGTAGGGCGATATCTCCTTTTTCTCGTAGAAGCAGGCACGAAATATCTTCTAGATCTTTGAGAGGGAAAGTCTGAGGATCTGGAAGTCCGCCAGCAAAGGAGATGATGTTCGGTTGCCGTGTTACTTTAAGGAGTTCCCTGATTTCAGAACGCTTCATGTTGAGAGCAGCCTTTGAGTAAAAAGCTGTTAAGTCTTCAATCAAATCAACACCTTCTTTTTCGCATTGCTTGTGTAAAGCCTCTGTCTATCCGCCAACATAATGTTATAAAGATATAAGATTTCCGTCTGGAAATTCTTGGCTCCGATAATTTTACGACGTAGGTTGCATCCGTCATGAGAGAGCTTTGCTATGGAGAAGTTGCAGTAATTTATCGTTCAGTCGAAGGGCATTCTTTAAACTGTGAATTCTCGAAAACTGAGAACATAGCACCCTCTCATGTTACATTAGGGGTGCACGGAACCTTTGAAGTTTCACCAATCTTTTAGCTACAAGACTGTGCAGAGAATTATGGAGCACGATGTAAATATCGGGAGGATCCGAACCACAATTTTCTGGAGAATTGTTCAGCAAGAGCAATGAAACTGCGGCAACAATTATAAGTGCATTATTCCTAGAGAATCTATCCTTACGTTGGATATGAAAAGTCGGAGACAGTGATTACAGGTAATGTCTTTGAATAAACTTCAGAAAAGACGGTTTCTGGCGGTGAATGGCATCTTTGCCTTTACTGCATTCATGTTAGAATGGACGGGGATCTCTCTGAATATGTATGTTTACGCTGACAGCTTCCATAATATCTTTAATGTGCCTATAGCTATCATTGCTTTTTGGATAGTAATAGGTCACACATCATGGGTTGTCTATAAGAGGTTTGGTTGGATCGCTGGACTTTTGACAGGTATAATCATCGATTTACCTTTTGAATTCTTAGCTTTTTACCTCGGCTGGTGGACATGGATTCCCGGGTGGGGTCCTGCAATATTTTTCAATGCTCCCATTCCAAACTTCGCTGTATACCTAAATGTGAGTTTAGGAAGCATCCTTATCTACAAATACGTGGTGAAATCAAAACTGTGACAAGAAGAACCCTTTGTTAGGAGATTTAACATA
>SOJC01000028.1 GCA_004376645.1 Candidatus Bathyarchaeota archaeon
TTGAAGCTTTGCCAATAAGGATGTAGGTTTTCCTTTACTCTTTTAATTATTCCTTCGACTTCTTCCAACATTTGGTTCTTTCGAGTCTTCAAAGGAAGTGGCTCTTCTATCTTAACTTCAACATCTGCCAGACCTGAAATCAACGCGGTCCAGGCTCTTGATAGAACTTCTGGCTTGTAGCCTGAACATATCAAATCAACTTCTTTCCCATCGCAGATCTCAGCGATCTCCCTTACACTCGCGCCTACGTACTTGAATCCTTCAAGCGTCAACTCTAACTGTGTTATTTCGTCGCTAGGATGAGGATCAGACCCTCCATTCCTTATAATGATTTGAGGATTGAATTCTTGAGCTAGGGGAAAAACAATTTCGTCGAACACAAGCCTGTAAGCATCATCACCAGTGAACGCCGGTAAAGGCACGTTCACAGTGAAACCTTTACCGTCACCTTCTCCGATGTCATCTTCATAACCTGTTCCAGGGTAGATGAATTTCTGGTGTAGATCTATGAAAAGCACTTTGGGATCGGAGTAGAAAGCTTCGCAAGTCCCGTTTCCAGCATGAGCATCTGTGTCCAATATTAATATTCTTCTTAGACCGTGCCTTTCAATTAGATGTCTTGCAGCGATTACAACGTCGTTATATACACAGAACCCTTCTCCATACCTTGGTTTAGCATGGTGTAGACCACCACCTAAGGATACGACTTTCTCGAATCGTCCTTCCTGAACAAGATCACAGGCTAACATAGAATTTTTAGCTACCACTCTTGCTGCACGTTCGATGCCAAGTGGAAGATTTCTTGTTCTGGGGTTGACATTGTCTCCGCTTATGAACCGCCACATATCCGGAATTGGTGTGCCAGTTGATGCTTTCTGCATTGCTTGAATGTACTCTTTCTCATGTGCAAGAGATAGATCTGCGTCGCTCGCAGGTTCATCATTCATTACGACTTCAAACTCTCCGCTCTTTTTCATGGTCTCTTTGAAGTAAGTCATGAATTGCTCATATCTGTCTCCTCTGAAGGGGTGCCCTGGTCCGAAATCATAATTCCTCAATTCATCACTGTACAGAATTCCGATCATCCAACTTCACTCCATGATTCCAAAACTGTAGTGATAGTCAACTGCAGCGCTATTTATGCCATATGACTTCCATCGATCCTAATCTTCTTTCAGGATTGTTTCACCTTGACACTTAGATCACTGACACACTCAAGGAGCGAACGTTGAGAGATATGCTGTTGCGCTCGCTGAACCTTCCAGTCCCACTCTATCTTCCATCTCTGCATAAGTAGCTCAGCTTATGAGTTGGAATCCATTCTTATTGATGCATGAGCGTCAACATTGAGGTCGCACGCATCCTCTATGAGATTGGGGAGCTCTACGCCATCAAAGGAGAGAGTTTTCGAAGCCGAGCCTACGTAGCAGCAGCTCAACGTGTTGAGTCGCTCACTGACGACATCAGAAGCGTTTACGAACAGGGAAAACTTCGGGAAATTCCAGGTGTAGGAAAAAACATAGCCTTTGTAATCGAGGAATACCTCGAAACAGGAGATCGCAGCCATCTTGAGGAGCTGCGTGATTCTCTCCCCTCAGGCGCTCGGGAGCTGATGGCTTTAGAGGGCATAGGGCCTAGAACAATCATGAAACTATTCCATGAACTTAACGTGGCTTCGATTGATCAGCTTGAGAAGGCTGCGCGTTCCGGTGAAATCCGGAAACTGAAAGGGTTTGGACCTAAATCGGAGAAGAATGTTCTTCAAGCTATTGAAGAGTATAGAGGTTTCCAGAAGCGGTTTCTCCTCGGACAGATTCTCCCGGTAGTGAGGGAGATTGAAGAGTATATGAGTAGTTGCGGGGCAGTCTTGCAAGTTGACTTTGCAGGATCAGCTCGTAGGATGAAGGAGACAGTTGGTGACCTGGACATTTTGGTTGCTTCAGAGAGAGAAGGGGAGGCGGTGGAGCACTTCGTTTCTATGCCAAGAGTAACCCGAGTGATATCGAAAGGTAGCACTCGAAGTACGATTATAATAGGCTCAAATCTCCAGATTGATCTTAGAGTCGTTCCTCCTAAAAGCTATGGTTCTGCACTCCAGTACTTCACAGGATCAAAAGAGCATAATATCAAACTGAGGACGTTGGCTGTGAAGCTTGGCTATAAACTTAATGAGTATGGCCTTTTCAGGCGAAAGGATAACAAAAAGATAGCCGGGGAAACCGAGGAATCGGTATATCAAACGTTAGGCCTTGAATATGTTGAGCCTGAACTTAGGGAAGATCGAGGAGAGATAGAAGCCGCCATAGAAGGGTCACTGCCAGATCTTGTCGAATACAATAATGTTAGAGGTGATCTGCATGTCCACTCAAGTTGGAGTGATGGGAACGCTGAGCTTGAAGAGATCGCTGAAAGAGCTCAGCAGCTTGGACTTGAGTACGTAGCGATCTGTGATCACTCAAAAAGCCTCGGGATTGCTAGGGGCCTCGATGAAAACCGCTTGAAGGATCAGATGAGGGAGATTGAGAGATTGAATAAGAACTTTGAAGGGTTCAAGCTTCTGAAGGGAATTGAAGTCAACATAATGGCGGATGGACGTCTCGACCTCAGAAATAGTGTTTTGAAGGATTTAGATTTCGTCGTCGCAAGTATTCATTCAGGATTCAAGAGCGGAGCGGAGAAGTTGACGGAACGTATGATATCAGCTATTCACAACGAATATGTCTCGACGATAGGTCACCCTACGGGCAGGCTCATCCAAAGAAGGCAACCTTATCCTCTTGACTTGAAGAAAGTGTTGAGCGTTGCTGCGGATCAACGAGTCATGATGGAGATAAACGCCTTTCCCAACCGCCTTGACCTCAACGACGTCAACAGTAAAGCCGCAATGGAACAAGGCGTTTCCATGTCTATTGGCACCGATGCTCACACTCTTGGCCAATTGAAGTATCTTCCCTTAGGAGTTTCAGTTGCGCGTCGCGGTTGGCTACAACCCAGGAACGTAGCCAACACATTACACGTCAA
>SOJC01000116.1 GCA_004376645.1 Candidatus Bathyarchaeota archaeon
ACAATTATTATCTGACATGAAAGACGAATGTCGTCTTTGTAAAAGAGTCTTATCGATATATTTATTGAGGCGCTGCCACAGATGTGGTAAATTGTACTGTCGAAGTTGCATGACCACTAATCTATGGAGTGAGCACAGGGATCTCATATGTTTGAACTGCGCCCGAAGAATCGTCTCCACACCCAAAATTTCATCAAAATACAGTTCCCTAAGAGAATACTTGCACCGTAGAGGAAGATATTCCAGTTTGGTCACACTGACATTCCTCAAGATTGAGGGCATCATCAATGGTGATCTGCCGTTTGGAGCTTTACGAAAGGAGGAGTGGTGGAGAAATAGCAGCAAATCGTCCCAAGGTCATGCTTGGATAAGTGGTGGCTGGAAGGTTCAAAGTGTTAGTCTGAAAGACAGATTAGTTACTTTCAAGAAGATTGCTCAGGATCAACCAACTCTAACACCTAGGAGAAGACGCAGAAAGACGTCAGAGAAGAAGGCTTTCACTCCTGTTCCTGTGAAACCCAGAAGAGTACGAAAACCCTCTAAGACTAGAATCTCAAAGGTTCTAGCTAGGACTAAAAACATAGAACGACGAAGGATGTCATCAAGCCTCAAGATCAAGATGGAACCTAGGCCTGCCTACGAGAAGAGAATGTACAAGCCAGAAGCGAAACCATCACGCCAAGATTAGACTGTGTAAGGGCTTGAACCTCGTTGATGAGGGCCACAGTCTAAGAATAGTTTAATATACATGCAGAAAGAGAATTATAACGAGTCATTCTAAAATGATAAGAAGGCTTGTTCTAGACGTTTTGAAGCCACATGAACCCGGTGTCATTGAACTTTCTCTGGGGCTTAGCAGCTTGGAGGGTGTAGAAGGGGTAAACACAATAACCTATGAGATTGACCAGCAAGTAGAAAACGTTAAAATTGTCATTGCAGGAGAAAACATAGATTTCGAAACCATCAAGAAGAAACTAGAGGAGATGGGTGCCACGATTCACTCAGTTGATGAAGTGGCCGCAGGCAAAAGGATTGTTGAGGAAGTAAGAACACCTCAGGATAGATTAGCCCAAATTTGAGGAAGAAGAGCATTACCTTGCAGAGTTCTTAAAAGACGGAGTAGTATGAATAATGTTTCCCTAGAAATAGACCTCTATTTGAAGCCTATGGCATTAATGCATAGATGCAACCCAACCTTAAACAGGGAGAAATGTAACCTGTGCCTGCCTCGTCCTGGACCCTTTAGAGTAATCATATTCTAGAAAAACACGCTAAGCAGAAAAGAACTGAATAACACACCCATCACAAAAGCCCCAAAGCCCACTAAGATTGCTTTGCTCCAAGACATTTCAACCAGCTTTTTCAGGGAGACAGCACAAAGAATGGTGGCCCAGCCATAATATAACAGAGTAAGATATGAAATAGGGGCACCCCAGCTGGCTTGATAAATGTTCACATATTGTTGGAAAGTTATGTTAGCTGGAATATATAGTGGAGGGAGAAAGAAAGAAGTCAAAGCGATAGCGCTCAAGTAGACAATTGAAGCTGAATATACATGTCCAATATAGTAGAACAGATCCTTAAATGAGCCAGTCCATTTGGAGAAACTTCTTAGGAGTAATAGAACTACTCCAGAAAGGATTAACCATTCTAATAAGAAGTTGATACTACTGCGAACAACCGACAGGAGCTGTAAATCAACACCGTATGACGAGGCCGATGATACGAACTTTCCAAAAAACAGACCATCTACCTTTACTGTGAAATTTCCCAAGCCTAACCGTGTTAACTGGAAACCTATTCCCGTTATATCAGTCCAGCTAGAGGTAGCCGTAGTCTTGGTCCAGTTATCGTTAGCTAAATCCACTGTAATATTCACCCATGTATTTGCAACGGTTCCAATCAATGGTAAAATATCCAACTCAAACCCGTTGGGGTCGTTGTTTCCAGAGAATAGCTGCAGTGCTGCAGTCGTCAGTTCTTCTTCGTTGGAAATCTTAATTGCTAAAGACAAGCGACTATGCTCGCCTTCAGAGCAGTTTATGCTGCCAATCTCTGTCAGATACATCCATATCTGTGAGCTATTGAACGCGGAGATTGAAACGCTATAGTTCCCGGAGATGTAGTCGGTGTTATCAAATAGTATCTCATCTCCAGAACTCCATAAGAATGAATGAGAATTGTGAGGTTCTTCAGTCCATAGATCGTTCTCCGGTATTGTAGTCTCAAGGAAGAACTTTGAGGTGCTTGAATACTGAATGCTGACGAATAATGGCAGTGTTATCAGCAGAATCAGTATGGGACCTTTAACACTTGGTTTCTTACCTATTTCCTCAAATGCCTTCATCGGAGAGTAGAGAACCTTAAATACCGATTTCACAAACTGCAGTGGCTCTTCTTGTTCAGTGTCTTGGCCCAAATGATCACCCTCATCAAAGGCTAAGATGACTGAATCCCACGTTTAAGTCTTCTATAAGTACTGTAGTCCACATAGTCAAGGAATTTACTTTCTGCCTGATAATTTATTGTGAAGCTCTGTCTAGGTCTTTTGTCCAATATTTGGCTTGTAGTAACAAAAGAATAGGCATCACTTCCTGCTCCAGATCCGTAGCTTGCTAACAAGATTCTTTCATCTGGTTTTGCTATGTCCAACACTGAGGCTAGACTGATAGGTGAACAACCTGAATAGGTATTCCCGAATCTCAAAACTTGCAGTCCTGGCTTGAACTGTTCCTCCTTGAAACCTAGGGCCTTCGCGACTCGGGTTGGGAATACAGCATTAGGTTGATGCGTCACAAAATAGTCCACATCTTGGGGCTCAAGTCTCAGCCGATCCATCAGTTTCTTGACTGCTTTTGAAACATGTTTGAAGTAGGCGGGTAAGCCTGTGAATCTGCCTCCATGGCTTGGGTATGGTTGGAGGTCTCGTCTCCAGAAGTCTGGTGTATCAGATGTGACTGAAATCCAACCTTCAAATCTGGCGATGACGTCGTACATTCCAAAGATGAAGGCACAGGCTCCATAGCCCACGAAGAAGTCCAGCTCACCTCCTGGCTCTCCTCGTGGAGCGGATTGTGAGTTGTCTGTTCCGATAACCATAGTGTTTGACTCGGGTGAATCAGGATAGTACACCAAGGAGGCTGCATCCTTAAACATGCTTGTGGCTGCTTTGCAGGCGAACTCTGTATCTATCGCGTCTACAAATTGAACTCCTTCTCTTGGTTCTTCCTCACCAAGCTTCAACACCTGCGCCACTTTGGAAGCTATTGGTTTAACGGCATAGGGGTTAGATTCTGAACCCACATACACTTTGTCGACAATCTTGTGGTCGACTCCAGAGTGAATCAACGCCATCTTTCCAGCTTCAACAGCCGCAGTCATAGCATCTTCGTCGAAGAAAGGTACAGAACGTTCGATAGCTCGTTCCTTGATTCTGAACTTGGATAAGTAGGCTCCATACCCTACTATTCCAGGTCTATCATACTTCTTGGAAGGCTTGACAATTTTGTAGTCTTGATAGGGGTAATATTCGTCAGAGAAGGAAAATGCTAAGGAGATAGTTGGCACTATCCCACTAGGTTCTGACGCGTGTCTTCTCCTAAACCGAGGAACAATTCTCCTACCTTCCAGTTCCTCAAGATGAATTGCTTCGTCTCCTATAATGCGGTCAGTTAGTCTGCCTGGAAAGCGGACTTTTCCATCGTGAAAGGTGACTATGCCATATACATAGGGCCCTAGTTTCTTGAACTTGTTAGTGGGCTCATTTACGAGGGTGCAGACTTCAAGGGTGCCTTCGTCATAGAAGAAGTCGATACTCTCCATCTTCCCAAAGCTTTCCCGTCCACAGGCTCCACAATAGTCTTTGATTTTAAAGTATTCTTTGCCACAAAAACTGCAGCGACTTCCTCGCAGCCTATCGCCTACGTAAGCCACTCGTCGCTCAATCGGTTCGCTACTCATATATCAGTTCCTCCCCAGTATGTAGACGTATGCTTTGGTGCCAAATCCTTCTAGTTCGTGGACGCAACCGTATCTCAGCTCACCGTCCGCCTTTACTTGTCTCTCTCCAGCCTCCTGTCGTAGTTGTTTGAAGACTTCAAAAATCTCCGCGCCTCCCGTGGCACCTAGAGGGTTACCGTCAGCTTTTAGTCCTCCATTCATGTTAACGAACACCTGTCGACCGCCTAATTCGTAGTATCCTTCAACGTTTTCACAGCTTGCATTAATATCCATCCAGGATTTGCCTTTTGCACAGAAGCCTAAATCCTCTAAGGATATTATGCCCATCACAGTCGATTGATCATAAAGCTCCAGAAGGGAGATGTCTTTTAACTGAACGTCCGTAGTCTTGAGAACGTCTCTCATCGTAAGCTGAGTAGCTGTGAAGCCTGTTAAATCCTTTCGGGAAGGAAAGGTAATATAGTCAGTAGCTGACGAATACCCAAAAATGTACACGGGTTTGTCAGTGTAAGACTCAGCTAGCTCTGAGTTCGTCAATATCAAAGCAGAAGCACCGTCTGAAATTGGTGCAAAGTCAAAAAGCCCTAAAGGTTTCCTAGCAGAAGATCTAGCTTTCTTGACTGATTCAACCGTAATCTCCTTGTGATATTGAGCATACTTGTTCTTCAAGGCGTTATGATGATTCCTCACAGAAAACTCAGCTAACGCATTAGCTAGAGTTTCAAGTGACTGCCCCTCGATTCGATGTCGCTTGATATAGGCTCTCAGCATAAGTTCATGATTTGCTTCAGGTGTACAACCAGCATAGTAGCTCCAAGGATCTTCCAAGAGCATAAGATCATCCCTTATCTTGTCCCATCGATCAGTCATCTTCTCGAATCCCCCTACGAGAACGAGATCGTACTTCCCTGCCTGAACGGCGTTGCAGGCGTTTGAGAGAGCAGAGCTGAAGGAACGTGTGATCTCCATGGGAACATTTAGTTCCAGTAGTTCAGATAGAAAACCTTCTTCAAGTCCTATCTTGTTGGTTATGGGAAGGAAATAGTCAGAAAAGTGACATGCACCCAGATCATTCCGCTCGATATTCACCGAGTCTAGGGCTCCGAGCCCAGCTTCTTCGACTAGGTTTTCGGGTTCTCGCTCATAGTGCTCACCAAACGAGGTTCTGCCTACACTTACTATAGCAGGATATTTTGTCTTCATAATCACACCGACACTCTCTGCAGAGTTCTAACCACTAAAATGGTGGTCTTTCTTAAGTGTTTGCTGTTACAGAAAAATATCTTTGAAGAAGGGTTAGGAATCTACTAGAATGAGAAACGCCTGAGTTAACTCTCAAAGGAGATCCGCCTGCATCGAGAATAATCTTCTAATGTTCAGAATGTGAACATTTGATTCGTGGCTTTTGTTGTAGCATCGACGAAGAGGACCACAATGCTAGGTAAAATTCTCCTTGTCTTCATGGCTTTGGCATACGTTAAAATGTATAAATGTAGACTTGGTTGCAGCCTACTTGATTTTTTTCGTGGCTGCATTAATTGAGGTTGGTTTCATCCAACTGCTTCTATCGATCACAGCTTGAAGCCTTAAATGTAGCTGTGTAACTTCATAGATCGTCTAAGAAGGAAGTGGAGAGATAACGCGAATGCGTCTTTTTCACATTGCCTCTGACGATGAGATTAAGCAAGCTAGAACAACTGACATCTATTTCGTGCTCACTAAGCAGGTTCTAGAAGCCAAAGCCTTAGGGAAGACCAGAGTAATAGCAGAGGTGACTTCGGGAAGACTCCCTGAAGGTTGGCCTTGGGGATTCCTATGCGGCATTGAGGAGCTGACCCAGCTATTTGAAGGAATTCCCATTGATGTCTATTCAATGCCTGAGGGCTCAGCTTTCCATCATGTTGATCATCAAGGCTTTCAGGTACCTGTTATGCGGATAGAGGGAGCATATGGAGAATTTTGTCTATACGAAACTCCTCTTTTAGGGTTAATTTGCCAAGGCTCCGGCATAGCTACCAGAGCAGCGAGAATTAGAAAAGTGGCTGGAAACAAGAAGCTGATCTCATTCGGTATCCGGCGGATGCACCCTTCTCTTTCACCCATGATAGATCGGGCAGCGTTTATTGGAGGGTTCGATGCGGTAAGCAGTTTGATGGGGGCGAAAATAACGGAAACCAAACCTGTGGGAACTATGCCTCACGCCCTCATAATTGTCTTTGGTGACCAAGTTAATGCTTGGAAGGCCTTCGATGAAGTAATTGAAGACGAGGTGCCTCGCGTTGCTCTAGTAGATACGTATTCGGATGAGAAGGTGGAAGCGATAATGGCAGCAAAGGCTCTAAGAAAGCTGCAAGCTGTGCGACTTGATACTCCATCCTCTCGCAAAGGGCATTTCGCAGATATTGTGCGAGAAGTACGGTGGGAGTTGAATGTTCGCGGATATGAACATGTTCAGATCTTCGTTTCCGGGGGTTTGAACGAGGAATCGGTCAAGCGACTTGACGAAGCTGGTGCAGACGCTTTTGGAGTAGGCACATACGTAAGCAACTCGCCTGCAATAAATTTCGCCTTGGATATAGTTGAGATCGATGGAAACCTGTGTGCAAAACGAGGGAAACTCAGCGGGAAAAAAGAGGTGTGGCGATGCGAAGAATGTCTTGTAGACTTAGTTCTACCCTATGATAAGTCACAACCTAAATGTCCCACGTGCCACGGGAAAACGCGACGTATGCTTGAACCGCTAGTCAAGAACGGAACGATTGTAGCGGAGCTTCCTAAACCGAGAGAGATTCGAGACTATGTGCTGAAACAGTTACAGAAGCTTGCTCTCAAGCCAACTAATTGAAGCGAAGCAGCAGTTTGACCCTTTAAACCTTATATCTGAAGCCAGATAAGCTGAATATCTAGCGGTGAAACGATTTGCCATACTGTTCTAAATGCGGATCAGAAATCACCGAAGGTATGCGATATTGCCCAAAGTGTGGAGCCTCAATTGGGGCTGCAAGGATTTCTAGAGAGAGCTATGAGAAACAGGAGAAATACGAAAAGCACGAAAAGCATGAGAAGCAGGAGAAATACGAAAAGGGGGAGGGTAGTCGTTCTTGGGCATTGCTCGGAGGGTTTATCCTTATTGTCTTCGGCTTGGTTTCAATTGTGACAACATACGCACATATTCCGTCATTGTCCCGCGGGGGAATCTTGTTGATCCTCGTTGGCATAGTGATTATGGTCATAGCGGTTTATGGCGCAACAAGAGCGGCTAGGACAAATCCGAAACCTTAAAGGAACCATCCATAGAAGAGACGGTACAGTTTATGTTCTAGAATGGTTAGAGTGGTTGCTCTTCCGAAGACACGGAAGTAGTTTTTTCCCATCGCCTCAATCATGTCACCTATATCGTAGCGTGGAAATTGACAGGATGAGACGATTAGTCTGCCCCATTCTCCTCTTTCAAGCTCATAGAGCATGCGCGTACCTTTCTTGGTTTCAACCTCAAACAAGTAGTTGTCGTAGTTTGGACAGATATATGGAAGATCATCCAGCTGCTGACCGAACACGCCTTCTGTAGCGGTGTACATTTCCACTATGGGAACCTGCCCATAATAGGATTGTAGTTTGCCTGAATACTTTGACTGGATCTTTCTTACGCTAGTGCAAAACAATGCTCTAAGTTGCCACAGATCTCTGGGCTTTTTTCGATGTTTCCTTGTCACATATCTGGCGAAGGATAGGATAACTGGTGTTACGCCCATCGCTGCTGTAACGTTGTGATGCAACGCCTTCTGATATACGAGTTCGAATCTCCTTTCCCAATCTGCCTTTGATATTCCTGAGCCTAGTTTGTCAATCTCTTCTTGTCTGGGAATTAGACTTATTTGATTGAACATGGGATTTAGTTTGGCATAAGTACCTGAACTGTAACCATAAGGCACCCTTTTCTCACCTGTTTTCACATCGGCCACGATTGAAGGGAAATTTAGGTTCAGTATTCTTCCAGCCAGAGCCTTGCTGTCCTTCGTTCTCAAGGCAAAATTGATCAAAGCCCTCGATCCACAGGAAAGAATTTGTTCAAGGTGAGTCTTGGTAGCAGGAAGTATCTTTGGAGCTCCAGTGGATCCTCTTGTCATGACCCAGCAGATTGGAGGCTCCGAAAGAAAGGTCTGATAATTTCCTTTCTTCACTTCTTCAAGGTAGGGTTGCAGTCTGTTGTAGTTTAGCTTGGGGAAGTTTACTTGAAAGTCTTTCACATTTCTGACTTCGTTGATTCCATGAAGCTTGCCATAATCAGTCTCTTTATAGTGTTCAAGTAGCGTCTGCAGAGTTCTCTCTTGAGCTTCTTTCGGATCTCTTAAAGCCTGATACCAAGGAGCAACTAAAGCTTGGAATTCACGGAGATCTATACTGGGAAACATCAGTGAGAGATAGCCTGTGCTTCCTCATAAAACTTGAGAAAGATTGTTGACAGTGAATAATGAGTAACACTGGTTAAGGATAGGATGGGCTTCGATGCTGACACGATTTGCCACATTACTTGTGCCGGACGAGTCTCCTCATAACCGAACGCTTATTTACTCCCTTCGCAAATCTGATTAGACATCACATTCAAATGGGGAACGAAAATGCTCAGCCTGAAAAGAAGCACAAGAGGTGTCTCAAACCTTGCTTTTCTGATCTTGCTCATAGTATCCGCAACAATTGGAGCAGTATTATCATACATGTGGACAGAGGCATATTACATAGAAGCAGGACTCAAGGTGCCTGAAGGAGTTGTAACAGTCACTATCACAAATGTCACGTTCCCCATCCAAAACGCCACCTACTTTAATTTGACAGTTTTAACCCCGTCCTTTTCCCATGAGGACGCTTACATCACCCGCATCGCCTTGGGTAAGAACGCTTCCACAAGTGGTTTTGAAACAATTCAGATTATCCCACCGGAATCTGTGGAGCCATCAACTCCTTATCCTCTTGCTAGAAGTGAGGAAGTGACCTTCAGGTGCAACCAGAATTGGGGAGCGCTAGCTGGCGAAACTATCTATGTAGCAGTGTTCCTACAAGACGGATCAGGTTCAACATTTCCATTCGAAACAGGAAAGGTAATGCTAGAAGTTACTGAAGTGAAGATTGATACTACAGTAACTATTGAACGGTTCAATCTAACCGTTAGAAACTCAGATGAGTCCATAATTCCATTGAACGTAACAGAAATAATGTTTGACTCAGCAACAATTCCATCCCACAACATAACAGCCTCCTCTGCGAATGCTACTTTTCCACTACAACTTCTTCCAGGTCAAGCTGAGACTTTGATCTGCAATTGGAACCTCTGGAAAAAAGCCGACCTCGGCTCACCCCACACGCTCACCGCAAAGACGGCACAAGGTTACTTAGCAGTCTACAGTACTGGAATGATACCGGCAGCCGCATCATTAAACATCACTGATGTAGTCTTCGCACTGCCCCACACCAACTCTTTCAATGTTACCGTGGCTAACCAACAATCATCACCTCACTTTGTGGACATCGATAGAATAACCATTAAGAACGGAACGCAGATCTACGAAAACATAACAATAGAAGATGTTTCTAGGAGGATTTCGCCCGGAAACAACCGCACATACAGATGCCTGTGGAATTGGGAAGCCTTCAAAGAATGCAACGTGGAAGTAACAGTTCACACGGCTCAAGGCTTCTATGTGGAGAAGCAAGTCTACATCCAAGAAGCTTATGGAGTGCCTGTGGCTTCCTT
>SOJC01000047.1 GCA_004376645.1 Candidatus Bathyarchaeota archaeon
TAATTATGTGTTCTCGTTCAACAAGTTTTGCTTGCTCAGCTGATTCGTAGACGTTAGCTTCACCTCGGGCTATTGTTGTGCCCGTTTTTGTCTCAACTTTTTCTACAAACACCAAGTCCGGTTTCGCCTTGAGCACATCTGCAAGTTTCTCTTTCACCTTCAGACGTGAGGAGGTTTGCCCTTCCTCTGAGTGATTAAGTTCAAAATCTATTTCTTTCCTCTTCAACAAGGGATTAGATTTTTCGGATATAATTTTAATCTTCAATTCTATTCCTCCTCTGTTCATGAGGATTATGGCACAGAAAGAGAAGTTTCTGTCCTTATAAAGTTTCATCCATATGAGGGGAGGTTCCTCAGCGTCATATTCTGGGAAGCTATGAGACGTTTTTCATTGCGTTGACTATCTCTCGGACTTTTCGCTTCATCATTTCGGTCACTTCTATAACTACCACGCCTTCATGAGGTTGTCCGTAGAGCACCAGCGATCTGTCTGGTGCACCAATAATTGCTGGCAGCACTAACAAATCCTCCTCTCCATCTACTACGATCTTTGTTCTTCGAGAGCTTTTTGTTGCCTCCATTATGGCCTTCCAAGCTTGATCTGTGATGGTTCCAGGAGGATTCTTTATTTTTAGTATCTGATCAGCTGTTGCGGATATTGGTGAGATTGCCTTTCTCATTATTTTGTTGTCAACAATCAGAATATCTGGCTGGAGAGAGTTGCAAGCTAAATCTTGGGAGATTTTGTCTCCTACAGTCACTATTTTTGGAGGCTTTTCTTTAGCTACAAGGGTTCTTATCTGTTCTACTATATCTTGTGTGGTTCCTCGGAGGACGATTCCAAGAGGTTTCTTTAGTTTTTTTCGAAGTTGGGGTGTGAGGTATCGAATTCGGATCACCTATTAGATTCTACGAATCTTGCAAAAGATCTATCATAGGTTCGTTCTACTTCTGGCTGAAATAGACAGCCAGGTAATTCATTCCTCTCTCTGTGGAAGCGGATGCATTCACAACATTTGCCTTTTTTATCGCATGATGGGTAAGTGCAGCCACATTCCTTCAGATTTTTCTCTAAATTAGGGCAGCTCTCTTCCTTGCTCAAATAGAATCCTCTTACTCCTTTGTAGGAACGGTTTAGCGCGGTAGTTTTTTATCGTACGCGCAGTGCGTATCGACCTTTCTCATTGATGTTCATTACTTTCGCTATCTCTGACTCTTCAGGATCAAGGATCACTACAAGACCACTGAAGTCATCGCTTAAAGATGCGGTTTTGCATCTTGGGCATATAGTGCCTGTGGTGATCGCGTGGCATTCTCTGCAGGCTTTTTCAGTCATCGAGGGGTTTCTCCTGTTTTTTACTTTTCTGTATCGCCTTTTCTTGTTCTGCTTCTTTTTCTATTTTTTTCATTTCTTCTTTCAGCCATTCAAGTTTACCGAGGAAAGGTTGTCTAGCGGTCATCCCGATTTTCCCAGATCTTCCACCACTTGCCAGTGAGACTGCTGTTATGCGAGCTCTGACTCGGTCTCCTGCTGAGAGTCTTCTTCTTGTTTCCTTGCCCATAAGTACGCCTTGCTTCTCATCGTAGGAGATGAAATCGTTCATCAGTTGGGATACGTGTAGTAGGGCGTCGATCGGGCCTACTCTTATGAAAGCGCCGAAGTCTGCGGTCTCTACAACCTCGCCTTCAATGATTTCTTGGATTTTTGGATAGTAAGTTAAGATGGAAAAGGTTGCCTTGTGATAGGTGGCGCCGTCGCCTGGGATGATCTTTCCTGTTGGGTTGACTTTTATGTCAGTAACAGCCACCACATATCCAAGTTCATCATCAACCATTCCTTCGTATTTCATCTTTAGCTGTTCGTGGCCTGCTTGTGTGATTGGGTCACCGAACTTGTGGGGAGGTATTCGAATCGTATCTTCAATAACCAAAAGTTTGAACATTCTGTTGTTTCCTTTGCTTTGAATAGGCTTGTGTCTTACATAAGACCTCTTATGGATTTTAAAAAGCTTTTGAAACACTCTAGGATTCTAGCTGATAAGGACTCTATCGTTCATGTCTGGGTTCGCTACTAGAGTTTTAACAGCAGCTTGGCATCAAGTTATAGTGTAAACCCCAACAAGTTGTTCTATTGAGTAGACAAGGTACGTGTGAATCACACTAGATGTTTCCTTCTACGATCAGATGTGATTCCTGCCGTAGATAGATCACTGGCACGTTCTCTTTTCTGAGTCTTCTCCTTAGAATTCTGTCATTAGTTGCGACACACCATTTCTTTTTCGAGGCTACTCTGAAAATTAGATCGTCATATGATTCTTTAGGGTCTTTTTCCACATCCATCCTTCGACATCTCATCGCGAGTTTCAAGGCGATTGTTGCTTGTTTTTGCAGCTTCTGCGATTTGCTCTTTGAGATCAACTGCAATTCTGTGAGGGTTGGGGACAGTAGTATTGGTTCAAAATTTCGGTTCAGAGTCCTTCCAAGCTCCTCAAAAATATCTATAGCAAACTGGGACGGAATGAAAAAGAAGTTCGAGTCCAATATCACCTTTAACGGTTTCTTACTGGACAAGACTTCACCATTCTCGCTGCAGATTTGAAGTAGACTTGAACCTTCTCTCACTCTTCCTATTACTTTACTATGCCATACCCTATAAGTCGCCATCTTCCAGAAATTTTTCTACTCAAAGCGGCTCTCATCCCTTTTTCCACACATACTGACCGACTGAGTTTTATGGTTATTTCATCTTTCTTTGTAGAGATAACAGACCCGGCAGTTATTGTTGTCCCTACATCTAGGAGAAGGTTTTCATTAGGGTGAATACGATCTATCGCAACCAGTTCTTTGGTTCCAAGGGCGCGCTCGAAGAAGTGGGTTTCTACTTGGAGTTCCGAAACTGTTGGAGGAAGTTTACCAGGGTGACCGACCAGATTACCTGTTAAACTATCTGCCCTTGTTAGGGATGGATCAAGCATTGTTCCTACCCCAACTAGCCCTCCGCAGTGTACTTCATCGAAATTCCTTCCGCCAGCTCTGAGACCGACAATCTCGGTAAACAAAGGTTCATACCTTCTTTGACCTTGCTTTTCCACTCGTATACCTGGACGAATCTCTACTTCATCGCCCAGTTTGAATTTCCCTTGGATAATGCTACCTCCCATGACACCACCCGACAAGTCTTCGATGGTAGTTCCAGGCTTATTGATATCGAAGGAACGAACCACGTACATTGAAGGTGGTTTTGTCTTGTCCCGAGCAGGAGTAGGCATATATTCTTCCATTGATTGGATGAGAGCGTCAATGTTAGCTGAGTGCTGAGCTGAGATGGGGATTATTGGAGCGTTCTCTGCAATTGTATCTTTGACGAATTCAGTGATCTCATGATAACTCTCAAAAACCCGTTTCTCATCAACAATATCAATCTTGTTTTGAACAATAACTATTTTGTCTACACCAACTACTTCTATCGCTGCGAGGTGCTCGCGAGTTTGAGGTTGCGGACAATGTTCGTCTGCAGCTACGACGAGAATGGCGCCATCCATAACTGCAGCGCCCGAAAGCATTGTTGCCATGAGAGCTTCGTGTCCAGGGGCGTCTACAAAACTCACTACTCGTTGGAGCTCACAATCGTTGCCACATGCTGGACACTTGGGTTCCGTCGAATAGCATTCTGGTGCATCACATTTTGAACACTTATAGATCGGTGCGTCTGCATATCCAAGTTTGATTGTGATACCTCGCCTTAACTCTTCACTGTGTTTAGCGGCCCAAACTCCAGACAAAGCTTGTACAAGTGTGGTCTTTCCATGGTCAACATGCCCAATTGTGCCTATGTTGACTTCAGGTTGAATAGGCAGAGTTGGATTTTCTTCAGGCATCTTTATTCTTGTCCGTAATTATGGTGTAGGAATAGGGCTCTCTGCTAAAAAGGCTTCTGCGCTGAAAGTTATAGGATGTTGCCTTTCTAGGCTCAGGTTGAGCTCATTAGGTTGGTTGTTTGGGGCTTTCTGCCTTGTCGACGTTGGATTCTTCCTTCTTTTTCTCAGATTCTGCGGCTTCTTTAGGTTCTTCAGCTGTTTCCTCGCTCTTCTTCTTTTTTTGTCCTTTATCCTGCTTTGGCTTCTTTTGCTTCTTGGGTTTCTCAACTATTTTCATGTTGATTTGAACTATTTCTTCAGTGATGACATTGCCACGGAGGGTTTTCCTTTTGCGTGCGCCTTTTTCAGTTGAATGGAAGCCAACTCCTTTGGTAAGTATTACTCGTTTTTTCACTCCGCCATGAATATCTGGTCGCATTGGAAACCCGTCTTTGTCTGAGCCGCCTGTGATTCTGATTTTGTGTCCTCCAAATCCAACAGCAGTTCCATCAATTATTTCTCCAAGTCTTCTTCCTACAAGAGGCACGGCTTTTGGACCTTCAATCTCAACCATCTGTGATTTTCCCGTTTCTGGGTCTGAAAGAACTATTTTGAACTTGGCCATATAGAGGCTCCATGAAGTTTTGAATATGCATTGTACACGGTGTTCTTAAAGCTTCCTTTCAACATTCGATGGATTCATCGGAATTCGAAGCGCATCATTAATTTCTTGAACCTCTTTTGAGGATTTAAAATGGCGCTAGGTTAGTGTCTGAGCTCTGGGTCTTATATGCTCAGTAAAGTTAATAGGAGACAGCCTTTACAACCATGTAAGTTCATGACACATAGGAAAGCATAGGCATGCCAAAATTCAAACAAACAGTGGAAATACTCAAACTCATGAGCAAAAAAGAGAACATTCGAGACATCGGAATAATCGCTCATATTGACCACGGCAAGACCACAATGACAGATAGCCTTCTCACTGAAGCAGGTCTTCTCAGCCCCAAAATCGCAGGTGAAGCGCGGGCTCTAGACTATTTAGAGGAGGAGCAGAAAAGAGGAATCACCATAAAGACAGCGAATATCAGCCTTCTTCACGAAGTGAAAGGAACGCCATACCTTATCAACCTCATAGACACACCTGGACATGTAGATTTCACCGGGAAAGTAACACGGGCTCTTAGAGCAATCGACGGCGTAGTGGTTGTGGTTGACGCTGTCGAAGAAGTCATGGTTCAGACAGAGACTGTTACTCGTCAGGCTCTCAACGAACGCGCGAAACCCGTATTGTTCATCAATAAAGTGGATCGTCTTATTAAGGAACTGAGACTAAGCCCACAAGAGATCCAGGAGAAGCTGGCGCGCATAATACGAGATTTCAACAACCTAATCGCGCTGTATGGGGAACAGGATCAGAAAAAAAGATGGAAGGTGGAGGCTGGAAATGGCACTGTCGCTTTCGGATCAGCTCTGCATCGTTGGGGATTCACTGTTGACATTGCCAAGGAGAAGGATGTAAGATTCAACGAAATAATTGAGGCTTACAAAAATGAAAAAGTGGAAGAGTTGGCGGAAAGGCTGCCTATCCACAAGGCTATTCTAACGATGGTTGTTAATCATCTGCCAAATCCGGTTGATGCACAGAAATATAGAATTCCAAAGGTTTGGAAAGGTGATTTAGATTCTGAGATTGGAAAGGCCATGCTTAGTGCTGATCCAAATGGTCCAGTAGTTCTCTGTATAACGTTGACGCAGATGGATCCTCATGCTGGACTTGTGGCCACTGGGCGTCTCTTCTCTGGAATCGTAAAGGAGGGAGCGCAAGTATACCTTGTGGGGGCCAAGCGAAACTATCGTGTTCAACAAGTTTCGATGTATATGGGAGCCTTCAGAGAAGTTGTAGACCATATAGACGCTGGGAACATAGCAGCGCTCCTAGGTCTTGATCTAGCGAGAGCTGGTGAAACCCTTGTGAGTGTTGACTATAAAGATGTGATGGTGCCCTTTGAACGCATAAAATATGTTTCTGAACCTGTCATCACAATCGCCATCGAGCCAAAGCATCCCAGAGATCTGCCACGTTTGATTGATGTAATGGGTCGCTTAGCCATTGAGGATCCTAACCTTGTTACAAGTATCAACAAAGAAACTGGCGAATACTTGTTGAGCGGTATGGGTGAACTGCATCTCGAAATTGCAGTAAAATTTCTCAAAGAGTATGCAGGCGGAGGGTTTGAGATAATCACCTCAAAGCCACTTGTTGTTTACCGAGAGTCAACTATGTCGCAGGGCGTAGTAGCTATGGCTAAAAGCCCCAACAAACACAGCAAATTCTGGATACAAGTGGAACCTCTTGAAGAGAACATCATTCAGATGATTGAGAAAGGTGACTTGACAGAGGAAATGGGAAGAAAGAAAATGGGAACGGTATTGAAGGAAGCTGGATGGCCAACTAAGCAAGCTAGGAACATTTGGTCCCTAGAAGAACATAGAAACATCTTGGTTGATATGACGAAGGGAGTGCAATATCTCCGTGAAGTCCGAGATATGGTGATGGCTGGTTTCAGATGGGCATGTGAAAGTGGGCCTCTCTCTGAAGAGCCTATGCGTGGATTAAAGGTTACTCTCACAGATGCCTCCTTGCACGAGGATCCTGTGCACAGAGGGCCAGCGCAGATAATGCCAGCCATACGACGAGGAATTCTAGGGTCCTTCTTGTCCTCGAACCCCATTATTCTGGAACCGGTCTATAAGATCGGTGTTTCAGTTTCAACTCAGTGGGTGGGGGAAGTTTCCGGTCTAATAACCCGAAAGAGAGGCAGGGTCATATCTTCGGAACAGAAGGGCCCTTTGACAGTAATTACAGGTTACATTCCAGTGGCTGAAACCTTTGGATTATCAGCGGATATGAGGTCGGCAACTTCAGGACATGCGTTCTGGCAGACAGCCTTTGACCACTGGGAAAAAGCACCCGAAGGCGTCGCTGCAGAGGTAATCGAGGCTACAAGAGAAAGAAAAGGCTTATCGCCTGACATACCAGGCGCCGGCAGATTCATCGACACAGCGTAAAGAAATCATTAAGCAACGCTCTTCTATCGCTCACCCTATAGGGATAAAAAAAACTCTAAAGAATACGTGGTACCCTGAGAAGGGGTATGCGTGATTCCCAACTTTTGGGGATGCACACCTTTCGCGCTCTGCGCTTATCCCTACATCTTAGACTGAAACAATATCAGATTTATGAAGTTAGAATCTACATTCAGACTAAGTTGAGCGTATTAATTCTTAAGTAGGAGGGGGACATTTTCGCTTAACGGATGGTTGTGGCTTGAGTTATGCCGTAGAAGCAGATGAACTTGGAAAAGTTTTTGGCAGCATCCGAGCCTTGGATGGTTTAAGCTTCAAGATCCGACCTGGCGAAATTTTTGGGATTATTGGTCCCAACGGAGCGGGAAAGACCACAGCCCTCAGAATCATAGCAACATTGATCTTGCCAGCTTCCGGATCTGCCATCGTTTTCGGTCACTCTGTGATTACAGAGGCATCAACGGTTCGCAGACTGATAACTTATCTTCCAGAGGAAGCTGGAGCCTACAAGAATCTTTCAGGAATCGAATATCTCAGATTCATGGGAAAATTCAGCGTAAAAAACAGGGAAACTCTTGAAGAAATCATCGAAGACGCGGGAGAGATCTCTGGCTTAGGCAAGCGCTTGCATGACAAGGTGAAAACCTATAGTAAAGGCATGAAGCGAAGACTCCTTGTAGCCAGAGCCCTCATGACAAAGCCAAAGCTGACAATTTTGGATGAGCCAACTAGTGGCCTAGACGTTCTGCATTCTGTTCACGTAAGGGATATTATCAAAGATTACGTGAAGAAACAGGGGGTCACAGTTTTGCTTTCCAGCCATAACATGTTGGAAGTAGAATATCTCTGCGGAAGAGTGGCACTGATCAACAAAGGGAAGATGGTGGCAGAAGGCACCCCTGAAGAACTAAAACGAAAAAATAAGGCTGAGAATCTGGAGGAAGCCTTCTCAAAGGTGGTAGGTCTTGCTTAAGGATCTAAGGAACATCGTGTTTAAAGAACTGAAAGAGCTGCTGCGAGATCCGAAGATCCTAATCGGGATGATTCTTGTTCCCCTAGTCATGTTTCCAGTCATCGGACTCGTTGTTAGAGGATCAATGGAATCAACTCAGCAACGCCTTCAAAGCTTAGAAGTAGGCCTTCTCAACCTCGACAGAGGAGTTATCGCTGAGAATCTGATTGAGTTCCTAAGCAAACGCGTTGTTGTGAAAACCATCAATGCTTCGAGTGTGGAAGAAGCAGTTGAAATTATGCAAGCGGAAACAAATGCAACGGATCTCGTAGTGATCCCTTCAGGATTCTCAGAAAATATCTCAGCAACGGAAGAAACTTTCATTGTGACGTACAGCGTCTTCTCAGGCACTGGAGGATTCGCTGAGACAGCTAGCTCATCTGTCGTCGCTCAGTATTTGGAAAGCTTCAAAAGAGAGCTGGCGCCTGATCCTTTTTTCACGGTTCCCAAGTCGATTATCAAGGGGAAGCCTGCTGATGTTGCTCCTAGCTTGTTATTCAGCATAATGTACTCTCAAGTCTTTGCTCTGCCATTGACAATTAGTGTCTTGCTCATTTTTTCGATGCAGATTGCAGCAACCTCTGTCGCTTCGGAGAAGGAAGAGAAGACTCTGGAGACTCTGCTGAGTTTGCCAATAAGCCGGTTTACTATTCTATCCGGAAAACTCATTGGATCAATAATAGTGGCTGCTATAGGAGCCATCGCCATCATTGTTGGGCTCAACTATTACATGGGTTCTTTCATGTTGATGAGTGACGTTGCAGGCGCTGTGGATCTCGCGGCTGTAGGTCTCGCTCCTACTCCTTTGGGCTACGCGGTTTTAGGTGCATCAGTCTTTATGGCTCTGCTGTCGGCTCTGGCGTTGGCAATAATTATTTCAGCTTTTGCGGATGATGTTAGAGGAGCCCAGTCGATGGTAGGTTACCTCTACACGGTGATAATGCTTCCAATGTTTGTCATCATGTTCGCTGACTTCAATTCTCTACCGTTAGCAGCCAGAATAGTGTTACTGGCTATTCCATATACTCATCCAATGTTGGCAGCTCAAGCAAGTCTCACAGGAGACTACGTTATGGCAATTCTTGGCGTGGGCTATCTCGTCCTCTTCACGATAGCTTTGCTTTACGTTGCTGCAAAACTGTTCTCTACAGAGAAGATCCTAACGGTCAAGTTGAAGTTAAGAGGTCTAAGACTTAGAAGGAAAGCCAAGTCTTCACGCGAGGTTTAAGAAGGACCCACTCTCAATTCTTCTTTTGGGTTGGTGAGCTGGCGGACAGCTCCGAGCCTTCAAAGCTTGAGGAAACTCCGCCCACCACGCAGAATTGCAGCATCCGAAAGGGTGCAAGGCGAGAGCTTTGGCAACAGAACAGAAACGAAACGTCCATCCAAGCAGTTGACGATGATACATGCTAAGTTGTTGAAGGATGCTGGATGTGAAACGGTGAAACGGCTGTCCTGCAAGGTGTAAGGGCAAATAGGCGCCCATGAAGAACTGCAAGAGGCGCGGGTAGCCCGA
>SOJC01000073.1 GCA_004376645.1 Candidatus Bathyarchaeota archaeon
GGATCAGAAGGATCTGTGACTTGTATATCTTCTAAGCCTGCAATTCCAGCTGTGAGGGCGTACCAGCAAGCTGGTAGCACTGATGGATTGTAGCCGCTCCCGACTAGTAGGGCTACCTTTCCCGCACACACTTCCTCCGCAATGTCCACTATGAGTTTTGACAGGTTGAAAAAGCCACTAACTGTAATGCCTAAGCTTCCGAGAATGTCAGCGAAGTGGGGATCGCTTCCACCGTTGGCGATGATTATCTCTGGTTTGAACTCCTTTGCGAGGGGAACGAATATTTCTCTTAGGGCAAAGAAATATGCTTCATCGTTTGTGCCTGCTGGTAGAGGAACGTTGATGTTGAATCCTTCACCTTCATCTCTCCCAATCTGGTGAATGAAGCCTGTGCTTGGATAGAGAGTTTTTGGGTCTTGATGAAATGAGATGAAGAGTGTTGAGGGGTCAGAGTAGAAGATGTCGCTAGTTCCGTTGCCAGCATGTACATCATAGTCGAAGATTAAAATTCGTTTAACGCCCTGTTTTTTTTGAAGGTCTCTAGCTAATATGGCAACATCGTTGAAGAGGCAGAATCCACCTCCAAAGTCTTCGCCTGCATGGTGAAGTCCACCACCCAAAGATACGCCTCGTTCAATCTCCCCTCTAAAGAGAGATTCACCAACTTTGAGTGCTCCACCAATAATGTAGAGAGCTCCTTCCAGAATGCTTGGAGAGATAGGTGTGTCAGAATCGTAGGGTCTGCTCTTCTCTGCGAAATCAAAGATTAAGTCAATGTAACTTTTGTTGTGAACCCGGAGTAGATCTTCTAGTTTAGCTATTTCAGGTGTCAAGATGTGAACATTAGGCATGTCTAGCAGTCCTTGTTCTCTGAAGAGTTTCAGGGCGTTGTCAAAGCGGTCTCCTCTGAAAGGGTGTCCAGGACCAAAATCGTATTGTCGATATTTCTCGTGGAAGGCTATTCCGACATTCAACAGATACACTTCTCTCCAATATCGAAATGGTGGCCTATAAAAAATGCCCGACACACCCGCTTCTAGAGCGTTTCCAGAAGTGACATTGGTTGCTTGGAGACGACGGAGTAAGGTGTGTTTTAACTAGTGTTGGTGGTCTTTCTTGAGTTAGAATTGCTGAGTTTTCGAGTGCCTAGGGGAAAAAGGAGGATTGGTTATGGCGCTTATTATTGCGTTTACGCCATTTCCTCTTCTGTCGATGTTTCCGACGAGGCTTCGGTTTCTGTTGGAACCTCTTGAACGATATCGGTGTTTTCTGGTTCTTCAGCGCGAATTGTTTCTTCGGTTTGAAAGGATTCTTGATATTGCTCGGGGGAAGATTCTTGAGTCTCCTCGGTTTCTGCAGTACTCTCTTCGGGGGTTTCTATGTTCTCTTCGCTTGTGGTTTCACCCTCAAGAAGAGTTTCCTCTGATGCTTCTACTTGTTCTTCTGCTGAGGATTCATTCTCGATAGGAGTCTCCGTTGGAGGGCTGGCTTCAGTGTCCATTACTATTTCGGGGTTTTCTTGTGTCTCAGGTTCTACTTGCTCTCCTTCTTCAACCTGGTCTGCTGAAGGTTGTTGTAGGGTTATCTCTTGTTCGTTGAGGTTTGAGACTGCTTCCTTTATTTCGTCTAGTTCTTGGCGTATTGTTTCCAATCCTAATGAGAGTACTTCGTTCTCGCGATTGTATGTTTCTTCTTCGATTTCTTCTGATACGTGTCGTATTTCGGAGTTTACGAGTAAGAACTCCAAGGTTTTCATCTGCTGTTCAAGCTCGCTGATTTTTGTCGTCATCTTTTCCACCAGAATTTTCTGTTTTGCTTCGATTTCTACTATGGCTTCTGCAACTTCGTTGCTGAATGAGTCGTATGTTGGCTGGGAGACTTTTCCTTCGTTGAATAATTTGTCGAGAGCGTTCTTCTTCTTGGTTGCGAGGTTCAATTCACCGTTTATCTGCTCTAATGAGTACTTCCATGAGATCAATTTCTGCACCGTGCTCTTGTTAACGTTGAAACTCAAAATAACCTTTGAATAGGCGAACTTTGGTAAAAAGGATAGATTTAGGTGTTGTTTTTAACAGGAAAGCCTAGACAGAAGACTTTCTGCATAGTAGGCTTGCATATATCTGGATATTAGGTTGTTAGCAGCGTATTTATAAGGGAACTCCGATTTTCACGTTTTTCTGAGGATTTTGGCTGGTTGAGTGCTTTGTAGGCTGAGTTGAGTTGTTTGCACTGGGGTGTGGGTGTTCTTCTTGGTTAGTTGGGGATTTTCGTTTGGCTTCCAGTTCGGAATTAGAATAGAGATTAAATATTTATATCAGAATCAAATAACTTGGAATTGCCGAATAATATTTCGTGCTAAAACGATTTGGGGGTTTATTTAGTGGAAGTTGGAGTACTAAAGAATATGCATGAGAGAATCGTGAAGAACTTCATGGACATAATAGTTCTTGCTGAATTGAGAAACAATTCACTGAGCGGATACGATGTAATATCTTACGTCCATGACAAAGTCCACCTTTTAGTAAGCTCTGGAACAGTCCACTCGCTTCTATATTCAATGGAACGAAAGGGCCTGATTGAAGGAAAATGGACCGAAAGAAAAAGAGTATACAAGCTGACGGACAAGGGTGAGAGAACAATAGACTCGATTCTAAATGCAAACGATAAGATTCAACTGTTCCTGAGTCAGCTTCTTAGTGCAAAGAAAGCAATCACGGCTTAATACTAACTCGTCTTGCCTCCAGCAAGCTTTGGCAACAACTGCTCAACAGAGTTCTTCACCTTATTCCATTCATCTTCGCCTCTAATGTCAAATTTGTGCTTTCTCTTCCACTTTCCATCCTTAAAATGCCACATGTACATAGCGATGAAACGTTTTCCAAAAGATTCTATAAGCACTATCGCTTCCCACCATTTGGC
>SOJC01000044.1 GCA_004376645.1 Candidatus Bathyarchaeota archaeon
CCTTCAAGCTTTGCGTCCTCAACTCCTTGAAGGTGGGCAGGCATCTCCTTCTGTGACCTTCTGTAAACCACTGTCACCTCAGTTGAGCCTAACCGTTTAGCTGTACGAGCAGCATCGACAGCGACATCTCCTCCGCCTACAACCGCAACTGTGTCGCCAAGTTTAGCTTGCACCTTTGAGCAGACTTCTTTTAGGAATTCTAGTGAATGGAATACGCCTTGTAGTTTCTCTCCTTCTATGTTTAGGCTGACGCAGCGGTGGGCGCCTGTGGCTACGAGAATCGCGGTGAATCCTTGGGCTGTCAATGCTTCAAATGTTAAATCTTTGCCGATTGTGGTGTTGGTTTGGATCTGCACTCCAGTCGCTTTAATGTAGTCAATCTCTCTCTCCAACACTTCTTGAGGCAATCGATATTCAGGTATGCAATATCTCAAGCAACCCCCGGGTTTCGATAAGCTTTCAAAAACTGTCACAGGGTAGCCTAGTTTTGCCAGTTCGTAGGCGGCTGTCAGCCCTGCTGGGCCTGAACCTACGATAGCGATCTTCTCCTTGTGGACTTTTGGCACCGCTTTCGGCTTTTTGGCTCCAGAAGAAATTTCGTAGTCAGCCACAAGCCTTTTCAGAGAACGAATGCTAACGGGGTCATCAACATCTTTTCTGGAGCAGGCATCTTCACAAGGACTGAAGCAGACCCTTCCGCACACAGAGGGGAAGGGAATGGACTGTCGGATGATCTCCAGAGCTTCTTCGAATTTTTTTTGCGCAATGAGTGCGATGTATGCCTGCACGTTTATTCCTGCAGGACAAGCCTTCCGGCAAGGGGGATACTTTGTTTCAAGGGTTGTAGAAGTGCTGGGCGTAACCTTGTCCTCCTATTATCGTTTTAAGCTTGATTTTTAAGTGAGAATCCTAAAAGGAAAGGAAACAATCATATTAAACTTGCGCAGAAAACCCAAAAAGAGCCCTCAGCGGGTTTTTACAGGAATTTTTATATTATAGATTCCGCTTTCAGTGACTTTCTTTGCGGAGTGAACTCTGTTGATTATAGTCAAGCAGAAGCCCCTAGAAGAGATTTTTGAGATGGCGAAGAATGCGAAGAGCCTTCTTATTGTGGGCTGCGATGGGTGCGCGTCCATAATTCAGGCAGGTGGCGAGAGACAGGCTGAGATTCTGAAAACGCTGTTGGAGATGGAGAGGCGCGTGAAGGGAGAAGAGGTGCGTACCTCCAAAGCGATCTCCATTTTACGTCAATGTGACCGGCAAATCGCGGTCTCGTCTCTTAATCCAATAATTGGGAATTACGACACCCTTATCTCCTTAGGGTGTGGTGTGGGAGTTCAAACGCTCGCTGATCTCTACAGAGACAAGCTGATTATTCCAGCCAATGACACTGAATTCATTGGGATGCATGACACAAAAGCAGACAAGTTCTACGAGATGTGTAAAGCATGTGGTGACTGTATCCTCTTCGAAACTGGTGGTGTTTGTCCTATAACGAGATGTGCGAAGAGCTTACTCAACGGTCCCTGTGGTGGACAATCCGAAGGCAAATGTGAAGTTGGAGGATGGAAGAACGATTGCGCTTGGATTCAAATTTATGAACGGTTGAAAGCTCGAAACCGTTTAGACCTATTCACGAAGTTTAGGCCTCCAAAGGACTACAGAGTTTCAGGGCATCCCAGGGAACTCGGCGGTGAGACTGAAGGAGGGAAAACTGCAACTTGACTGGAGAAGCCTACAGCGAATTGATGAAACAGATAAACGAAGGCAAATTCGTCTTCACCGGCGAACTTGAGCCAGTTAAGACTACGAAACTCGATGATGTTATTGAAGGAGCTAAGACTCTGAAGGATCATGTTGTAGCCATAAACATCACCGATAACCCTACAGCCTTCGGCTACATGAATGCTCTTGTTCCTTCTTATATGATTCAGAAAGAGGTGGGAGTAGAGGCCGTTTACCAGATGACCACGAGAGATCGAAACCGCCTAGCTTTGATCTCAGATGTGCTTGCAGCAGGAGCCTTAGGGATAAAGAACATACTTGCGTTGACAGGCGACCACACAACCGTAGGGGATACTCCCCAAGCGAAACCTGTCTTTGACCTGGACTCAGCCACCTTCGTCTATATGCTGCGAAAGATGATGGATGAAGGTGTAGACCTCAACAACAATGAAATTGAGAACCCTCCCAAATTTAACATCGGAATTGCTGCAGCTCCAAACGCAAACCCCTTAGAGCCAGAGCTCTTGAAGATTGAACGAAAAGTTAGACTGGGAGTTGACTTCGTTCAAACCCAATGCGTGTACAGCGTCGAGCAGGCAAAAAACTTCTTGGACGCAGCTTCCTACATAGATGTCCCAATACTTGTCGGCATCGCTCCTTTCAAATCCATCTCCATGATGAAGTGGATGGTTAAATACGTTCCAGGCATAAAAGTTCCCGAGGAGATCCAAGAGACCCTTCACAAGGCTAAGAAGACCGGTGGAAAGGAGGCTGTTTATGAGGTAAACATCGAGATTTTCGGGGAACTACTGCGAGAAATTCGGAAGACGACTAACGCTGCAGGCATCCACACTATGGCAATAGGCTTCGAATGGATCGTGCCAAAAATAATCGAACGAGCCAGACTGTAGCATACACATTGACTCGGACTATCGAAGAGGCAGAGCAAGAGGAATGAAGCAATAAACCTAGAATCGCGCCAATCAGGAGCATATGCTTTTAATTCTCAAGCCTCTATTCAAACATGGCGAATTCAATGCAGGGAAAAATCACCAATCGAGACGCAAAGCTTCAGATCTCAAAGTGTTTTCCGTGGTGCCCCTTTTGTTGCTCTGAGCAATTAGAAATCGACATTGAAAATGAGCGGGTTCATGATTACATTATGTGTCACAACTGTGGAGCCAAATGG
>SOJC01000064.1 GCA_004376645.1 Candidatus Bathyarchaeota archaeon
CACTGGATCTCAGATTCTGTAAACCAAAATTTCGTCGACGAGCCACACAAAGCCATCGTTGGGGACACCAAAAGAGGCGTAGTGTTAGATATGACTGCAAAAGAAAGTGTAGAGTGTAGAAAGACATCACTTGACATCTGCAAAGAGAACCCGCTGAAAGTCAGGAGTCTGTTTGAATCAATAAGGCCAGCAAGGCAGAGCACTTTGCAGCATTGGATTCAACAAGGTGAGTCAAGAGGTCTCCACGACATAAGGGTTCTCTCAATGCCTAGAAGAGTTAACTGGAACACATTACGTGAAGTCTACGAGTTTCAGCCAAGTAGCTACGAGGAGCTTCTTGGCGTCAGAGGGGTGGGTCCAGCCACAGTTCGGGGACTTGCTCTCGTATCAGAGATTATCTATGGTAAACCCCCAAGCTGGAGGGATCCTGTTAAATTTTCTTTTGCGTATGGCGGAAAAGACGGAGTGCCAAGACCTGTCGACAGAGAAGCAATGGATCAATCTATTTAGTTACTGAGAGAGTCAATTCAAAAAGCAAGAGTAGATGAGAAGACCAAATCAAGGTCCTTGAAGAAGTTGACCAGATACATCACAAACGACAATCTCAACAATCATTGACATCTCAACCTGTCAGACAGATGAGAAGTACAAATAGTGAGAGCGAGACTTCAGATATGGCTTCAATAGTGGAGAGTTGGCCTCACCGAGCTTTCCAAGATGGCATCTACTTCCTTTATGTACTTCTCCTGTTCATATTGCCAGTTTCCTTTATCAAATAGTTTGTAAGGAATGGTCTGCCTTGAGATAAATCGTTTATCTTGAATTATATACCAATAGTCTGCCAAAGAGCCTTTTTGAGATAGGATGGAGAGACCATCGATCATTCGCCTGAACTCTTTTCTAGGGAGATCGAACTGAATCATAAGACCGTGTTGACCATGGATTTTGCCGATGGTTCTTGTGAAGGGTTTGTTGAGAAGAGAGGATGCAAACTTAGCCATATCCTCTTGACTTGGAAATTTGAATACGAAGAAAAACAGGTCTGAACCCATTTTACTGAAAGGGAATGAGATCACTTGATAGCTTTCTAAGAGTTTACGTTTAATAATGTGATTGTCAAAGTGATACTTGACTGTCTGCAAAGACACCCCTAGTTTTGAAGCGATAGATTGAAGGCTTCTAGTTGCATCTATCTCCAACTCTTTCAGCGTGAAGATGTCAATGTAATCCGCCTTTTGCGGAAAAGCCACAGGATCTATTAAGGAGTATGGGAGCTCAGATGGAGGCTCCATCTTTTCTATATCTTCAATCCATTCGTTCCAAGGAAAAACCCATTCAGCAGATTGCTCATCAAACCAGTTGGTTGTGGGGTTAACGGTGTGGAAGCATGTTGACCAGAAAAATTCTAGATCTTTTTTCAATACTTTGCCCTTTAGATGCTCCAAGAAAGACAGAAACTTGCTCTCATGTTTTGGTGGTATTGCATAGAGGGCGAAGCAGCCTTCAAACGCACCGTAACATCTTGATACATAAAGCCAAAAATCATGAGCCTTCAAGCTATCGAAGAGAAGATGTTCCCTTCCTAAGATCGCCTTTGCGAAAACACATACTTTCCTTAAGCCGATGAAGGTATGATATACATTTATGTTCAAAAAAATTAGGGGTTTTAGGCGTTTAAGTCTAGCTCGCAGGGTCGGATCTTTGATTCCCAGCTTTGTTGCCACAACGTTCAGATTCCTCGGGCTCTCGACACCTAGCGCTTCCAATATTTTAAGGTCAAGCAGATCCAAATGTTTTTTCACGCAATCACCAGGATGCCATGTCTATTTTTGTATCGTGACTGAAAGGTTTTTCTATTTTGGAACGCCTGGTCCAGGAACAGGGTCGCCTCCGCCTCCATTCGTATTTGTGCCATTGCCACCAAGGATTTCCCAGCCGATGATCTTCGCGAACTGTGTTGGCTCTATGGTGGATTGGAGAGAAATTGCTGATTGCATTCCGAAGGAAAGAAGAATGGCGAGGAGAGCAAACGCTACTGCGAGATTCTTTACCTGCAAGACATCACCTCCTTTTTTATTTTTCGTAACAGAATACTTATTTCTGTAAGAAAAATCAAATATACTTTCCGTGCACACCGCAAGCGGCATCAAGCTTAAAAAGCCATCTAAGACAACAAATGCTGGGAATAGAAGGAGAAATCTATATGACAATCAACTTAGATGCCCTCGCCATACAAGTAATAGTAAGCACAATTATCGTGGCCCCTTTCCTATGGCTGTCAGGAAGAGCGTTAGTTGGCAAGGAAAAAGCAAAGTTCACTGATGCCATCTGGATAGTAATCCTCGGAACAGTTTTAGGAACTTTCTTCGCAGCAATCTTCGAAAAAGGAATTATTGCTCTAATCATTCAAATGATACTTTGGCTCGCGGTAGTGAAGCACTTCTTCGACTGCGGATGGATCAAAGCATTTGTAGTCACAATGTTGGCAGTGATAATTTTTGCAATCGTAGGAGCAATCTTGGCATTTGTCGGACTGGTCGTCTGGACACTCGTATAGCGCCAATACTCTACACTAGGCCTTGAATAACCTATGTTGGATTTGCGATGAAAATTTAAATCCCAAAGCATATTCTAAAGATTCAACACGGAAGAACTACATTGGAAAGCACAAGTCTGGAATCCAGAAATCCCAACTCACTGGATGGTGAACTCAGAATTTTTGTCTGCCTCAAGCAAGCACTAGATGTTAGTCAACTCAAAGCAGAGCCCTCAACTCGCCTAGTCACAGCCAGCGTCTCAAGGAAGATCAGTGATTTCGACAAAAACGCGTTGGAGGGGGATGGCCGTCTGAATGAGAAGCTGAGAGAAGAAGTTGCAATAGTCACTGCAAGTGTTGAGGATGCCAAAACGTCGATTCGTGAAGCGTTAGCGATGTGATAACGGAATGTCCGAGATGATGCAGGATACTGGGCTCCTAGCGATTATGGTCGTTGGAGCCATGATAATACTTATCCTTTGGCAATCCGGCTTGCTAGATCTCCTATTGATCTGGCTGCTAATCTTCGTAGGGATTCTCTTTGCATACAGAGCTCTAAAAATAATAGAGCCAAATGAGATGGGATGATGCTGGGGTACATAAACAAACCCACATGGCAGAGTTTTAAGAAAGAGGAATATTGAATGAAAGTGAACCCTTCACTTAGACATGATTTTTCTATCTATATTCTGGTTCAGGTGGAGGCCGAGTTTTTCATGTTCAATTCCGAGAGCGATGCCTAGCAGTTGTGTATAGTACAGCACTGAAATCGTAGATTTCCCGCCTACCATGGCTAACGCCTCATTCTGTTTTACATCATACATGATGTGACAGTAGGGACAAGTGTCGACTAATCCGTCAACCCCTTGTGATTGAATGGCTTTCAATTTAGCACCAGCTAGACTCAAGGCTGTGTCTACGTGTGAGTAGAGTAAAGCTGCACCGCAACAGTCCAATTTCTCTGAATATCCTATAGTTTCTGCACCGAGAGCTTCAATCAAGTTCTCCAACTTACTCGGTCTTTCAGAGTCATCTACACGTCCTATTTCGCTAGGTCTTATAATTTGGCAGCCCGGATGCGCAGCAAACTTCAAATTCTTCAACACCTTCTTCACTTTGGACTTTATTGCGTCTACGCCAATCTTATCGTGCAGCAGATCGATGACATGCCAGATTTTAACGTCACCTGAATACTCCAGATTCTCTTCTGAAAGCAGAGCCTGCATCTTCCTTTGCATCTCTTCGTCATTGTCAACTCTGTATTTTGCTTCGCTGATCATAAAATGGCATTCGTTGCAAGGAACCAAAAGTCCTGCAAAGTTATCTTTATGCGCAAGGGCCAGGTTCCTAAGACCTAGGTACAAGGCAGCGGTGGAGTTGACGTTTCGCACAGGCCCTCCGCAACAGGACGCGCCACTGAGATCAAAGAGTTCAACATCGAAATAAGGAAACACCTGCCTAACTGACATCTCGTAGGCATACTGACTTGTTGGAATTTTGCATCCCCAATACACTGCTATCTTCACTCACTCATCCTCCAAGAATTTCCATGAAGACTGCTTTAAACCGGTCATCTGGGTACTGTATACTCGGCAGCCTAAGTTTCTCTCTGTCGAAAGGTTCCATCTTCCTTGAAGTAACGGTCTGTACATTCTCCGTCAAGCCGTTGTCGAGGATTTGAGCGACCGCTTTCATGTAGTGCTCAGGAATCTTTGCTTCCCTTTCAACGGCGAGATTACGCAATGCTATGATTACATCGTATGGGGACGCCTTTTGGGGGCATCTCTCTCTGCATTTCAAACAGGAAGCGCACGCCCATATGATGTCTGATGAAGCTAGTTCTTCAATGAAACCTGAACTTGCCAGAAGAATGATCTCATGAGGCTTCAATTCGAGCAGTTTGAGGGATGTACATCCGCTTGTGCAACGCATGCACTGAAAACACTCATCCGGATGGACACGCCATAAGCGCGAATACAATTTCTCTCGGAGTTCTCGGTTGGGCTTCGCCATGGTCATTAAATCTATTAAACTCACCGTCTTTCCCCTCCTTGAACGAGAGCGGTTATTTGAGCCATAATCTGCCCCCTCCTGTAATGCTGCATGTCCATGGCGGCTGTTGGACAAGCGACGGAGCATGCACCACAGCCTTGACAAACAGCTGCCAGTACCGTTGCAACTTCCCTTTCTTCACCGTCTAATATTTTCTTCTTCATCTCAATGGCTTGATACGGGCAGACTGATTCACATATTCGGCAGCCACAGCAGAGGTTCTCTTCAACGACAGCAATGAAGGGGTCAATCTCAACCTCGCCTGTTATCAAGAGTTCTGCGACTTTCATCGCTGCCCCACTTGCTTGGGCAACTGTGTCCGGAATGTCCTTTGGACTATGACATGAACCTGCAAGGAATATCCCTCTAGTGGGTGTTTCGAGGGGTTGCAATTTAGGGTGAGCCTCAAGGAAGAACCCATCCGGGCTCCTTTGAATTCGTAATACCTCCTGCAACTTTGAGAAATCGGATCCAGGGGTGAGACCTGATGCTAATACTATCAGATCTGCGTGGATTTCAAGAAGTTTCTGTGTGTTTGACTCGTAAACGTCGAAAGATAAGGAGCCATTTGGTGCCCGTTTGACTTCGGAGGGTAAGCCTTTTATGAATCTGATACCCATCCGCCGAGCTCGTTCATAGAATTCTTCATAGGCCTTACCAAAGGATCTCATGTCATTGTGACAGATATAAACATCAGTGCTTTGGCCCAGTTTCTCCTTGATAAGAATCGCTTGTTTCAGAGTCACCATGCAGCCAACCCGACAGCATTGCGTATAGAACCTTTTGTCTCTACTTCCTACACATTGGATGAAAGCTACGCTCTTCGGTGGCTCTTTAGTTTCCGGGTTCAGAATCTTACCGTTGGTTGGTCCTGCAGCATTAGACAATCTCTCAAACTCGATATTGCTGATAACGTTTGGATAGATTCCGTAGCCCAACGCAGGCATTAGAGATGCATCGAAGATTTCACATCCAACTGCGACGATTACGCTTCCAACTGTGATCTTTCTACGTTCTTTTTTCTGCTTGTGATCTATCACGTCTGGCAGTTCGCAGACTTTCTCGCATTCCAAGCACTCTGAACACCCCCCGCATGCAAGGCATCTACTTGCTTCTTCTAAGATCATCTCCTGAGTGAAGCCGAGTTCTATCTCTCTGCCGTTGAATCTCTGGTTGACGGGGAGAAGAGGCATCTCCTTTCTATGTTTCAATTCCACGCCTTCTTTAGGAACATCTCTCACCACTGTCATCTCCTCCTCTCTTCCAACCCTCAAGTCTCTCCCTCTAAGATAACGATCAATTGATTCTGCAGCTCGTTTGCCGTGGGCGATCGCATCGATGACCGTGGCTTCACCTGTGACTACATCTCCACCTGCAAAGATACTTGCTCGACTCGTCTGCAAAGTGACAGGGTCGACTGAGATAGTCTCGTAATGTGTAAGTTCCAGGTCCTTTGGAAGTACACTCTTGTCTATTGACTGACCTACTGCCTGAATAATCGTGTCAACTTCAATAGGAAATTCTGACCCTTCGATGGGCACGGGACGTCTACGACCACTCTCATCCGGCTCGCCCAACCTCATCTTAGCGCACTCCAAGAAAGCGACACAGCCATCTTTTCCCAAGATCTTTGTGGGAGAAACTAAGAAGCGAAGTTCAACACCTTCCTTCTCGGCCTCTTTCACCTCAGAGGAATAAGCAGGCATCTCTTCTCTTGATCTCCGATAGAGAATCACGACTTTTTCTGGATGATGTCGGAGTGCTGTTCTAGCAGCATCTACTGCTACATTTCCGCCTCCAATTACAGCAACTCTTCTTCCAACTTCCACGGGTTCTCCAGAGTTCGCCCGCTTCAGAAACTCAAGAGCTGGAATCGCACCTCTCAGCTCTTCACCTTCAATTCCAAGCTTCCGGCACACTTGCACACCAGCAGCTATGAATACGGCTTTGAACATCTGCAACAGCTCCTCGAATGGCTTGTCCTTCCCAATTGTGACATCAGTAATTATCTCGACGCCTGAGTTGACTATTGCTTGAATTTCCTCGTCAAGAATGTCTTTTGGCAGACGGTACTTCGGTATTCCAGCCCTCAGCATCCCTCCCGCTTCAGGAAGGGATTCGAAGACAGTTACGGGATATCCGAGTCTTACAAGTTCGTAGGCAGCTGTGAGTCCTGCAGGTCCTGAACCCACTATCGCAACTCTTTCAGTGTACTTCTTGGTTGTGGGTTTTGGTGTCTCTCTCTTTTGGCTTCTAGCGTATTCAGCTACGAATCTCTTTATGGCGTTTATCGCTATCGGTTCGTCAAGTTTTCCCCTCTCACATTCGCTTTCACAAGGGCGGAAGCAGACTCGACCGCATACTGAAGGGAAAGGTATTGATTCTCTGATAAGCTCATAAGCCTCTACGAACTTTCCTTGGCTCGCAAGTGCAATATATCCTTGAACGTTTACTCCTGCTGGGCACATCGCTCTACACGGCGGAACTCCTCTCTTGTCGATGGTGAAAACGTTGGGTATAGCCTGTGGGAAGGGCCTGTAGACAGCCTTTCTATTCTTCAAGCCGAGGTCGAATTCGCTGGGCATTAAGACCGGGCATACCTCTTCGCATTCACTACATCCCGTGCACTGAGTTGAGTCTACGTATCTGGGCTTTATCAGAATTGTAGCTTCGAAGTTGCCGACGAACCCTGTTAGACTTTCAACTTCAGAGTAGGTTAAAAGCTCGATACTTGGGTGCCTACCTACCTCAGCCATCCTAGGCGTTAAGATGCAAGCGCTGCAGTCCAAGGTAGGAAATGTCTTGTCCAGCTGGGCCATTCTACCACCTATGCTTGGAGACTTCTCCACAAGAAACACTTTAAATCCTGCCTTAGCTAGATCAAGAGAAGCTTGAATACCAGCGATCCCCCCACCTACCACCAGCACACTTCTGCTAGCCTTTATCTTTCCTCTTTCAAGGGGTTCCAGTCTAGCAGCGCGATTGACGGCCATCTTAATCAGCGCTTTGGCTTTTTGAGTAGCCTCTTCTGGTCTTTCGCTGTGGCACCAAGAATCTTGCTCTCTGATGTTAGTCATTTCCAGCAGATACGGGTTCAGTCCAGCCTCCTCTACTGCTTCTCGAAAAGTAGCCTCATGCATTCTGGGAGAACAGGATGCAACTACTACACGTTCAAGCTTAAACTTCTCAATGTCTTCCTTGATCAGCTTCTGTCCAGCATCTGAGCAGAGGTACTTGCTGTCTCTAGCAATCTCTACGCCTAGAAGCTTCCCTGCAAACTCAGCAACTCCTTCAACATCTATTACCCCTGCAATATTCAGTCCACAATGACAGACATAGACGCCAATTCGAGCCAAAGATTCACCAGCCTTTGCAAGCTAGAGTAATCTAGAAAAGATACAGAACCTTTTATCTATTACTAATCAAAGACGGATTTAACAGTCAGCTTCTGGTTGCGCTGACCCAGATGAAAGCTTAAGTAGCACAATTTTCGTAACACAAGACGTTCATGGACCTAAGGGGGACACCTGTGATTGATTCCTATTAACAAACCTCTCCTTGGCGAAGAAGAGATCAACGCAGTTGTTAGCGTTATGCGAAGCGGCATGCTCACAAGTCGCACGGAAAGCGGCTCCATGGTTGGTAAGTTCCAAGATGCCTTCCAAAGATTCGTCCAAGCTAAGTATGCCTTCGCTGTGAACAGTGGCACAGCTGCTCTCCATTTATCCCTCCTAGCGGCAGGAGTCGGTCAAGGAGATGAAGTTATAGTTCCAAGTTTCACATTTGTAGCAACGGCTGAAACAGTGTTGTTAGCAGGTGGGAAACCGGTCTTCGTGGACATAAAGCCGGATACATACAACATTGACCCTGAAGCAGTTGAAAAGGCTATAACAGGGAAGACAAAGGCTGTTATGCCAGTGGATCTTTTTGGACTACCAGCTGACATCAAACCCATAAAGCAGACAGCCAAAGAACACGATTTGATAGTTATTGAAGATGCTGCTCAGGCTCATGGAGCTGAATATGACGGAAAGCCCTGTGGGAGTCTTGCGCACTTAGCTTGTTGGAGCTTCTACGCCAGCAAGAACATGACTACTGGTGAAGGGGGAATGATAACCACAAACAGTGACGAGTATGCTAAGAATCTACCTTACATGAGGTCGCATGGAGAGAAGGAGGAGTACGTGTCAAGCATCATTGGTGGCAATTTCCGTATGCCTGAGATTGAAGCTGCAATCGGCAATGAGCAACTTTCGAAACTACCCGGATTCCTGAAACTTAGGTGCAATAATGCTAAAAGGCTTACCGAGTTGCTTGAAGACGTTGAACAACTGCAATTGCCTACGAAACCAAGAGGAGGAAAACATAGCTGGTATCTTTATACAGTTAGGCTGAAGGGCAGTAACAAGGGTAGACGGGACACGGTTGTTGAGGAACTTAGAAAACTTGGCATTGGAGCAACTGTGTATTACCAAGTGCCAATACATTTAATGCCCCTTTACCATAAATTCGGCCCATGTAACCTTCCAATCACTGAAAGGGCAGCAGATCAGGTATTCTCTCTTCCAATCCATCCAGCTGTGACTCCTGAGCAGATAAGCTACATAGCAACTTCAACCCGAAAACTCCTCGAGTAGTACTTCACCTCAATACACTTCTGCAACAACGGAAAATCAAATAGATGCTTGCCCGATCTATG
>SOJC01000009.1 GCA_004376645.1 Candidatus Bathyarchaeota archaeon
TTTGGCTCTGCAACGAAGGCAAGGAGTAGAAAGAGGGAGAATAGACCAATGACGCCGCTTATGATGAACGGGATTCCAGCGCCCCTTATGGCTAGATTGCCGAGCCAAGGAATTTTCAGTGTTTCAAATCTGTAGATGTCATAGAGCCACGTGGACAAGATGGGTCCTATGATTGCGCCGAGGCTGAAGAAAGCTGCGAATCTCCCAAAGAGTTTCCCTCTAACCTTTTCAGGTATTAGATCTGCTCTCAAGGCTCGGGATGCAGGCATAGCTATGTTGTGTCCAAATGATCGGAAAACTGTTACCCCCGCGGCGGAGAAGAGAGTAGGAGCGAACGGGAAGGCGAGGGTGGCGATCCGTGATGGAAGGCTGCCCAGAGCGATTATGGGTTTTCTGCCAACTCGATCTGAGAGTTTGCCAGCGTAGAGATTGCAGGTTAAGCCAACGAAGCCGGAGATGGACAGGATGATGCCTATTTGAAGCGACGTTGCGTTGAAAACGTCACCGAAGTAGAGTACACTTATGGGGATTATGAACCCTACGGAGAATCCGAGTGCCAGTGAAGATATGTAGAGAACTTTCAGGGAGAAGGACACTCTCTTGTCGAGTTTGAAGCTTTCTTCCTCCTGTTTGACCGTCTGTCTTGTGGAGGCGTCTCCTCTAGTCTCTTTGACACCCCACCACACTAGGATGAAAGCTAAGAAGGCGAGGAGTGAGTCGACAAAGAAGGGAAGACGATAACTCCACTCAAGCCCGATTCCAATCACATCCTTACACAAGTATTGGACAGTTCCTCCAAAGACAGGGCCTAGGTTGAATCCAACCATGCTGAGAGTTAGGTAGAATCCGAGAGCCTCGCCTCTCCTGTCCTGTGGAACTTGATCCATTAGAGAAGCTTCAGCAGGCGCAGCCACAGCTGCAGTGGCCACACCATTCAACATCCTTATTATCAGCAGGGGAAACCAGCCCCATATGAGCCCGGTTAGAACCCCCAAAACTACGTCGGCAAGTAAGCCTGCCAGTATCAGCTTCTTCCTGCCAATCTTATCGGACAAACTCCCAAACTTCTGAGAGAGCCCTGCGTTAGCTGCAGTGAAAGCCGCAGTGAAGAAACCAATGTAGACGATTGATGCGCCCAGAAGTTGAACATAATGGGGAAAATAGGACATGGGAAGGGCGTAGGCTAAGTTCTCCACTAAGGAAGCCAAGGAAAGGATTACCACACTCGACGTGTAGAGCTTTGAAGCCCGCACATTCTCCAACTCGAAGAAAGCTTAACGTAAACTCGTAGAGGATAGAAATATAACTTCGCCTCGAACCCTTGAAAACAGAGATGAAGAGTTAGAAGCTCACTAGTTCAGAAGGAGCGCCTTACACATGCATTCGGGTCTGGGTTAGTTCCAATGGAAACACGCGGGTGCTGATATATACCTAGCTAACATAGCGTCGCCAACCCATTACAAGCTCACGCTCTAATCATGCGCCAATTCTATACGAGGGGGCACATACCCCTGTCTCATCTTCACAAGCTCATTTGGGCTGCACGGAGCACGCGCATTCCAGTTTGGCATGATTTACCATCGTTTTACGAAGTGTACTGCAATGCATGCATACATACGCGTGTATTCACGGAAAGTTTTTGTTTCAGACCCAAGACATGCTTCCTAATCTTTAGGCTAGGTCGATGCGTGTTGCCCTTACTTTCAGGAATAAGTCGGTATGTTAATCGTATAGGAATGCTTAGCTCCAACGCTAAACTTTATTTGATTGCAACGATTCTTCGAGGTTTCAGTTTTGGGATTTGGGGAGTCATATTCTACCTATACCTTAACTTAGATGCGATTGGTTTTCAACCAGACTTTATAGGCAACATGTTTACGGCTGGAGCTTTGGCTACTGGCTTAATGGCTATGCCAGCTGGCATATTTTATGAACGCATAGGTCCTAAAAGAGCATTACTTATCGGTTCAACGGCGAATTTCATCAGTCTAATACAGATTATCACTTTGGAATCAGCAATCCTCCTCTTCGCAAGCATCTTATCTTCTCTAATAAGTACATTGGGATGGGTGGCATCGTCACCATTTATGATGGAAAACAGTAGACAAGAAGAACGCACATATCTGTTTAGCTTGAACTGGAGTCTAATGATCACAATGAGCGTCGTAGGCAGTTTTGTTGGAGGTATTCTACCAAATCTGTTCAACAGCTTCCTAATATCGCCTATCGGAGCAGAAGGACACGCTGTTGGATATCGCCTATCATTGTTAACATCGATTGCGCTAGCCTTGGCGGCTGCAATCCCGATATTGATGATAAAAGAGAAAAGAAGACGGCAAAAACAAAACATAGTTGACCTACTGAGCCTTCGAAACATTCAAAGCCGCTGGACAATAATCAAATTTATGATACCCACAGCCCTAATAGGTTTTGGCGCAGGATTCATTGTACCCCTCTTCAACTTATTCTTCAAATTGAAGTTTTCTGCCACAACAGAGCAGATAGGGATAATATCAGCTTTAAGTAGTGTTACCCTAGCCATTGGCACCCTTGCTGCACCAATGCTTTCAGGCAAATTAGGCAAGGTCAGAAGCATAGTATTATGTCAGTATCTCTCCACGCCGTTCATTATGCTCATAACTCTGTCGCCTAACCTAGGGCTAGCCTCAACCGCTTACATAACCCGCACTGCTTTGATGAATATGGCTGGACCTATAAACTCAACTCTCCAAATGGAATCAGTCACAGAGGGTGAACGTGGGGTTACAAACGGTTTGATGGTTACAGCCGACAATATCCCACGCGCAATAACTGCTTCGATTTCCGGTAAGATGATGACTGGAAACGACTTCTACACACCCTTCCTATTCACTACAATGAC
>SOJC01000053.1 GCA_004376645.1 Candidatus Bathyarchaeota archaeon
CTCTAAGGGAGGTGAGAGGAAGGTGTGAAGAGAGAGAGCAAAGATACTGGGTTTGGAAAAAAGGGATTATAAAGTTTTCCAGAATAATGATTTTCAATGTAAATTCTGGCAACACTAAATCTATATTGACTGAATCGTCAAAGTGAACTGACGAAAATGTCACCTCTAGACATAGCGATTCTATTCTCTTTCATAGTGGTCACCGTTTCGTTGACTTTGTATTTTATAGTGCTTCTTCGGTTTGGACCATCTAAAGAAACCAAACTCACTACATATATCAGAAAAACTACTGAGAAGCAATCCTACAGGATGAATCTTCAAAGTTCAAAGAGAAAGAGGGAGGAGAAAGAGCTTCTCCGTGCTGGAAACTCTTCTCCACAACGAGAAATAGACGAGAAAGAATGCCCCCACTACGTGGGCTATCTAACGACATTGAAGAAAGGCAGTTCCTTTCCTGACGAGTGTTTTGGATGTCGAAAAGTCATCCAATGCCTGAGAATAGAGCCAACAAAGATAATTGAAAGCTTCTACATAAAACCGACTGATGCACCTTAGCCTGCCTTCACAGAGGAATACCTATCACGTCTTCGACTTCTACGCATGAATCTTAAGGCCATAATCCAAGCGTTTCTATCGCTTTAGCGACTCTTCCCACACCCAATAGTAACGCAGAAGTCCTCATGTCCACTTCCTCCTTAACCATGGCATCGTACACATCCTTGAAAGACTTCACCATCACATTCTCCAGTTTACGGTTTACCTCCTCCAAGGTCCAATGTTCCCTTGTTAAGTTTTGAACCCACTCGAAATAGCTTACTGTCACCCCTCCTGCGTTTGCAAGAATATCTGGAATCAAGAATACCTTCTTCTCGCGAAGAATCTTGTCAGCATCCGGTGTAGTGGGTCCATTCGCTGCTTCACCCACAATTTTCGCCTTTATGCTCCCGGCATTAGTCTTAGTAATTTGATTTTCAAGCGCTGCGGGAACCAAGATGTCGCATTCCAGTTCAAGAAGCTCAGGATTTGTAATTTCCTTGACAGCACTCTTAAACCCTAAAACAGATCCAGTCTTCATTTTATGCTCCCATACTTTTGCAGGATCCAAACCCTTGGGACTGTAGATCCCTCCCCTAGAATCGCTCACTCCAACGACCTTAACTCCCATATTGTGCGCTATTTTGGCGGCGTTGCCTCCAACATTTCCATACCCCTGCACCGCCATCGTCGCTCCTTTCATCTTCATTCCCACACGTCTAGCTGCTTCTCTTATGGAGATTAAGACACCTCGAGAAGTTGCTTCATTTCTTCCCTCCGATCCGCCGACAATTATGGGTTTTCCCGTTACACACTCGGGTACGCTGTAGCCTTTGAATCGACTATAAGTATCCATCAGCCAAGCCATTATTTGGGGGTTTGTGTAGACATCTGGCGCAGGAACATCTTTGTGAGGACCGATGAAGTCCAGAAGCATGTTTGTGTATCTTCTTGTAAGGTGTTCAAGTTCCGTCTGAGACATCTTCTTTGGGTTGCAGCATACACCCCCTTTAGCTCCACCGTAAGGAATGTCCACGACAGCGCATTTCCACGTCATCCACATCGCCAGGGCCTTGACCTCATCCAAATTGACACAAGGGTGGTAGCGTATTCCTCCTTTGTATGGTCCTCTTGCATCTATGTGCTGAACTCTACAACCCCAAAATATCTGAACTTGATCATCATCCATCTTTACTGGAACGGAAACTGTGAGGGTTCTCTTTGGGCGCTTAAGGAATGCGTGAACCCCTGGGTCTAGGTTCAACATTTCAGCTGCGATCTTCAATTGTTCTAATGCAACATCTAGAGGTTCTATTTGGGTACTCATTGCTAAGCCCTGATTCAATTACATTCGACAGAAGCCGATTTAAAACTTAGCCTCAAAGATGCGCTGTTAAATCGGAATCCACAATCAAGAAACCTGTGTGGAGCAACATTTCCACAACGAATAAATGCCCGTCGAATCTTTGAATTAGGGGAGGATCAGCATGAGATTGGCAGTCGGAGTTCTAATGGTTCTAAGTCTAACCCTAACAAGCCCGCTTACTTTGGGGTTCCCCTTGAGATCTGAGATACAAAGAATGACAACTTCAACCAGTCTATCAAGAGTCTATGTTGATCCATCGAACATTACAGATCCAACTATCGCCCCCTCAGAAAACTTCACGATCGAAGTGAAGATATCAAACGTAACAGAGCTTTATGGCTTTGATATCCAACTTAGTTGGAACACCTCAATGCTGAACTATACTAGTCATCTAGTCAAGATTCCGGTGGAAACTTATCCAGACGGGGTTCTTCATCAACCAATCCTGCAAGTAAAAAACGAGGTTAACGCGTCCACTGGAACCTACATCATAGTCTATTCATCACTTCAAGCTCCTTCTTTCAATGGTAGTGGCATAGTATTCGAGATGACTTTCACCGCACTCGGATACGGTGAATGCGCCTTAGATATCTCTAACAGTGACCTCTCCAATCGGAAGGGACAGCCAATCGAACACACAGTTGAAGACGGCTACTTCAACAACGCATACTATGATGTGGCAGTATGCAGCATTGTTCCCTCTGCACTCAACGCCTATATTGGAGATACAGTAAACATCACCGTCGTTGTCCTCAACAACGGAACAACTAGACATGAAACCTTCAATGTAAGCGTCTTCTATGACGATGTATTGATCGACCTCAAAACTGTCTTGGCACTTCCCCCAAGTGAGGAAGAAACAATCACCTTCTATTGGAATACTAGCGACACATCTCCTGGCAACTACACATTGTCCGCCAACGCATCAATTCTAACAAGCGAATACGAGACTTCAAACAATAGACTAGACGATGGAGTAATCACCCTAACTGTTGAACCAAACCATGACATCGCGATAACATCGATGATTCCCCTCAAGACAGTCGTATTTGAGGGATACTGTTTTTCCTTGAATGTGACTCTTGAAAATCAGGGTAATTTTCCTGAAACCTTTAACGTAACACTCTACGCCAACAATAACCCCTTAAACAGCACTCAGATCACATTGGACGCTGGTTACTCCAGAACACTAGTCTTCAGTTGGGAAACCGTCGATGCAATAGAATATGAAGATTACGTCTTGAATGCCACTGCAGATGAGGTCAACGGCGAAAACGACACTAGTGATAACAGCCTCTCATTTGCAGGACTAATCATTGTCCATCCAGGCGACATTGACGGAGACCACGACGTAGACATCTTCGACATTGTGCAAGTGGCGTTAGCTTACGGTTCCAAAAAAGGCGACCAGACTTACAATGCTAACTTCGACATAGACTGCAACGGCAACATTGACATTTTCGACATCGTTGGCATAGCATCTTTCTATGGATATAGAGCACCGTAGACAAGTCTGAGGTTAAATGATGAGAGAGGAAAAAGAGAATGAGAAAGGAAAGAAGCTAAGATACACAGCAATCGCTATTATCCTGATAGCCATCTTAACTTTCATCTCAATCTACACTTATGTGAGCAATTCAATCAATTCCGCGTTGACGGCGTCACTAGAAACTTTTAGTTTTGAGTCTGCCATTGCTACTCCCACAGTGGAGGGAGCGGAATTGAATATTACGTTCATTCTAACGAACCCAACGGAATTCCCAATAATAATTGATACAATCATCATCTCTTTCTCCATTGACAACGTAGATATTGGAGGGCCTCCGAGCATTAACCCAAACGAGACAGTGTTAGCTGGCAAGCACAATTATTTCTTTTTCTATAATCGTGTTATAAAGGAAAACGTTCTTAACAGTCTTCAAAATGAAACCTACAAGTTAAGTGTGACTGAAGGAAGTTGGATTCGTGGATCCGCAAGTTATCTGTTCTTCCAGACCCACATTACTAAACCAATCGCTTTCTCAACGATAGTGCAAAATCCTTAAGCCAAATCTTAAGTAAGCCGCCTTCTCATCTTTGAATCGTGATGCGCGCGCATTCTAGCATCCAAAGGAGGGAATTGAAACGCTCGAATTATGGAGAATGAAAAGCGTAGCTGCGATAGGTCTCTTCGTTGTAATCATGGCAAGCGTCGCAATATATTCAAATAACCAACCTGCTCTTGCAGATCCTGTGCAACCAGAGGAACCCAAGTGTATGATATTCTTTGATCCACCGAAGACAGACGTCAAAGTAGGGGAAACCTTCACTGTCACAGTCCTCATTGACGATGTGAGTAATCTTTGGGGATACGAAATAGGTCTAAAATTCGATCGCTCAGTGCTGGAATATGTAGGAGCCAAATCCCCTTACTGGAAATTTGTCTCTGGACAGACTGAATATCTATTTTGGGTTGCAGGCATAAAACCACAGAACGGAGAGGTGGAACTGATGGAGTTCACGTTTCAGGGCAAAAGCGAGGGAAGTTCTCCGCTGAGTTTCTACGTCCACAAGCTTGCAACTCTGAAATATCACCTTGCGGCCGAAGACTATGTAGGTTGGCCCATTCCCCACAAAATCTCTGAAGGTTTCGTAACCGTCACCTAACACGAAGAAGTCGATGCCTAGAAAAAGAGGCTCACAGTTACCCCTCTTTTTTTTCATTTCAAAAATGAATCTTTGAAGTATACCTGATCTTTTCTTGCGCGAATAGCAGGTTCGTAAGAGAAAAAAGGAGGGAGAAGAGGTTATTCTAGAATTCTTTCTATAGCTTCCTGGTCCACTTCTTCCACAAGTGGTATGCCCGTGACTTTGGTCGCCCTTTCTGACAGGGCCATTAGATCATTTCTGTTTATCAAGGGGAGTTTCCATTTCCTTGCTCCTGCTAGGAGCTGCTTGAGTCCAACGCCAATGCGATCAGTGAGATATGTATGGAGGGCTACTGCTTCCCATGGGATTTCCTTGAATCTTTCGCCAAATCTCTCCTTTAATTTTGGTGCGGTGATGTAGAACTTGTCTGGTGTTTCACCATATCGATTGGCAAAAGCTTTAGGCAGTTTGCCTTCTTCTGACAGCTGTTTGAAGTAGTTAGCTTTCATTACGGCTGTTAGCGGTGAACGTCCCATTAGAACTGCCTTGACCAACGGGCCATCACCAAAGTTGCTCATGGCCATAGCTTTGAGTATCTGAGTTTCACAGATGAAACCACCGGCGATAACGAGATCAGGTAGGAATCGGCCTTTCTTCTGTAGAATTCTGGCGCATTTCAACACCATGGCTTCTAGGAAAACTGTTGGGATGCTCATCTCATCCATCATTGGAACAGGGCTCATTCCTGTTCCACCACCGGCACCATCGAAGGTTACTGCTTCGATTTTGGCTTCCGAGGCAAGTTTCATGGTGAACGCTACTGCGGAGGGTCTGTACGCTCCTGTCTTAAGGATTACATGCTTAGCACCCTGTTGCCTTAGCCAGTCGATGTCTTCGAGAAATCCCTTCTGTTCTGGCATGCCTACTCTGCTGTGTCTTTCAAAGGATTTGAAGACGCCTTCTCTGAAGGCTTGTTGAACTGTTGGGTCTTCGGGATCGGGGATGACTATATACCCTCTCTTCTTCAACATAATTGCTTTGTCGAGGTTGCGTATTCTGACTTCGCCTCCGATAGCCTTGGCACCTTGTCCCCATTTTCTCTCTATCACGTTCACTTCTAGCTTCGACAGCGCATAGACATCTACACCCAATCTTTGGTCTTCCACATTCGTTTGAACAACGACTTCGCCGTACTTTCCATCCCAGAACTTTCGAAAAGCTTCAACTCGTCGTTTCAGCTCTTTTGACTCTACGACTTTGCCACCTTCTATTCTTGACTCTCTGTCCATCCCGCAGACGTTTTCACCGATAGTTATGATAGCGCCTGAAAGCGCTGCACCGATCGCTAGTCCATCCCAGTTCAGTCGCGCAACTTCAGTTGAGCCAAATGCTCCTGTTAAAATTGGCACTTTTAGTGGAATGCCCGCGACTTTTATCTCTGTGTTTGCGTTGTGGAAGAGCGCTAAGTCAGAATCTGCTTCAATACCGTGGACTTCAAAGAGGTTAGCTTGTATGTTGAAGTGGGACCAGTCGAGGCCAAAGTCTTTCAGCGCGCCTGCGGTGCTGTAACCAAATTGAAGTGGCTCAGGATAGAGTACCTCTCTTCCACGGAAGGCTGAGAGACTGATCTCACAGAGAAATGGGCAATCACGGATGCATATGGGGCACATACCACTGGTAGGGCTGGTGTCTCTAACTCGGGTCTGTGTTCCAGTAGTCGATTTTGCGTTGAGATAAGCGCTGTTTTTGTCGACACGTTCTGGCATTTCTTTCCCTCATGTTTACGTTTGCAAACCTTAGAATATAGGCGAATAGCAGCTGCAGCATTTAAATATTCCTAAAAACACGGACTTGCAGGGAAACGAGAATGAAAATCTCCTAGAAATATGAAGAACATGCTAATAGCCTACAGTAAGGTGAATATGACCTAATTTCATCACGTAGAGGGCTTTAGTGTAGATCCGATTGGACCTAAAAAATTGTGGTGTTGGCTCCTATCTTTTCAAGCTGCACATTTTATATTCTCCCGTGCTTCTTCTTAACAGCGCAGAATTTAGGGGAAAGGAAGACTATCAATGTTTCAACAGGTCTCAATTGAAGATACAGATTTGATGTTCGAGAATAAGGAAGCAAAAGTCATCGCCAACTATAATGAGCCAGAGATTGAGTTGGCTGGATTTAAAGTAGGGCCCTTTGAAGAAGGAAGGGAATATGAGATTCGCTATTGGGTTGCTGAGGAACTTGGGAGAATGGGGATAGTTCGTTTTAGAGAGGAAGACATGTTGGATGTAGTCAAACTCCACAAAATCCATTGGAAGGAAAGGGTTCAACCCACAAACAAGGCGTCCTCCCTTCCCGAAGACTTCTATCCAAAACTGAGGCGCTATTTAGCCCAACTCGAGAAGGCTTCCAGAAACAACAGAGAGAAACTGAAAGAACTTGAAAAGTCTGCGAGAATCTCCAAGGACGTAATCAATTCTAGAGTTAAGAAGGTAGTTTCTCTTGCTTCATCTCTTCCCCTGACTTCTCATGCTCTTCAAGATCTTACTCCCGAAGAGAGAGCTCTTTACCACTGCCTTCATAACGTCATCAACGAGTGGAGGCAGAAGATACTCGAAAGAGGGGAGAAGCAGTGGTAGAAGTTGAAGTTGACCCTCAACAAAGCTTTGAGGATTTCCTGAAGCAGGACAAGTATCGTGAAAGAATATCTCAGATGGTGGTGACAAACAGCAACTCCCTCGTTGTAGATTTCGAAGATCTGCTAGTTTTTGATATCAAACTGGCAGAAAGATTGAAAGAGAAGCCAGACGAATACTTGAATCACGCAAACAGAGCTGCCTACTCACAATTAGAGATTGAAGACAGTGAATACGCCTCAAAACTAGAAGAGGCCATCCTCCGTTTCAGAAATCTCCCTGAGGCCACTCAACTCCGTTTGCTCGGTGCCGCAAACATAGGTAAACTCGTGATGGTTGAAGGCATAATTGTACGAGCATCGCCTGTACAGCCACAAGTCCTGCGAGCAGCCTTCAAATGCAAAAGATGCGAAACAACATCTTACATAGATCAATCCGGACCCTTCCTGAAAGCCCCTCTTCGGTGTGAAAACCCCACATGCCAAAGCAAAGGAACTTTTGAATTTCTACAGGAAGGCTCCACTTTCATCGACTACCAGCAAATTCGCATACAAGAACGCCCTGAAGATCTGCCCCCAGGCCAACTGCCTAGAACTTTAAACGTAAAACTCATAAGCAGAGACCTTGTCGACAAAGCGAGACCAGGAGACCACATTGCAGTAATCGGCATCGTTCGTGCTGTAGCGCCAGTATTGCCGACACCTGGAAAGCTACGAGTTTTTCGTCTTCACATTGATGCCAACTTCATAGACGTAGAGAGCAAAGGGCCGGAAACAGCACTCGTCTCACCCGAAGAAGAGAAGAAAATCCTTGAACTGTCTCAAGATCCTTGGATCCACAGAAACATCATACGTTCCATCGCACCCTCAATCTATGGATATGAAACCATCAAAGAAGCAATTACATACCTGATTTTCGGTGGGGTTCCTAAACACTTGGCTGACATATCAATCAGAGGAGAGATGAACGTACTTCTCGTCGGCGATCCAGGTACAGCCAAATCCCAACTGCTCCAATATGTTTCAGCGATTGCACCCAGAGGCTTATACACTTCTGGACGAGGAACAACTGCTGCAGGTTTGACAGCTGCCGTGTTGCGGGAACGGGGAGGAGGTATGACTCTTGAAGCCGGAGCGCTTGTGCTCGCAGACAAAGGAGTCGCATGCATTGACGAGATCGACAAGATGCGTCCAGAAGACAGAGTAGCCATCCACGAAGTCATGGAACAACACACCGTGAGCGTAGCCAAAGGCGGCATCGTAGCAACCCTCAACGCCCGAACAGCAATTCTAGCAGCTGCCAACCCTTCCCTAGGGAGATACGATGCCTACAAAACTGTAACAGAGAACATCAACCTGCCGATAACAATCTTGTCAAGATTCGACTTGATCTTTGTGTTGAAAGACACCCCCCAGAAAGAATTGGACGAGAAGATGTCAACCCACATCTTGGAAATACACCGAAGAAGGGCAGCCCCTGTAGAAACACCTATTCCGTCAGATCTCCTTCGAAAGTACATCAGCTATGCCAAAAATGTAGAGCCTACACTGTCTGAAGGAGCCATACAGCGACTGAAAGAATTCTATCTCGAGATGAGAGCAGTAACGGAGAAGATTGAAGGTTCACCGATTGCCATCACTGCTAGACAGTTAGAGTCTTTAGTCAGATTGACGGAGGCCAGAGCCCGGATTGCCCTCCGAAAAGAAGTCACGGTTGAAGATGCGGAAGCAGCAATAGCGATAATGAACAAGTCCTTGGAGGAAGTTGGCATCGACATGTCAACTCACATGCGAGATATCGACATCATCATGATTGGGAAACCCAAAAGTATGCAAGATAAACTGCGAAGAATCCTCGATGAAATTGTTGCAATGTCCAAGGAAACAGGGATGGTTGAGAGAAAACTCTTGGTGGAAACTCTATTCAACAAGTATAAGATCGAGATCTCAGAATCTCAAAAGCTTATTGGACGATTGATAAGAGACGGAACAATATATGAGAGAAGACCAGGCTTTCTAAGTAAGGTATAGACGAAAGGGTTCGTTCTTGAAAGTTGATGAATTACCTATTTCAGATAGAGTAAAAGAAGCAATCATACAATCAGGAATCAGCGAGCTTTATCCTCCACAAGAAGAGGCAATTTCTGCTGGCGTGCTTGAAGGAAATAACATGGTCTTAGCAAGCCCCACCGCCTCTGGCAAGACTCTCATTGCAGAGCTCTGTGCCCTCAAACATGTGCTAGAACATGGCGGAAAGGTGATCTATCTCACGCCTTTGAGAGCTTTAGCCAGCGAAAAATTCCAAGAGTTGAAGAAATACTCCGCTATCCTGAAGCCTAACGGGAGACGCGTGCAGACAGGTATAAGCACTGGAGACTTCGACAGTAGTGATCCTTGGCTTGAAAAATTCGACATAATTGTTTGCACAAACGAAAAAGCTGACTCTCTTCTAAGACATAGATCCAAATGGGTAGATGAAGTATCCCTTGTGGTGACTGACGAAGTTCATTTGCTAAACGATTCTGAACGTGGTCCCACACTTGAAGTTGTACTCGCAAGACTCATGCAGACCAATCCTGAAATCCAAATCCTAGCTCTAAGCGCAACAATTCGAAACGTTGAAGAAGTTGCCGATTGGCTCAAGGCTCAATACACTACATCCGAATGGAGGCCTGTCAAGCTGAACGAGGGAGTGCTTCTAGACCAAGAAATCCGATTCAAAGATGGCGCATCGATACAAATAGGGAAGAACATCAGAAATCCAACATTGAATCTCGCCATCCACATCGTAAGATCTGGAAATCAAGCACTTATCTTCGCGTCAACTCGGAAAAACGCGGCTTCATTGGCAAAGAAAGTTGCAGGTGAGCTTGATAAATTACTGTCAAAGCCTATTAAACGCTCACTAAGCCAACTCGCCAAACGAGTGCAAGCCGCTGGAGAGCGAACAAGAGTAAGCGAGCTTCTCGCTGAGCTTGTCAGACAAGGTGCAGCTTTCCACCATGCAGGACTGAGCAGTGCCCATCGGAAACTCCTTGAAGACGCCTTCAGAGAAGGCAAAATCAAAATTCTAACAGCTACCCCAACCTTAGCCTTCGGAGTTAATCTACCCGCAAGGATGGTGATAATTCACGATTACAGACGTTACGAAGTTGGGTATGGCTACTACCCCATACCCGTTCTCGAATACAAGCAGATGGCAGGTCGAGCAGGGCGACCCAGATACGACAAAGTTGGGGAAGCAATCCTTGTCGCTAAAACCGATGATGAGCAAGATTATCTGATAGAAAACTATGTACTTGCAAAACCCGAACGCATATGGTCAAAGTTAGCAGTGGAACGAATTCTCCGTCCCCATGTCCTCTCAACTATTGCAGCACATTACGCCTCGTCAGAGCAAGGCGTCTACGACTTCTTCGGGAAAACATTCTACGCCTACCAATATGACCCAGAAGCTATCAAAATCGTGATCACGCGAATCTTGAAATTCCTCTACGATGAACAGATGATAGATTCAAGTGGCAAAGAGCTTGTTGCCACGAAGTTCGGTCGACGAGTTTCGGAACTCTACATTGACCCCATTTCAGCCGTTTCCATACGCGATGGCTTACGCAATCGCGCGCCAACAATAACCGACTTCAGCTTCCTTCACCTAATAGCTCACACACCTGATATCTACCCAAAACTGCGCCCCTACTCAAGCGAGATTGACGAGTTGGCCCTATTCGTGGAACAGCATAGAGAAGAATTTATGGTTGAGCCACCAAGAGAACTCTACGACCAACTTGAATTTGAAGAATTTCTAGGAGAAGCGAAGCTGGCTTGGGTGATCCAGTCGTGGATTGAAGAGTATACAGAAGATCGAATGATTGAGAGGTTCAGAGTCCAACCAGGCGACCTCTACCGACTCACGGACTCAGCCAAATGGTTACTCTACGCCTGCCATGAACTCGCAGTTCTTTTCAAGCAAAAAAGCTTAATCCCCAAGTTAACCCTCTTAATGGAACGAAGCGCAAAAGGTGTGAAGACTGAACTCCTACCTCTTGTCCGCTTGGACGGAGTTGGAAGAGCACGGGCTCGCATCCTCTTCAATTCCGGCTTAAAGACCATAAGTGATCTTAAACATGCACATATAGGAAGGCTCACTAGACTTCCTCTAATTGGATACAAAGTTGCGAAGAAGATCAAGGAACAAGCCGGGGGCTTTGTGAAATCAGAAGAATGGAAGAAACTTGACAAAGAGGAAATCCCGGAACAGCAGTCCCTAACAAAGTACCACTAAACCCCAACACTTCCATAATTCAACTCCTAACACTGGGACAATCAAACAGATCAATTGTATTAGAGAGCTTGGTGGGGCTGGCCGGATTTGAACCGGTGACCTTTCCCCGAAACTGCGTCAAAAGCGCAATTCCTACGGGTTTCTCCTTGGCTTACCGCTCCAGAATTTCGTCATCCCACTAAGCGGTCCGCAAACCCGTCAATAACATTCTGGAGCCCGTCGTCATGCCTGGCTAGACTACAGCCCCACCACAACCAGAAACATTACAATAGGAGATATATGCCTTACGTAGTTCTACTATGTAGATAAGTCAGCAAGTTTCTGCTTTTTCTTATGTGTCATCATCTTTATTGCTCTTTCTCTGTGGATAGCTTCGCCGCGAGTGGAGAACTTCTCTGAGTAGACCAGCATCTTTGGTTTATGCATCCGCGTATACCTTGCACCAAGACCCTTCTTGTGCTGCCTAAATCGACGCTTCACATTCTTCGAGTGTCCAGTATAATAGCTTCCATCCTCACAGAGAATCATGTAGACACAGTAACTCATCCGCACATCGAGATCATATACGGCGAGAATGCCTAAAACGTTTTTTATGGATGAATACCTCAGTTGAAAAGAGATTGCTATGGTCATAAAATACTATACTGCTCCTGACGTGAAGCAACTTGTCGATGCCATAGTGAAAGGGTTGGATCTTACTTACATAGACTCAACATTTGTCTACTGTTTCCGGAGCAAAGGTTCCAAGTCAAGACGGGTTGTAGCCAGAATTCACAGTTTAGGAAGGCTTTGGCAACTCGCTCTAAGTACACATGCCCAATATTTAATAGAAGTCATCTCAGAAAGGTTCGACAAGCTCAGTAATGTAGATAAAGAGAAGGTTCTAATACATGAGCTTCTTCACATACCAAAAGGATTCTCTGGCGGATTCAGACCTCACAAGAGCTACATAAGTAATAAGAAAATCGTCAAACTTCACAAAATCTATCAGCAACACAGAACGTTTCCAGCATGTTCATTCAATACTTAAAGGTGTCACTCTAATGGGAGTAAGCGAAAGGTTAATGAACCCAGAAGGCACGCTGTAGTTTGGGATGCCGGCCAAAGGGCGCGGGAACCACCCGATCCCATTCCGAACTCGGAAGTTAAACCGCGTTCCGTTTCCGGTGTTAGTGTGGTCTTCGGCCATGTGAAGCCGGGAGAGCTGGCACCCTTCTACTATTGGAAACCCCCAAAACTTATAACTAGTGGGTGCAGTTCTTTGCAGTTGTGACGGGTTTGATTCATCTAGAAATGTTGCCCTTTCTGTTCTTTCCCGGCGGAGACAGTCTTAGTTGGATATTTCAGGCTTTTTTTTCACTTATTTTCGTAGTCTTTGTCTTCTATGGGCAAAGAATCCAAATGTACATCATGATCAGGGAGATACAAGGCTCGTTGCTCCGTCTCAAGTTCATACGAGACGAAGGGCGCAAAATCGCCTTAAAAACTATAAAGGAAATTGGGAAGTCAGAAGTAGACCCTGCAGAACGAGTTGACCGATTTCTTGAGTATGTGACAATTCGTCCTGAAAGCATGGATCCAGCAGGTATCGTTTGGAAACTCGAACACATACTTGATGTGCGAGAAGAACGCTTCAAAGACGAAGTTAAGCTAATGGCTCCAGCGGCAGATGAAACTAACATAAACAACCTTGAAAACACTCTGGAGGCTGCTGCAGCATTAAACTTCATCTACAAAGTCATCCGTCACTTCTACCTCTTAGGGAAGAAAACCCTCAGTCTATACATTATCATGCAAATCCAAATGATACTTCCGTTGATAATGCGAGAAGCTGAAGCCTATGCAAGCGCCCTCAAAGCTTTCTCATATGGACAACCTATTGGTGATGGTGCGGGTGCTCTTGTCGTGGCAAAACTGATGTATGGTCGTAGGAAGAGGAAGATCGAGAAAGACTGTGTAGTCGCCAAGATTTCCATCGAAGGACGAACAGCATATGTGATAAAGGCTGAAGGCCCTGGAGGAAATGTAGGAAAGCCTGGAGAAGCCATCAAAAGAGTCATCGAAGAAAACGATGGCAAGATTTCAACAGTTATCATGATAGATGCTGCCTTGAAGCTTGAAGGGGAGAAACCAGGAGAGATAGCAGAAGGAGTTGGGGCTGCAATTGGCGGACCGGGAACAGAGCAATACAAGATTGAGAACAGCATCCTAAAATACAAGATCCCGATACACGCAGTGCTAATCAAGGAAGACATCGGCGACGCTGTTTCACCGATGAGAAAAGAAATCTTCGAAGCAACTGAAGCCGCTGTCGAGCGAGTTAAGTGCGTAATTAAAGAGAAGACGAAGGAAGGCGACACAATAATCGTCGCCGGAATAGGAAACACTATAGGAGTAGGTCAATAAAATGAACGATGAAACAGATACAACTGCAAGAAAGATTTCTTCGATTGTAATAATTGTCATAATCGTTGCGCTTGCCCTCTCCCTTAGTGCGCTCTACCAAGCCTACGACCTGTTCATCAACGAAGATCCAACAATGGGATTGTGGTTGCTTATCGGTTTCATAGGGCTAGCCTTGTCCACCTACATGCTACTTCAAACCAGAAGTCGGATGAAGAGATTCACTCTGAAAACCCCCCCAATTACTACAACGATAATCTGCTCAAAATGTGGCTTCAAGAACGTCAGAAACTTCGAACGAGGAGACTACATACTCAAGAAGCTAGATTCATGCAGCAAATGCAAAGGTACCCTGATGATTTCCGCCATATACCGCAAGGTAGACGAGAAAGGAAAAGAGCTGAAAATCTTCAGCTAAGTCAGAACTTTACACCCATCTTTCAGCACTAATACTGTATGTTCAGCTTGCGCAACTGGTTTTCCAGTAGTTTCAACGAAGACGTAATAGGGTATAATGCATTTTGACTTGAGTAGGTCATGAAACGCGACGAAGTGATGTTCTTTGGGCACTACTCTTTCTAACCAACGTTCCGAGAAGGGTAGGGTTTTGAAGTTTTCTTCAATGTAGGTTAAAAGACGTTTCGAGTATAGATTCTTTAGAGATTTCGCCTTTGTGAATCGAAAGATTGTCGCGTCATCACCTTCCTTCACTTTTCCAGCTGCACTAGGGACAGTCACGAAAGGCTCCATTGCCACAACTTCCCCTTCTCTAATCTTAGAGCCGATAAGATGCGAAACGTTCGGTAAGGATTTCCCAGTGTGAATTAAGTATCTGCCAATTTGATGCCCTGTCAAGTTCGAAACAGGTTTGCATCCATAAGTTTCAATGGTCTTTTGAATAGCCGAACCCAACTTTGATGTTGATATTCCAGAGTGGATTGTCCTAATAGCGGTTTCAAGAGCCTCTTTTGCAGCTCGAACCAGGTATTCATATTCAGGATTGAAACATATCGTAATTGCAGTATCCGCGATGTATCCATCCAAATGCGCGCCGATATCTACCTTCACAAGTGAATTCGGTGGAATTACACTTCTGTCTTTTGGAGGTGACGTATAGTGAGCCGCAACTTCGTTGATCGAAACGTTGCATGGGAAGGCTGGTCGCCCCCCTTTCTTACGGATTAACCCTTCAACTCTCTCACAGACTTCAATTATTGGGATTCCTTCGTATAAGAAACTCTTTACCTCTTCTCGTACTTCTCGAGCGATTGCTCCGGCACCTTCATATTTTGCGAGAGTTTCTTCCTGAAAATTCATAGTGAACAGACAACCCGTTTCCTTAGATTCAGGATGGATAAAAGAGTTTACGGTTTTCGTCCTACCCTCAATTACGACTTATAGAGTACTCACCAACGATATCTCTTGCTTTCTCTCGTCTCTTCTGATGCTCCAGAATAAACTTAGTTATTCTCTCCGTGAGCACTGCTTTGCAATCTCCACAGACGATATCTCCCGATTTACATTCCCTTGACAGTCTAACAAGTTCTTCATCATTTTCTTCGAATAGATAAAGGAAGTATTGATAGATAGTGCATATGTTAGGGTTGCCACCGAGTTCCTTTTGTTCCTTGACAGTAGGTTTTCCTCCTGTGAAGGCATTCCAAACTTTCTTTTTAATCATCTCAGGGGTGTCTGTAGTGAAAATGCAGGTTTCAGGTTCTGAAGCGCTCATTTTTCCACCTCTTCCTAGTCCTGGCACAAAGCGGCAATGGATCTGAGCAGGCTTATAGTAGCCTAGCTTAGGTGCTATGTCTCGGGCAATGCGCCAATAGGGATCTTGATCTATTGCTGCGGGGATCAAACTGGGTACGATTTCTCCTGTGAGTTTTGTATGTATGAAACATGGTACAGCTTGGATTGCTGGCCAGAAAATCCATCCGATGTTTGTGTGGTCTTGGAAGCCGAAGACTGCTTTTGCAGTTGAGTAGGTTACCCGTTTGGCAACCTCTAATGCGATGTCGTAGAGAAGGGATATATCTTTAACGTCGAAGATGATGTATGTATTTTCCGGTTTGAATCCGAGGGCTATAAGATCTAAGGAGTTGTCATATGCAAGCTTTGCTGTTTCATCAAGTTTGAGGTTTTGCTCCACCACGAATTTCTCGTCATCAGTCATCTGAAAGTATAATCGGGTTTTAAATTTATCCTGTAAGTACTTTGTGAAAATCCACGGTACAAGGTGACCAATGTGAACTGGGCCTGATGGACCGCGACCTGTGTAAAGGACGAATCTTGTTCCTTTCTCGTAGAGGTCTAATATTACATCTAAGTCTCGGTGGGAGAAGAATAATTTGCGTCGGAGCTGCGGATGTAATTCTCCTACATGTTTCTGAAGTCTTTTCATCAGTTCGTCAGTTAAGGGTTGAGTCCCGAATTGGCGAATGAGCTTGTTGTAGTCGACCTTTCCTCTCACTTCCCATGGTGTGACAACCATATCTTCTTCGTCAGACATTGTAACCGTTTCTCTTTGGAGTTTTCATAAAGAATCCGAAGTAGTTGTAATAAGCTTTGTGAATTTGTGGATTAGTCTAATCCTCTAACTCATGTCACTGTTTACTGAGAAAGTAAGTGTGCGAAATCAAGGTTTAAGAATTGAACTCCAAACTGTCGTCCCAAGGTATCTATCAACCTTATAACCGTGTTTTCCTACTACTATATTGACTGATACCAAATCCAAGCATGGTTGATGGTTTTGAAACTGATAGGCTTAATCTCTGACACACATATTCCAGCCCGTGCAAAGGCAATCCCCGCAAGGGTATTTGAAATCTTCGAAAATACCTGTATGATTCTTCACGCTGGAGACCTGACGAGATTGAGTGTTATAGAAGAATTGGAGCAGATGGCGCCTGTCATAGCAGTTAGTGGCAATATGGACACACGGAGCATCAAAGCTAAACTTCCGGTGATGGACTCCATTAGTGTCTACGATTGGAAGATTGGATTGACTCACAGTCTGCGCTTCTACTTCGGTAGGAATACTATGAGAGAAATAATGGAGAATCGAGGTTTCCATGTTTTTATATCTGGCCACACTCATAGACCGAGCTTGAAATACAAGAAGGAAATGTTGCTGATTAATCCGGGTAGCCCTACTAACCCAATTCCAACCTTCTTAACAAATCCTACAGTTGCAATCTTGAAAGTTACAAAGAAAGAAATAGAACCGAAAATCATGAACCTTTGAAGGTGAATGCTCTATCCATATCTGAATCGTTACTTTCACCGATCTCTCTCCTCTGTAAATTGTTGTTGTATCGACTGCTTTAAACGTAGAAAGGCAAATAGCACTTCTGTAGGAGATTCATAGATGTCTTACTCAAAGGAAAAACGTCGAAATCTATGGAAACGCGAATTCAACAGTTTCAATATTAAAGTTCACTTGCCACATAAACGACAGCAGATGTGCATCTACAGAGATTATGGAAATAATAATGCTAATAAGGACTCCAAATGGAGATGAAGTCAATGGGTATAGAACGCTTCAATCTAAACGTGGCCCGTGCTTTCGTTGGTCGTTATGTAAACCTACACATGAAAGACGGATCCGTTTTGGTTAACGTATATGTTGCTGATGCCAAGAAGCAGGGAGAAAGTGGAAAACCTGCAATTCTCTATATCACGAAACCTCAGACTTCTCCATTGCAGGTCTACTTGAAGGAGATTGAATGGATGGAACAACTAAATCCATTCATGCTGGACTAGTAAGAAACACAGTTTCACATCGAAAGACAGATGCACTACTTATACACAGGTTGAATGGTTTACTGTTGCAGAATCTCTAGAGCATCCAGTAATTCCCCTAAATCTGAGATTCTAATCTCTGGATCCACCGGATATGGGTCAAGTTCCCCGGCGGTTGCGTAAGGGTTCTTTCTGAGCCCAACATTCTCGACAAGAACAGTTTTGAGTCCAACTCTCATTGCACCAAATATGTCAGCTTTCAAGGAGTCACCTACAAATGCTGACCTTGCAGCAGTTACATCCAATCCTTTAAGGGCTTCTTCAAAGATTTTTGGGTGCGGCTTGCGGAAGCCAAATTCCCCAGAAATCACGATTATATCAAAAAACCGTGTCAAGTTGAAGTATTGCAATATCCTACGTAAACCCGGTGCATAAGCGAAGTTGGAGACTACTGCAAGCTTATATACCGGTTGAAGTCTCGAAAGCAACGGCGGCAAGAACTTCTCCATGCGTAGATCCTCAATAAAAGCATCGATAAAAGCCTCCCCGGCTTGCTTAACAATTTGACTTTTGTAATTGTAGACTTCTTTGAACCGCTTTAAGGTTTCAGAAATCCTAACGCGAAAGTCTACTTCTTCGAGTGTTTCTTCTGACTGGCAGTACATTTGGTCGCGTACTTCGAAGTATGTGTGTTTGAATTGGTCATATGGAATCTGAGTAATTACACCGTTTTTCTGTAGGCTGTGTTGCAGTGTTACTAAACATTTGTCATAATCCCACCTGTCTGTGAGTACTAATGTGTCTCCAAAGTCGAAGATCACTGCCTCTAAAGTCATGGTTTCTGCGCCTACTTTCTAATGACGTGAAGTCGATGTTAAGCGTGTTTAGCTAACTTGTTGTTATTAACATTTTTCTTTGAAAAAAGGCAGATGAGTTTACACAATGTTGACAAATACTTTTAAATATCATCTAGTAAATTCTAGATTTACAGTGGTGAAAAGAATGGGTTGCACTGTAGTAGTTGGAGGCTTTTGGGGAGACGAAGGCAAAGGCAAGATAATATCATATCTCGCTTTGAAAGACAAGATTGATGTTTGCGTGCGAACTGGCTCCGTAAACGCGGCGCACACAATATACTATGATGGCAAACGTTATGCTCTCCACATGGTGCCCTCCACGTTTGTCTATGACAAATGCCGTTTGTTAATTGGAGCAGGAGCCAACATACACATTCCTCAGCTCCTCAAAGAGATCAGGGAAACCAACGTCGAGAGCAGAATTGGAGTAGACAAGCAAACATCCATAATCGAGCCTAATCACTCCGCAACCGACAAGAGCGACACCCACTCAAGGAGAATAGGCACTACAGGATGGGGAGTGGGGCCAGCAATTCAGGAGAGAGCCAAAAGAACTGCGAAACTAGCTAATGATATTCCAGACTTGAAACGATTCTTGACTGACGTAGCTGAAGAGGCAAACGCTGCCATCGACACTAAAAAAACAGTGCTTCTAGAAGGGACACAAGGACTGATGTTATCACTCTTCCACGGTTCATACCCTTATGTAACAAGCCGGGACACGAGTGCTGCAGCCGTATGCTCCGAAGCTGGAGTGGGCCCAAGCAACGTGGACACCGTTCTCGTTGTCTGCAAAGCATTCATCACACGAGTGGGCAGCGGAAACCTACCTGGAGAACTATCCAAAGAAGATGCCATCCGTCAAGGATGGTTTGAAACAGCGTCTGGAACTGGAAGAGAACGTAGATCCGCTCCTTTCAATTTTGAGCTAGCACGAAAAGTCACCAAGATCAATGGTGCAACAGAAGTAGCAGTCACCAAACTTGACATCTTATATCCAAACAGCAAAGAAGCCACCGTATATAATGAACTTTCTCAGGAAGCGAAGAAATTCATAGAACAAGTTGAGAAGGCCACAGGTGCACCAGTTACCCTCATTGGTACTGGACCAGGTGCCTTAGACATAATCGACAGAAGAGGATCTTAATAGTCCTCTAAACCCTCAAGTTAAACCCTTCCAGTATCGCATTTTTCATGCTATCTACAGGACAATTTAAGCTCACCAAGTTCGACGCAGGTTTGCCCGACTCTTTGCAGACAAGGAAAAGGCTATTCTGCCAGTAGTAACATTCACATCTAGTTCTTTGAGATGGAAGCCAATGATAACAGTCGGCAAGGTCAACAATGCAGATGACTTTGCTCAGTTTATTAAAGAACTCTGTGTCAAAGGCCCAGTTTCTATAGTCAAACCCAACTGGAACAACGCAAACAGTTACACCTCAGCTAAGCGGCTTCACTGGCTCTTCTCAGCCTTGAAAGGTCGAACGAAAATTATCGATGGCTATTCATTATACCGCAATGAACTAAACACCGGATCTGAACGTCGCGAACCTTTTAATCCAACCAAAGCTAAAGCGCGTTGGAAGTGGATCAAAGAACAAGATGAATGGTTTTTGAAATTCAGTGGCATCGACAAAGTCCTATCAAAGCATAGTGTCGAATATATTAACATCACTGAGGACGTGTGGTCGATGAAGACACTTGATCCCGATGAAGTTAGGGATTTTGTGGACACGAAATACGGAATTCTCCTGAGCCAAGAAATGTACAGTTTTGTGCCTACACGAATCTCTGAACTCAGAGGTAGCACTCTGCTTAGCATAACTAGCAGCAACAAAGGAAGTCAGAGGTTACTCTCAACAGAGAATCTCTACAGTTTAATTCCTAACCCTGCAAGACACATCAAATGGTATGGCAAAGACGGTAGTCGCTTCTCCCAAAGCATCGTAGACATCAATAAGATATACCGCAGCTTTTTTTCCCCATGCTACTGGATTAACGAGATCGAAGGAATGGGTTTGTTTGTAGGAAGCAAGAACTCCTTGGAAGCTGACGCAGTTGCAGCTAGACTGTTGAACATTAACCCCAAGAAGACTGAATATTTCAGGCGTGCTGCGAATGTTTTCGGGGGATATGATGAGAAACTCACGGCTAACCTCCCAAAACTTCAGAAGTTACTGAAGGCACTTTAAATTATTCTTACACCTTTGTTTTCAGATCCACGCCGACAACCTGATACCGAAGAGAAAAGGTTAAAACAAACCTTATCTGTGATGGTTAATGCGAGGTTCCATAGATGAGGATTTCCATACTACACCTCTGGATGTTTGCTTGCGCTTCTTACGGTCTCGCTATCTACATGGCCTTGACCGAAAATCTTCCAGGATCAATCATCTTCACAGCATTGTGCCTGCTGTTACTAGTTCGCACAAGGTGGGTGAAGACTGGCGATGAATCCAGAAGTTAATGGTCTTGAAATCTTCAATTGATGCCAGCAGCTCTAGAATAGTTTTATTAGTTACGGTCGCAACGTTTATATTTGGAAGTCACGACTCTGACTTCCTTTAGCGACTAGTCATCGCTATCAACATTAAACATACACCCCGTGGCTATTCCGGCGGCGGCGTCAACCCTGACGTAAAAGGCGCTCCAAAGCGCCTAAGGATGATCCAATGGTTGACCTCCAGCTATGGGGACACAGATGGAGACTTGACAGGAAATGTTAGGTCCAACATAGGCTTAGTGCACATAAGAAGAACCTCCTAATTCCAACCACAGCAATAGCGGTAATAACTCCCATAATTAAAATCCGGTTGATCCTGCCGGACCTTACTGCTATCGGGATAGGACTAAGACATGTTAGTCGAGCGTTTCTCAGCTATGAAAGAAACGCGGCAGACGGCTCAGTAACATGTGGCTAACCTGCCCTTAGGACGGAGATAACCCCGGGAAACTGGGGCTAATATTTGATAGGTGTGGACTCCTGGAATGGATCCACACTCAAAGGGTGCTTAGATCATGCTTTAAGCGTCGCCTAAGGATGGGGCCGCAGCCGATCAGGTTGTTGGTGAGGTAACGGCTCACCAAGCCTATAACCGGTACGGGCCGCGGGAGCGGTAGCCCGGAGATGGACACTGAGACAAGGGTCCAGGCCCTACGGGGCGCAGCAGTCGCGAAAACTCCGCAATACACGAAAGTGTGACGGGGCTATCCCGAGTGCCGTCCGCTGAGGATGGCTTTTCTCCAGTGTAAGGAGCTGGAGGAATAAGGAGAGGGCAAGTCTGGTGTCAGCCGCCGCGGTAATACCAGCTCTCCGAGTGGTAAGGATGTTTATTGGGCCTAAAGCGTCCGTAGCCGGTTCAGCAAGTCCTCCGTTAAATCCAGCGATTCAATCGTTGGACTGCGGGGGATACTGTTGGACTAGGGGACGGGAGAGGCCGACGGTATTCCCGGAGTAGGGGTGAAATCCTATAATCCCGGGAGGACCACCAGTGGCGAAGGCTGTCGGCTAGAACGAGCTCGACGGTGAGGGACGAAAGCTGGGGGAGCGAACCGGATTAGATACCCGGGTAGTCCCAGCCGTAAACGATGCGGGCTAGGTGTTAGGGTGGCTACGAGCCACTCTAGTGCCGCAGCGAAGGCGTTAAGCCCGCCGCCTGGGGAGTACGGCCGCAAGGCTGAAACTTAAAGGAATTGGCGGGGGAGCACCACAAGGGGTGAAGCTTGCGGTTTAATTGGAGTCAACGCCGGAAATCTCACCGGGGGCGACAGCAGAATGAAGGTCAGATTGAAGGTCTTACCAGACAAGCTGAGAGGAGGTGCATGGCCGTCGCCAGTTCGTGCCGTGAGGTGTCCTGTTAAGTCAGGCAACGATCGAGACCCACGTTCCCTGTTGCTACCAAGGAAAGTTTCCAAGGGGCACACTGGGAGGACAGCCGCCGATAAGGCGGAGGAAGGAGTGGGCCACGGCAGGTCAGTATGCCCCGAATCCCCCGGGCCACACGCGTGCTGCAATGGCTGGTACAATGGGTTCCTACCTCGCGAGAGGATGGTAATCCCGAAAGCCAGTCGTAGTTTGGATCGAGGGCTGCAACCCGCCCTCGTGAAACTGGAATGCCTAGTAATCGCGTGTCATTAACGCGCGGTGAATACGTCCCTGCTCCTTGCACACACCGCCCGTCGTTCCAATCGAGTGAGTTTTGGGTGAGGCGCGGTCCCTCGTGTCTGTGTCGAGCCTAAGGTTCGCGAGAGGGGAAAAGTCGTAACAAGGTGGCCGTAGGGGAACCTGCGGCCGGATCACCTCCTAAGTAAGCAACGCTTTGCTTGTGGGTTGGAGGGGAAAGATTGTTCAGTGCGCTAAGCTTGATGCTACTTTTATTTCATTGTTGGAGAAAAAAATAGATGGGGTAGGCGGTTTTTGGTGTCTCAATTGCTTATTCTTTTTTAAGGGTGATTTCCATTGTTGAGACGTTTCTTGGGTTGCCGCCTTCTCTGGGTGTGATTTGTTCGGTGCCGATGGAAATGGCGTGTACTTTGGTGTCTTTGAAGAATCGGTTGCGAACGATTTCAGCGACATCAACAGCTGTGCTTATGGCGCGACCACGTGCCTTTAATGTGACTTCTGTTGTGTTGCCCATGTTAAAGCCTGTAATGACTGCCATGACGTAGTTCATTGGAGGTTTGTTTCCGACGTAAATCACGTTTGGTTCTGTACTCATTTTGTATATCTGCCTTCTTTGTATATATAGTAATAAAGGCAATAGACAGACTAGTATATGAACGTATAGGAACAAAAAACTAGAATTAAAGTAGGACAATCACCCCATGTCCTTAACTTCTTCCTTTCTCACGTGTTTGCCATCCATCTAGAGCCTATAATGGAGAGTCTAATCTAGGAAACCACATACTTCTACAGCCACATGTCTGTTGTGCTCAGTAAAGTTAATAGGAGACAATCCTTACAAGCCTTTAAGCTCATAATTCAAAAGGGATTCACAAACATGCCAAGATTCAAACAAATTGCAGATATCCTAAAGCTCATGGATAAAAAAGAGAACATACGGAACATCGGAATAATCGCCCATATAGATCATGGCAAAACAACTATGACAGACAGCCTTCTCACTGAAGCGGGCCTCCTAAGCCCCAAAATCGCAGGTGTGGCCCGAGCCCTAGACTACCTTGAGGAAGAGCAAAAACGAGGAATTACAATAAAAACCGCCAACATCAGCCTTCTCCACGAGGAAAAAGGCACCCTATACCTAATTAACCTCATTGATACTCCAGGCCACGTAGATTTTACGGGAAAAGTTACACGTGCCCTGCGCGCCATAGACGGAGTGGTAGTGGTCGTGGACGCAGTTGAAGAAGTCATGGTTCAAACCGAAACGGTCACTCGCCAAGCCCTTGACGAACGCGTAAAGCCCGTATTATTCATAAACAAAGTCGACCGCCTAATCAAAGAGCTCAAACTGGGTCCAGATGAAATCCAAGCAAAACTTGCTCGCATAATACGTGACTTCAACAACCTTATCGCCCTATATGGCGAGGCTGAACAAAAAGAAAACTGGAAAGTTGACCCCGCAAAAGGTACAGTTGCCTTCGGTTCAGCGCTCCACCGCTGGGGTTTTACCGTCGATATCGCTAAAGAAAAAGACATCAAGTTCAATGACATAATAGATGCTTACAAGAACGAGAAAGTCGAGGAGCTAGTCCAAGAACTGCCCCTTTTCAAGGCCATCCTCACAATGGTCGTTAAGCATCTACCAAACCCCATAGAAGCTCAAAGATACCGAATTCCAAAAGTCTGGAAAGGCGACATTGACTCTGAACTGGGAAAAGCCATGATGAACGCTGACTCTAAAGGTCCGATAGTGATGTGCATTACATTAGCACAGATGGATCCGCATGCCGGACTAGTAGCTACGGGACGCTTATTCTCCGGAGTTGTGAAGGAAGGAGAGCAAGTATACCTCGTAGGCGCTAAAAGAGACTATCGCGTACAGCAAGTTTCCATGTATATGGGTGCTTTCAGAGAGGTTGTTAGTCAGATAGACGCGGGTAACATAGCTGCGGTTCTAGGTCTTGATCAGGCAAGAGCAGGTGAAACTCTGGTAGGCGTTAATAGTAAAGATGGGATGGTTCCTTTCGAGCGCATAAAATACGTCTCCGAACCAGTCATCACAATAGCCATTGAACCAAAACACCCTAGGGATTTACCTCGTCTCATCGATGTCATGCACCGTCTAGCCATCGAAGACCCCAACTTGGTAACAAGCATAAACAAAGAAACCGGCGAATACCTACTAAGTGGGATGGGCGAGCTTCACCTAGAAATTGCAGTGAAGTTTCTCCGAGAATTCGCGGGTGGGGACCTCGAAATAATTACGTCCAAACCACTAGTGGTCTACAGAGAATCAACTCTGACGCCAGGCGCAGTGGTTATGGCAAAAAGTCCGAATAAACATAATAAGTTCTGGATACAACTGGAGCCACTTGAAAAGAATATTATTCAGTTGATTGAGAAGGGTGACTTAGCAGAGGAAATGGCGCGAAAGAAGATGAGCATTGTTTTGAAAGAAGCTGGCTGGCCCACTGAACAGGCAAGAAACATATGGGCACTTGAACAACATAGAAATATTCTGGTTGACTTGACAAAAGGCGTACAGTATCTGCGGGAAATTCGGGACATGATAATTTCAGGGTTCACGTGGGCCTGCCAAAATGGGCCGCTGTGTGAAGAGCCCATTCGAGGATTGAAAGTGAAGCTAATGGATGCCTCGTTGCATGAGGACCCTGTGCATAGAGGCCCAGCCCAAGTTATGCCAGCTGCTCGACGTGGAATTCTTGGCTCATTCTTGTCTTCGAACCCTGTCATTCTTGAGCCCGTCTACAAGATCGGCGTGTCTGTGGCAGCTCAATGGGTTGGTGAAGTTTCTGGTTTGATCACTAGAAAGAGGGGGCGTATCATTGCCTCGGAGCAGAAAGGTCCTTTAACGATGATTACAGGGTTCATTCCTGTTGCTGAAACTTTCGGATTGTCTGCTGATATGAGGTCAGCTACTTCAGGGCATGCTTTTTGGCAAACCGCTTTTGATCATTGGGAAAAGGCACCGGAGAATGTAACCGCGGAGGTTATTAAGACGATTAGAGAAAGGAGAGGTCTGTCGCCAGACATACCCAATGCCAGTCGGTTCATTGACCAGGCCTAAGAGCTCAGCTTTCACTGGTTTTCAACAGCATTCCTGCTGTAGATTATGTGTCCAGCGAAGGTATTAGCCATGAACCGTCACAAGCCGCCGAGTTAAGTTGCGGGAAACCTTCTCTGCAACTGGAGAACTTCATTCCTTCGTCTTCAACAAGCTCCTTAGCTTTCTTTATGAGTTCCAATCTCAATTTTCGTGGAAAATAGAAACCTCGCCCTATTCGTTCTCCTTCCTCAAAGTATAAAGGCTGTAGTAATTTGGCTTTCGTAGGAAAAGGTTGATGCGCGCGCGCTGCGTGCAAGACGCCTAGGGACTCTCTAAAGTTCGTTATGAGGGCTCAGAAATGGTTTAAACCACTCGATACTTTTTTTTTTGGCATGTATACCTGAAACTCAACAAAGCGTTAGAGCTAAGGTTCATTCTTGCGTAAATGTGCG
>SOJC01000130.1 GCA_004376645.1 Candidatus Bathyarchaeota archaeon
TTCACTCAAACTGCGGTCTACTCAGTAGTAAGTTTCTTAGACAGTTTCTGGGGTTCCGCTAGTCAATTGTTGATTCCCCGCATTGCCACGATAGTCTTCATCCACGCCTTCGCATGGATCTTCGTGCTATCGTCAGTAATACCTTCAATTCTCCTCGGGAAAAGCCGAAGCGTTCTCCTACAATTTTTCCTATGTTTGACCTTGACATTAGTAGCGACGTCTGTTGAAGGTATACTGATTTTCATGATGGGAAACAGTCCTGTTATTCAGGTAGAAGCTCTCTCCCCACTATTTCAAAACCCTATTCTGGCCGGAGTCTATCTGTCTGTTCCCTATATTCTTATGCTCTATCTCGACATCCACTCGAGAAGGAGCGGCAAAACAGAAGCTGAGAAATCAGAGACCACAGTCCTCGACGACGTTGCAGTCGAAGAAGAAGACGTCGCTTCGGAAGAAGAGGTTCTTCTCGTTGAGGAAGACGTTTTGACAGAAGAAGAGATTGTTTACAACGCAGAAATCGAAGAATGAACCTCTCAAGCAAGAAGTGAAATATGAACAGCATACGGAAGAGAGTTGTCTTTGGCCAGCATAATCCGTATGGATAGGGAGGCTAGGTAAGTTCTTGTTCTTTCTTCTGCCCGGGATTCACCTATTTAAAAGCGGTTTCCTGCATAGTAGTCACTGTGGATCCTATGGAAGCTTTGGGAACCAACACAATGACAAGTCAAGAAATGCGTATTCTTGAGACAAATGCAGAGTATTTTGGCATATCAAAGCTCCAGCTCATGGAGAATGCTGGTCGCGTTATCGCCCATGAGATCGACGCTCGGTTTCAAAGCAAGAAGACCCGAGTTGCAATCTTCTGCGGATTGGGAGGAAACGGAGGCGACGGTTTTGTGGCAACTCGACATTTAATCTCTCTAGGATATCCTGTCCAAGTTGTCATAGCTGGTAGGCCTGCTGACATTAAGCATGAAGCTGCGCTAAAGAATTGGATCGTCTTAGACCATTTACGGGACTCATTTGATTTTTTCCAAGTAATCGACTCATCCCAAGTTCCAGATTTCAAAGCAGAAGTTGTAGTAGATGCTTTGCTGGGTATTGGGTTGAAGGGTGCTCCAAGACAGCCTATCTTGGAATTAATTAAGGCGATGAATCGGATGCAGGCTTGGCGCCTATCTGTAGATGCTCCAACAGGGTTAGATGCAGATTCGGGAACAGTGTTCAGTGACGTTGTCAATGCTGATCTGACAATAACCTTCCATAAGGTCAAGCCTGGGCTACTCAAAGCAAAGGAATACGTTGGCGAACTGATCGTGAAAGATATTGGTCTCCCAGAGGTTCTTGAAAAATTCGCTGGACCGGGAGACGTTGCTGCAGTAGTTAAGAGTCGACCTGTTGAATCTCATAAAGGTGATTTCGGGCGGCTGCTAGTTGTAGGTGGTAGCAAAACATTTTCTGGTGCCCCTGCTTTAGTGGCGCTAGCAGCTCTGCGTGTAGGCGTTGACATAGTATACATTGCAGCTCCAGAGAAGACTGCGTACGGTATCTCTTCTATGAATCCAAATCTTATAACAATCAAGCTCCTTGGTTCCCATTTAAATTCAGGTAATGTCTCCGAAGTTAAAGGGATTTTGAAGAAGGTGACCGCTGTCGTCATAGGTCCAGGCCTCGGTCTCCACAGTGAAACGAAAGAGGCAATCAATGATGTTGTGATTGCTGCAGAAGAGTTAGGAACTCCAATTGTGTTAGACGCCGATGGACTAAAAGCCTTCGCGGAGTTCAAGCGACCGTTGCGAGTCCCTTCAGTCCTTACTCCTCACATGGGAGAGTACTACATCTTGACAGGGAAGGAGTTACCTCACAACGCCGAAGAGTCCGTGAAGAAGGTGAAGAAGACCGCTGCAAAACTCGGCACAGTCATACTTTTGAAGGGAAGAACCGACGTAATTTCCGATGGGAGACAGGTCAAGCTGAACTTCTCAGGCAATCCCGGCATGACAGTAGGTGGCACAGGAGACATACTGTCCGGAGTTGTAGGTGCTTTCATGGCCCAACACGCAGATCCCTTCAAAGCGGCGACTGCAGCTGCCTTCATAAATGGTGCTGCGGGTGACTTCGTCAAAAGCGAGAAAGGATATCACATGTTGGCCACTGACTTGCTTGATTGGATCCCAAAGGTAATAGATGATCCGATGTCCCATTTGAAGGTGCGGAAAGGTGGCTCGTAAGGGCCTCAGGATTGTTGTTTATCATTCTAAGCAATGTGACCCGCGAAAATGCTCTGCTCTGAAGCTCAAACGTCACCATCTAGTGTGGATTGTTTACAATACACGGGAGCTGCCTAGGGGCGCAGTTGTTCTTAATCCCTTCTCAGAGAGGGCTTTTTCCCCTGCGGATCGAGAGAGAATTGAAAGGCGCGGTCTTGTGGCCTTGGACTTAAGCTGGAATCACCCTGATGAACTTAAACTGTTCAGGCCTAGGGGACCATCACGCTGTCTTCCCTACTTGATTGCAGCAAACCCAGTAAACTATGGGACACCAACTAAGCTGAGCACTGTCGAAGCTCTGTCAGCTGCGCTTCACATAGCAGGCTATACTGAAGAGGCAGCTAGACTGCTTTCAGTCTTCGGTTGGGGATCCACATTTCTAAGTCTCAATGAGAAACTGTTAGAAGCCTACGGGCAAGCCAGTAACAGCCGCGATGTAGTTGAGACACAGAAAAGGTTTGTGGACTTCTAGATTAGCGAGGATCTGTTGCCAACACGCAACATATTTAGGGCGTTGAATCGTGAAAGCTAGAGGAGATTTAGTATCTGAACTCCATCAGCCTAGCTTGTGAGTTTCTATGAAGTAC
>SOJC01000134.1 GCA_004376645.1 Candidatus Bathyarchaeota archaeon
TCATTCACAGCGGCACTTTGGACAAGCTTTATTCGGCTTTGACTCTATCCTCGACAGCAGTGGCAATGGATATAGAGGCGCATTTGTATTTTACTTTCTGGGGTTTAAGCATGCTAGTAAAAGGGGGTATGGAGAAAGCTGGCTTGCCCTCAACTTATGCACATTTGGAAGATCAGATGAGAAAAAATTTAGAGAAGATGAAGTATCCATCGCCATATGAGATGCTCAAACGGTTGAAGCATTCCAATTTACTAAAGATATACGCTTGCAGTCCAAGTATGAGAATGTTTGATGTAAAGGAAGAGGACTTAATACCTGAAGTGGACGAAATAGCGGGTGCCGCTGCTTTTCTTGAAGTTGCATCCGAAGCAAGCATAACGTTGTTCATTTAGGGTGCTGGCAGAATGTCAAGTGGCGGCACGAATTCAGTTGTCTACCCCTTAAACACCATTCTAGGATGATTTCCACAATCCATGAATGCAACAGTACTCTCTTGCCTCTATTCTTTCCGCTGTGATATTAAACTCTGCTTCTGGCTTGTTCTCTGGTTTTAAGAATTTTCTGTAAAGCCTACCGTCAGCGATTATCTCAATCCATTCAATGTAGTGTTTCTGCTCCATTGGATGTGGAACTGAACCAACTTTCACTCTTATTCCTTTCTCAGTTTTCTCTATCACTGGAACATGCTTTTCTAAGCTTGCATCTGCAGTTTTTGCGGTTAACAACTCCATAGGCTGACCACAACAAACAAGCTGTCCTACTCCAGCATGCAGAACCTCAACTATGTTGCCGCAGATGTTACATCTGTAAATTTGTCTTCTTTCCGTCATCTTTATCCCTCCTTCAGTATTCTTCACATTTGAGTTGGAAGTAACTTCTCGAATGGTCACACGAAGGACAGTTTTTTGGCGGTTCCTTCCCAAAATGAATGTATCCACATTCTCGACATACCCACCAGACATCGTCTTCTTTTTTGAAGAAGGTTCCACCATCTACCTGTTTTAGCAGTTTTTTGTATCTTTCTTCATGGTGTTCTTCTGCTTTGGCTATTGCTCTCAATCTCTCTGCGATTTCAGGAAAACCTTCCTTTTCAGCCACATCCGCAAATTCTGGATACATCTTCGTGTATTCGTAGTTCTCGCCAGCAATTGAGGCCATGAGATTTTCCTTTGTGCCACCAAGAACTGTGGGAGCTGCTGCTTCCACTTTGATCTCATCTGGTTTTTCGTTACCTCTCTTCTTTAGCTCGCTGATTAGCTTGAACAGATTGTTCGCATGCTCTTTTTCGTTTTCAGCAGTAACTAGGAAAATGTCGGCGATCTGTTCAAAGCCTTCTTTTTTAGCGATCTTCGCATAGAAAGTGTAGCGGTTTCTCGCTTGGCTTTCACCAATAAATGCCTTCACTAAGTTTTCAAGAGTATTCTTCATTTCCATCTACCTTCTGTTGAATTCGTAGGACTTGTGCCTATTTAAAATTTCGTCGGCTAATCTGTCCAACGCCTTGAAATCTTCTTTCTTCGGGAAACCTTTTATAACAACGGGTTCAAGCAACTGAACCTTTAGGTTAGACAACATCTCTGTTATCTGTTCCACCATCCTGCCACCCCAGCCATAAGAACCAATTATGGAAGCGAACTTCAGCTTCGGTCTCAAAGCATTTGTAAGATAGACAGCGTAAACTACCTTTGGATGAGGCCCGATAAGGACTGTAGGTGTGCCTATGACAACTGTGATGGCGTCTACAAGAGCCATCGCCAGTTTTCCAATATCTGTCTTAGCTAGATCAAACTGTTTTACAGTGATGCCCCTTTCAACAAGCGCGCTGACAAGGTGCTTGACCATTTTCCGTGTGCTACCATGCATTGAGATGTAAGGCAATACAACGATGTTCTTAGGCGAAGCGTAAACCCAGTCTCTATAAGCTTCAAGTATAAATTCCGGCTTGTCATAGATAGGACCGTGACTTGGCGCTATCACATCTATCTGCAGATCTTTTATTTTCTCTAAATTCTTCTGGACAATTGTCCTGAAAGGCATCATAATCTCCGCATAATACCTTTTTGCAGCCTCATGAACCGTGGCTTCATCAGTTACATACAGGTCAGATGATGCAAGATGAGAACCGAACAAGTCGCAGGGAAAGAGAATTCTGTCTTCCCTCAAATATGTGAGCATCGTCTCTGGCCAATGAACCCAGGGCGCATGGATAAACTCCAAGGTTTTCTCCCCTAGCGATAGGGTTTCTCCATCTTTCACTGCCATAATTTTGCTTTCAGGGATCAAAAGCAGTTCCGTGAGCAGAGTTTTACATTTTGGAGTGGCAACTACTGTGGCATTCGGATACAGCTTTAAAATCTGAGGTAGTGTCCCTGAATGGTCTTGTTCTGCATGATTTGCTACTATGAAGTCTATGTGTTTGACGTCTAGGCGATTTAGGTTGCTAATCAGCTCTTCCGCCATGGTTGGATCGACAGTGTCTATTAAGGCTGTCTTTTCACTTCCTTTAATTAGGTAGGCGTTGTAGCTTGTGCCGTCGGGGAGAGGAATAAGTTCGTCGAAAAGTCGTCTATCCCAATCAACCGCTCCAACCCAGTAAACATTTGGCTTTAATTCTCGTGGCTTCATTTTATTCTACTTCTTCAAATTGATCTTTTGTTGCTCCGCAGAGGGGGCAGACCCACTCATCCGGCAGTTCTTCAAACGGAATTCCCGGTTTTATTCCAGATTCAGGGTCTCCCTTTTCCGGGTCATATATGTACCCACAAATAGTGCATCTGTATTTGGTCAT
>SOJC01000089.1 GCA_004376645.1 Candidatus Bathyarchaeota archaeon
CCAACCAACCTTTTTCCGTTACTCGTTTCGTATATGCAAGATTGAAATGTTGGTCGCAACAAGTACTGCATATGAAAAGCGCACTTGAAATACTCTGCGAAAAGCTGCATTTCATGAAGCTGAACCTCGCAAGGTCTGCAGGAATACGTGGGGGAATGAAGGTCATTGATATTGGCTGCGGACAAGGTACTTTCACCATTTGCGTTGCAGAACTCGTAGGAGAAACTGGCAAAGTCACCGCAATCGACATTAGTGATGAAGACTTGGACGAGATGAAACATAATCTTGAAAGGTTCAGAGTGAGGTCACAGGTTACGTTTGTGAAAGCTGATGCAGCCGAATTATCGCATGTTTTCTCTCCCGAAAGTTTCGATATAGCTGTAAGCTATAGGCTAATAGAAGAACTGAAGCAGCCCACACAATTGCCAAAAATAGTCTCATCAATTGCTGAAGTTGTTAAACGAGGCGGGAGAGTCGTGATGTTTGAATTGAGCACCGAGACAAGGGGTATTGCTGAAGAGAATCTCATTAGACTTCACAGTGATATCGGAAAGGACTACTTTCCATCGCGAGAGACGATTCTGCGTTGTCTGAGAAGTGCAGGTCTCAACAAGGTGGAAGTCGAAACTGTGCCAACAAAGATTTCGTATTCAGGAGAAGTATTTCTGAAAAGCAACATCAGCCAAGACGAAGTCTTTCCTGAATTCAAAGAAAGAATAATGAAGGAATTGTGGCCGTCAATAGAGCAATATGGTATGAAGTATCCAGACATCAGAATGTTCTATGGACATAAACCCTAATGCATTACGTCGGTCAAACTATTTTGGTTGGTTGGATTAAAGTTTAGTTCTTAACGAAGACTCTGCAAAGGAACCTTTGAACCATCCAAGCTTCTCCTGAATCGTCCAAACTCCGACTCAACTTCCTTGAGTTGTCTATCTGTGAACACAGGCCCGTCGACACATACGCGATACTTGCCAATCACACAGCTGCCACACAAGCCTATGGCGCAACGCATAAGTCTCTCCAAGCTCACCTGCAAAGGAGTTCTGTGTTTCTGGGCTAATCTGAAGATCTTGAGAAGCATCAACTCTTTTCCACAAGCATAGATCGTGTCAAACTCTTCCTTTTCCAGGATCTCTTCCGCTAATTCTGTTACAACCCCTTTATGCCCGAAGCTTCCATCTTCAGTTGAAGTAAATACTCTGAACTTTGTGTTTGTGCTCAAACGCTTAATTCTAGATAAGAATAGTAGTTCCTCTTTCGTCTTTGCCCCCATTAGGAATGTGATCCCTGTCTTTAACCCTGCCAATTCTTCTGCTAGGAAAGCTAGCGGAGCAATTCCTGTTCCACCTCCTATGAGGAGGACATTACCTCTTTCCAATTGGAAACTGTTGCCGAGTGGACCTCGAACGCCAACAAGGTCTCCCTCTCTTTTCTTGTGAAAAAGCTCCGTAGCTTCACCAACCTTGGCCACTGCTACTGAGACTAAGCCGTTTGGGTGAGTCGAAGAAAGACTCATGGGTATTTCATCAAAACCTGGAAGCCAGATCATAACGAATTGTCCTGGTCTACCTTTACTGCATGGCTCATCGTGGAAGAAGAACTCCTTTACTCTGGGGCTTTCTCTTGTAGCTCTTTTAATCTCTGTGACTCTCATCAAGTTATTTTCGGTGAGCAACACCAACAGCCTCCTTCACATTCCTGAAACCTTTTTTGGATAGGAAAGCTTCAATTCCTTCAGCGACTTCCCTGAAAACATTCAATCCTCTGGCTGCAACAGCTGTTCCTATCTGAATGGCAGACGCCCCAGCCTGGACATATTCCACAGCATCCCTCCACCCCCCTATTCCCCCACAACCAATTATCGGAATCTTTACAGCATCGAAGATTTCAAAAACACATCTTACACCTATCGATTTTATTGGGGGCCCAGATAGTCCACCTATCCTGTTACCAAGAACTGGCTTTCCTGTTTCAACATCAATCACCATGGCCTTAACAGTGTTTATCGCGGTCACAGCATCAGCTCCAGCATCCTCTGCAGCCTCAGCCAGTTCTACAATATTGGCGACATTCGGAGTCAATTTAACGATAACTGGCTTCTCCACAGACTCCTTAGTCTGCCTAACAACCTCTGCAACAACCCTTGGATCTTGCCCAATTTCTGCCCCAGTTTTCTCCGCGTGAGGACAAGAAACATTGAGCTCAAATGCATCAGCCCCCATCTCTGACAGCTTCTTCGCGAGAATTCCATATTCGCTAGGTGAAAAACCGTAAATGCTCACAATCAACGGCACCCCAATCCCCTCTGCTTCTTCCAATTCGTAGCCAAAATGCTCAACTCCCGGATTAGGAAGACCCATAGCGTTGACAAGGCCACAACCAACTTGTGCAACAGTGGGGTTCGAGTAACCAATACGAGGTTCAAGTCCCAAAGATTTTGTTACCACAGCTCCAGCTCCAGCGCCAACCACACGTTTCAAAGTTAAACCTGACATCCCAAGGATCCCTGCTGCTAGCATCGTCGGATTCGTCAACTCTAGACCAGCAACTTCTACTTCAGGATCATAACTCATTGGTAACACTCAGTTTCAGTAAAGGCTGTTCACATATTAGGATATATGTCAAAAGTTAGCATCCTAATTAACCCAATTAGAACCAACTTCAAACCAAAATATGCAATTCACCAGTAGCTCTTTTGTGAGCGCTCAAGTAAAACTCTGTGCATTCCTTAAGCCCCTAGTT
>SOJC01000045.1 GCA_004376645.1 Candidatus Bathyarchaeota archaeon
CCTCTAAAAATCCAACCAGAAACTTAAGCTACGAACCAAAAAGGTGTAAGTAGCAGAGATGTTACTCTGCGCGGGCCTGAATTCTCGTCTTATCTTCCTTTTGAGGAGACATTCCTGCTGGGATACTCTAAGGTCACTGCCATCTTTGCTATAGACAACTTCTTCTGAAGCAGTTTTCGTGCGAGTTGTATGGCGAAGCTATAGTTGTAAATTTCTTTCCCGTTCTTCCGAACTCCATTCAGTATTTCCTTCTCAAGTTGATATTTCAACTTGCCTATGGTGAGGGCTCCAACCGCGAAGATTCCAGACGCTATCTCTCTCATATCGTCCTCCAGTTTAATCCCTTCCACTCCCAAAGGAGGCACAGCGTTTATGTCTGCAATCACCTTCAAGAGCTTCAGATCCTCTAACAGCGTTTTCTCGACAACTCGAACTCCTTCAGTTGCGGCGCAGAATATCACGTCAGCCCGACGTAGAACCTTCAGTTTCTCCTCTTGTGAGGGAGCAAATACGCCTTCCACGTTTGCTCCATACATACCTCGAATTGACTCTGCGACACTTTCAGCATATTCTATCCCCTCTTTCCGTTTTGGGTTAAGGCTTACAATCATTACGTCGCAGCCAAGCCGCGACAGAAGAACCGCAATTATCCTGCCTACAGGTCCTGTTCCAAAAACGGCACATGTCTTGTCTCCTAGACTCCCAAGTTTTCGAGACGAAACAGAGTCTTCAACCTTTGCCACTGCTGCAGCGGCAGTAGTGTATGCTCCGCAAGGATCAACTATTATTCCTGTTTCAAAAGGTGGAAACATAGTATTCTTAATGGCTTCCAAGATCTCTTCAGCCTTCTCAGCGTCTCTTCCTCCGATGAAGAATGACGTGTGCTTGATTCCTTTTGGGCCTCGAGAGAACATAGCGTCTTGAACGATCTTCTTGGCGTCTTCGACTGTCACGTTCTCGTAGGGGATTACTGCTTTGAATCCCGCGTCATAAGCCATGCAGATGTCAAAGGAGCTCGCTCTCTTTTCAGTGTCCAAATAGAACAAGATGTAAGGAGAATCATCTGAAGATCTTTTGATGACTGGCTTCGCTAGAATCTGCATCGATTGGAGAAGGTCTTCAATTTCTGCTGAACTGGAGTTTCTTTTGTAGGATGAAATTATCCTTTTTGAGAGTGCGAGAGTTTCAACCTGTACATCGAGGGATTCTAGAAGTCTCCTGACCCCTTTCGCATGTTCGGGACTGCTTATGTGTATGCAGATTACCTCATCCTTCTCTTCCACCTCCTTAGCTTGATCTAAGATCCCCATAATTATCCAGTTCTCACGTACAGAGAAGTTTATCTCACGTTGTGTCTCTTCCAGCTCCAACTGTAGAGATTGGCCGTAAGCGACCAGATACTCCTTGTCTACGCCCTCTTTACCTTCCTTGTCCAGTTCTGTCAAAGCCTCTAATACTTGATTTCTAGCTTGAACTTTTCCTTCCAAATCAGCTGAAATGTATCCCAGAGCATTTTCATCTATGTCTACAGGGTAAAAGGGTACCTCTTTCTTGTGGAACAATTCTGTGAGGATGTTTTTTTCATGGAACTCTTTTGAGGAGTGCATTCCTAGCTCGTCGGTGGCGAAGTCTGGTTTTATTTTCTCGCTCAGCATTTCTATGAATTTGCAGAAGGCTATTGAGGGTCTGAAGAGTTGTCGGAGGGTTTTGGATGGGGTTCCGTTTGATGGTGGTTCGATAAGCCAGAAAGGTTCGTTGTATTCTTTCTCAACTATGTAAACGGTTAATTTCTTATTCTTTAAGGGTGTTATTTCGAGGGGTTTCAAGTTTTTCGCCTCTTCTTGATAGAACGAGTATATTTAGAAGTATATACTTAATCGTAATGCCTTATATATGAATCAATATGGTATATACTCCACACCCGTCTTCGGTAAAGCCTTAATAAAGCCAATCCCTGTCTACAAAATATCTCCAAGGTGAACAACATGAATATTCTCATAATCTACGACTCAAAGACTGGAAACACAAAAAAGATGGCAGACGAAGTCGCCAAAGGCGCAAAAGAAATAGATAAAATCAACGTTTCAGTGAAAAGAGCCAGCGAAACAACAAACGAAGACCTCCTAGAAGCTGACGGAATCATAGTCGGATCACCCACATACTACGGTCAAATGTCAGCCCCAATCAAAGCAATCTTCGACAAATCAGTAAGTATTCATGGGAAACTCTCAGGCAAAGTAGGAGCAGCCTTCACAAGTTCAGGAGGCATCGCAAGTGGAGCTGAAACCACAATCATCTCAATCCTAGAAGCCATGCTCGTACATGGAATGATCATTCAAGGACGAGCCCACGCTGAACACTACGGTGCCGCTGCGGTGGGAGCACCAAATGAACGAGCAAGCGAGCGATGCCGAGAGCTAGGTAAGACCACAGCCGAACTCGTCACAAAACTAACACACTGAGGAACCGCAGCAAAGGACTGCAAACTTAAATAACGCTCTCGCAGATTTTGGGTTCAATCCCACAAAGGGGGCCGGTGGTCTAGCATGGTAGGACGTTGGCTTTACGAGCCAAAGGTCGCTGGTTCAAGTCCGGCCCGGCCCACCACACTTTTACGTGCATGTAATTTTCTGGCTTCTGACATCTTATGCATAAGGAAAGAGATAGATGCTAAAGGTCAAATCAGGCATAAGCAATTTAGGAGATA
>SOJC01000015.1 GCA_004376645.1 Candidatus Bathyarchaeota archaeon
TTTATTAAAACCTTAACGTGCTTATACAGAGGACGGAACAGGGGACGATGGCGAAGCAGAATCGGATAGATCAGTATTCAAGAGTAGCGGGTATGATTCTGGAAGAGAAGAGAGAAGGAAGTGGCAAAATCATTACCGCATCCAAAGAGAATCTGGAGAGAAGTGGGGAGGTTTTGGAGAGAGTTGATCCAGAACAGCTTCCACCATCATATTTCGTCTCTGCTTCCTATGATGGCCAGAGAGGTATCGCCTGCCTCAAACTCTACGAACCAAGATCTAAACAGATTTTCCTTTGGCATGACACAACAGGTCACAAACCATATCTTCTAACCAACCTCTCTCAGTACGAGTTAGATCAACTCGGACTTGTGAAGAAGCATCCAGGCTTCGACCACTTGGAAGATGTGGAGAAGTTTAACGCTCTTGCAAACAGAACGGTGATGCTCACTAAGGTTGTAACGAAGGATCCATTAGCGATCGGGGGTAGGCCGAGGGGTTGTCTGCGGGAGATCATTCCGGAAGAACACGCCAAATTCGCAGGAGACAGCAATCAGGAAGCTAAGGTGTGGGAAGCAGCAATCAAGTATTATCAATGTTACATTTACGATCGTGGCCTCGTGCCAGGTATGCCATTTAGCGTGAAGGATGGAAACCTAGTTCCTGCGAAGGTTGGTGAGGTTGAGAGTGTCTTAGCAGAGATTCAGTCCCTATTTAATGATGAGTCCTTGGAGGAGAAGGAGTACATTGAGCGTTGGGCGCGCTTGCTTGAGTATCCTGCCCCACAGTTTAGACGGGTAGCTCTTGACATTGAGGTTTTTTCACCTGTGACCACGCGAGTACCAGACCCTGATGAGGCTCCTTACCAGGTCACCTGTGCCGCCTTGGTGACTAATGACGGAAATGATAGGATCTTGCTTCTAAGGCGGAGCGGCATCAAGGACGGTGTGGAGAGGCTGCCCCCTGATGTGAAGGTTGAGTTTTTCGAGCATGAGAAGGATCTGATTGCAGCGATTTTTGATGTGATGTGGGATTATCCCTTCGTCATCACCTTCAATGGCGATGATTTCGATCTGAGATACTTAGCTAATAGGGCTCAGAGGCTTGGGATGGCGAAGAGCAGCAGTCCAATTGAGATGCGTCGTCGCGTTTGTCTGCTGAAGAATAGCGTTCACATCGATCTGTACAAGTTCTTCTATAACCGCTCTATTCAGATCTACGCCTTCAACAACAAATATCGAGATGTGACCTTGGATGCTGTCGGCAAAGCTTTGATTGACCTGCCTAAGATTGAACTTGGAAAGCCTTTCAGTGAACTGGACTACTCAGAGCTAGCTAAATATTGTTATCGAGATACTGAAATCACCTTCAAGCTAACGAGCTTTAGCGACGATTTAGCTATGAAATTAATCCTGATACTAGCACGTATTAGCAAGATGCCTATGGAAGATGTCAGCAGGCAAGGAGTATCTCGTTGGATCAGGAATTTCATGCAGTTCGAGCATAGAAGGCGGGGGATGCTGATTCCTAACGCTTCAGACATCTTGGCTTCGAAGGGAAAGACTGCTACAACTGCCATAATTAAAGGAAAGAAGTACAAAGGTGCAATTGTGGTTGAGCCTGTTCCAGGTGTTCATTTCAACGTAGCAGTGATGGACTTTCCAAGCCTATACCCATCCATCATTAAGGTTTGGAATCTAGGTTATCAAACCATGCGCTGCGCCCATGAAGAATGCAAAGAGAACATAATACCAGATACGCCCCACTGGGTTTGCACCAAAGACAAGGCATTAGAGAGTCTACTTATCGGTTCCCTCAGAGATTTAAGAGTTGGTTGGTATAAGCCAAAGTCAAAGGACAAATCGCTATCAGAAGATGCTCGAAACTGGTACAGTGTCATCCAAAGAGCTTTGAAAGTTATCTTGAACGCTAGCTACGGGGTTTTTGGCGCTGACTCCTTTGACTTGTATTGTCCTCCTGTTGCAGAGGCAACCGCAGCAATTGGACGCCACTCCATAACTTTGATTGTAAAGAAGGCGAGAGAGCTAGGCATAGAAGTTCTCTACGGTGACACAGATAGCGTATTCTTGAAGAATCCCACAAAAACCCAGATAGAAGAATTGGCAAGTTGGTCTGAGAAAGAGCTGAAGATGGGCTTAGATGTTGACAAGGAATACCGTTACGCTGTCTTCAGCTCACGCAAAAAGAACTATTTGGGGATCCTAGAAGATGGCAACGTTGACGTTAAAGGCATGACTGGAAAGAAGAAGCACACTCCCAAGTTCATCAAAGACGCTTTCAACGAAATGAAAGAAAGGCTTGGAAAAGTGAAATCGTCCGCAGAATTTGAGACCGCAAAGAAAGACATCAGAAAGATAGTCTTGAACCAGTACACACGTCTGAAGAGGCGAGAATGGAACCATTTGAACGATTTAGCTTTCCATGTGGTGCTTGGAGACTCACCTGACCGATACAAGAAGACTACGCCTCAACATGTAAGAGCTGCAAGGATGCTGAAAGAGAGAGGGGTTGAGATAAAAGCGGGAGACCGCATCAGCTTTGTAAAAGTGTCAAGGGAACCCCACGTTAAACCCGTTGAACTGGCCACAGATAGAGAGATTGACGTGGACAAGTATGTCGCATATTTACATTCAACATTCGACCAAGTCCTTGATGCATTGGGACTGGAGTTTGACGAGATCATCGG
>SOJC01000038.1 GCA_004376645.1 Candidatus Bathyarchaeota archaeon
AACAGTTCTTGCGTTCTCCAACACTACAATATGTCAAGATTAAGACATATTACAAATACTACTATCAAAACCCAACAATATAAACATTCCTTCCATCACCCATCAAAAGACCTACACAGCCTTTATCTTCCAAATCACCATTTTCCATAAGGAGGTCCGTATATATGAGAGTCGGCATTCTCGGGAGAAACATTGATAATTGGGGAACCTCACAACTGAGAACATCACTAAACAGGTATAGTACCTCATCATCATTCCTCAGTTTCTCCAAGCTTGCAGCATCCATCAGCTGCCAACGCTCTCTAGGTACACACAATCTCGACCTTACCACACAATTCTCTGCCCTAATCATCCGCCCCATCGGCATAGGCTCCCTCGAAGAAATCATATTCCGAATGGACCTGCTCCATCACGCCAAAAGACAAGGCATTCTAGTTGTGAACTCCCCAGAGGCAATTGAGAAATGTGTAGACAAATATCGCGCACTGTCTATCCTAGAAGAAAGCGGCTTCACAGTACCACGTACAATCGTTACAGAGAACACCAAAGAAGCTATTGAAGGATTCCACGAACTAGGAGGCGACATCATAACAAAGCCACTTTTTGGATCGCGTGGTGTCGGTTCGACCAGAATCTCTGATCCAGAGATCGCAGCTCGAATCTTCAGATCTCTGCGGTTCCAACACAATGTTCTTTACCTACAGGAATTCATTCCCCATGACAATATGGACATACGTGCCTTTGTAGTTGGCAGTAATGTTATAGCTGCAATGAGAAGACTTGGAGACTCATGGAAGACTAATGTAAGCCAAGGAGCTAAGCCTGCCTCAGCGGAACTCTCCGAGGAGCTCGAGAATTTAGCAATAGACGCTGCAAAGTGTCTCGGGTGCGAAATCTCCGGTGTTGACATTCTGGAAAGTAGCAATGGGCCCGTGATTCTAGAGCTGAATAGTCAGCCGGGATGGCGGGGGTTGCAGTCAGTAACCAAAGTAAATATCGCAGATTGCATCGTTAGACATATCTTGGCAGAGATAAGAAGATGATAAGACTACGATAACGGAAGCTCTATTGGGCCAAATCCCAAAACTGACTGAGTTCAGCATCAGATTTGTATGAATCTGCTACTTTCTAGTGAGATCGGGTGTGTAAGTTCCTTCCGATTGTTGGTTTCTGCCGAAGAGAAGGGAGAAAGAATAAGCAGAAGCCTTGAACTCACACCCAAGGATAGCTCTCTCATATCTAGTTAAAAAGCTCTATAGTAAGATTCTTCTATGGACCAATTTGGCTAAAAATCCTTGAAGTAAACCGAAAAGCATTTCCACGGAAAGCCTGAAGATAGATGAGGTTAAAAGTTTGTCCTTTAAGCAAATAATAGAAGAATCGTCTCAAAAAAAAGAGTCCAACATTATACTTGCTCTTGACTTACCTCCTACTGAATTAGATGTTCTACTTCATAAAACTCTGATGATTCTGGACGCTGTTGAAGGTCAGATTTGTGCTGTGAAGTTCAACAGACATCTTATCTTACCTTTAGGCTTGTTTGCTGGAGTGCAGAAACTGCTCAAACGAGCTAAGGAATATGACTTGCCTACAATTATGGACTGTAAGATTAACGATGTGGGGAGCACAAACAAGATAATTGCTGAGCACTACTATAATTCAGGTTTTGATGCATTGACTGCAAATCCTTTTGTGGGATGGAAAGAAGGAATGCAACCAGTTTTCGAGACTGCGAAGCAATATGACCGAGGTGTTATTTTGCTCGTTTTCATGAGTCATGAGGGATCATCGGAAGGTTATGGACAAGAAGTATTCGTTGAGAAGACGCAGTTACCAACTTCTCAGTATGAGATCTTCGCTCAAAAGGCCTTAGAATGGGGTGCGGATGGTGTTGTGGTCGGTGCTACCTATCCAGAGAGAATAAGAAGAGTGCATTCTATTCTCGGAAAAAGTGTACCAATATATTCGCCTGGGGTGGGAGTTCAAGGAGGAAAGATTGAAGATGCTGTCAGAGGAGGAGCAAGATATCTAATTGTAGGCAGAGCGATAACAATGACTGAAGATCCACTGCAGGCTGCAAAAAGCCTGAAGGTTACCGCTCAGAAAGCAATAAGCGTACTATAAGAAAAATGTACGCTGAGACACAACAATGATCAGAGATTCACTAGGGTCTCTCTTCTCGCGGCCAAAGCTCCTTCTTCAATAAATCCCTGACTGCTGAGCGAATCGCAGAACTTCTGCTAGGATACATATTCGCCCTCACTAACTCATCTAACCCTTCCAAATATGCTTCTGGTAACAAAACAGTAACAAGTTTCATAGACATCACCAAGATAGTTAAGTACATAATATGTGAGAATAAAGGATTTACGGTATAGTTTTTCGCTGTTCTGCCATATTCCGTTCTTAGATAGAATGGGCTTCTTTTACCATTGTCTTCCATATCCCGCGCTAAACACTAATTTTGTGCACTCGATCTAGATAAATCGTTGAGCATATAGCTGGGGGGATTTGAATAGATATGCATCCAGAAATCAGCCATCAAGAAGCATCAGGCATGCATGGTTGCTTCAAGTCCGAGTTTAGCTTCGTAAATCAAACCTCCCGCTGTCTTACGTCTTTCGTCCTCACTTGCATGCATGCAGAGATTCTTATTTTTGTTTTGCTTCCAAATGTTTTATCAATTCT
>SOJC01000034.1 GCA_004376645.1 Candidatus Bathyarchaeota archaeon
TTCTTCCTATTTTCGAACACAATAGGGATTTCCTTAACTTTAAATCCTCGTGCCCACGCTTGTTTGACAGTTTCTATTTGTATCTCGTATGTTTGACTGTGAAGGTATTTAATGACGCTCTTTACATAATTCTTTGAATAGCATCGAAATCCACTTGTGCAATCACGTATTCGCATTCCCACCATTGTGGATGCGATGAAGTTGGCGACACGGCTAATAAGCCACCTTAACACATGCCATCCAGAAATCTTGCCCCCCTTGATGTATCTGCTTCCTATAACTAACGCATACCCTGTCTTTGTAGCCGCAAGCAGTTTCGGGATGGCTTGAGGATTATGGGAGTAGTCTGCATCCATTGTGATAATGTAATCTGGTGGCTTCTTCAGTGACAAGATGATTTTGAAAGCATCTGTAATAGCGGTTCCTAATCCAAGCTTTGCAGGTCTCTTAAAGAGCAGAATGCCATCATACTTCGTCTGCAGATCTTCAACGATGGATGCTGTACCATCATTGCTGGCATCATCAATCACAACAATGAGAGCATCCTGCATCAAGCCTTTTATTTCTCTTATAAGACTCCTAATGTTTCCAGCTTCACAATAGGTGGGAAGAACAACAGCCACTGAAGCATCATTCATAGAAGATCCGCCTATCGAAGATAAAGTGTATACGCTTCGCTCGTGATTGTAAGGACAGACGGCTAGCTGGCTCACTTCTTTCACCACTCCTTTATGAAGCACATCCAATTTTCGGAATGGGTAGTTTTGTTATGCTGGTTCGCTTATAATAGTTGCGCAGGCTCAATAAGGACAAAATCCAGCTTATTTCGCAACGTTGTCTGTTTTCTCATGAATTTTCCTCTTGTAGTGCCTTAGTGGGTGCTTCACCTTTCTGCACACTTCATCTGGATTGGTGCAAACCCCGTGAGTGCGAAGTGTGGCGCAAGTTGGAGGGCTATATTTTGTTCTCGACCCTCTCTGGCCTGCAACATGTTCAACTTGATATCTGGTTAGACGTTCGTTGAAGTCGGAGAGTGTCCGGAAGAGATCTATTACGTTTTCAGTTGTCATGCCGACGTTAATAAGGAAAGTTGTCAGGGTAAATCGGCCTATGTGGGAAAGATGGTGACCCGACGACATGGCGTTGTACATAGCCATTATGCAAGGAGGAAAAGCTTTCATGTCGACCGTTTCTGGATATTCCTCTAGCCTTATCGTTTCCTTTCGGGCTATGAACTCATTCTTCAGTTTCTCTGTGATTATTCTGATTCTTGGTGGGAGTGATTCAACCTTTGTGTTGAGTTTGGTCTCTATATATTTTCGGATTTCCTCTTGTAGAAGACGACAAGCCTCATTTTTGGTTACGTAGACCTTCCCTTCTTTGACTTCTCTGTTTATGAGTTTCCATTTTGACTCCTGAAGAGTTGTAGTGTTTTGTAGGTAACTGACAAAGTGGATTGCGAATCTCTGGTAGGGCGTCTTCTCAAGGGGTGCTATTTCTATATCCCATTTGAAATGCTTTGCGATTTCAAGGGTTTTTTCAGTAGTTTCTCTTTTTAGGTGTGCGAAGGCTTTCTTGGCTTCATGGAGGGCGTATCTCTTCTTGAGATATTTGTCGTTGATGGCAGCAACGACCATCGTTGCGACAGGGAATGACGGGATTCCAATATTTGGAGGCGCAGGTCGACGAGGCGTTTCTGCGGGATTGTCGAATGCTTCAACTATGCGTTGTTGGGTATGATTGAGAATATTCGGTAAAGCTTCCATGTCTTCTACTGCTAGATCCAATTCTTTGATGTAGTCTGCTGCTTTGGGGAGAAAGGGGTATTTAGCTAAGTCATGTTTTGTGAACGGCATTGCATCTATTCTACTTCTATTCGAGGAGCTAAGTAGAAAGTGAGTCTTCCTTCTCTTGGCTGCTGAAAGTCAATTCGGATGGGCATATCATTGGCGAATTCTAAGGTGGCGATTTCGCTAGTGGCTGAAGCAGCTTTGATGATTTCGGCAAGGTAACTAAGGCTGAAGGTTGCTTTGGACGGTTCTTGAGTCTGCAGATCTAGGAGGGCATCGCTTCCTTTTCTAAGTTCTATAGTTGCGCCCATAAGGTCTCCTGTAGCACTGAGGAGTAGTTTCTCAGCATCTGCTTCTATACGTACATGATCACTTACGAGTTGAGCATCTTCAATGGCTTGATGTAATCCGTCAGTCGTCGCCTTCGCTTGAACTTTGAATGTTACTTTCGGGGTTGGAACTTCTTCTTCTTGTGGTTCCAAGGTGGGCATGTTAAATGTGCGGGTGTATCTACCAGTAATTGTTATTTGGAGACGAGCAGTTTCTGGCTTCATTGATAGCTCTACGGATTCATCCTTACCTGTTCGTCGCAGAAGTTTGAGGAGTTCACTTATGTTAATGCACATCTTCTGAGGTTGGTCGCATTGGTATTCGTCGAAGATCGCTTTTGGCCATTGGAAATCCACCATGGCTACGCGTGAAGGATCCATTGCGCGGAGTTGAATTCCTTCAGGGCTTAGATTAAAGGTTGCTTCGTCCACAAGAATAGCTATTGCAGAGAACATGTCTCTCAGAAGTTTAACGTCAGACATTTTAACCATAAACAACGTGGTTAGTCTCCTTTGTGGTGCATAGGTATGTGTAAGCCACGAAAATAAAAGGATGACGCTT
>SOJC01000035.1 GCA_004376645.1 Candidatus Bathyarchaeota archaeon
GAGTCATTGACTACATCATTTGTGATAACTGTGGAGCCAAATGGGACTTGAAGATACGAGAAAAAATCAGATCCGTGAAACTTGTCTCAACGAGTGTTGGCTGGAAAGGCAAAGAACTCTTGCAGAAGGAGATTGAACCGAAGTTTTGGCAAGACAAAGCGTGGCTATGCATCTTGACACGAAGAAACCCACACGAGAGCTAACAAGCTTACAATAGGAAAAATGCCTAGTAAAGAACGTTTAAGTTTTAAGAAATCTTATTCTTGTGCAAATAAGTGTGAGGCAGGATGAGAGAAGTAACCTTCAAGATACAGGAGGATCTATACCGATACTTGGATTTCCTCGAGAAGTCTCGTTTCACCAGAAGCAAAGAAGAAGCGTTAAGTACAGCCTTAGAATTCTACCGAATACTCTCCATGCATGATTGGTTGCCATTCACCTATCGGATGGGTGGTGGACGCGTTTTGCTCATGGACACGACAATGGTTCTAGATTTTTTCCATCTCTTGACTAACCAAGAGATCTTTGATGCTGCTAGGACTACTGCCTTAAAACGCAAAGTCACCAACCCTTTCTTCAGAGATATCGACTTCTCAAATCCACAGAACTGGCCCATAGTGCTGAGAGAGATGGAGATTATGGGGTGGGGCAAGTTCAAACGCTTCGGGGATAATATTGAAGTTGAGTTTTGTATGCTTCCAGCACTATACTTACAAGGCTACTTTGAAGGGATGTTTGGGCTACACTTTGAGTTGAGTTCTTCGAGAACCGCTGGCATTATGAGTTTTGCTGGTCAGAAGATGGATAGGTAGCCTTGGAATGGTGCCCTATAGCCCGGTCCATGGACATCTCTTATAGGGACCAATAACAATTGTGACTATTGTCCCTAGGATTCCATCTAGGTTCAGTTCTTCTTCAAGAAAGGTATTTAGATCCTCCATCTTCTCAAAGATTACTTCAGTTACTATGTCCGTGTCACCGCTTGTGCGGTAGACAACTTGAGTGTCAGGGTGCTTGGCAAGGTGTTCAGCTATGACTTTCAGCTTTGCAGGTTCTACTCGCAATCCAATGAAGGCTTTGATTACTCTTCCAAGCTTGTGGTAGTCCAACACAACGGTGAATCTCTCAATGATACCGCTACTCAACAACTTGTTTATTCGTCTCCTGACTGTGGCTTCGTTGGCATCTACTGCCTTTGCTATCTGAACTATTGGTTTTCTGGCGTCCCTCTGTAATGCTCTAATAATCTTCATATCTAGACCGTCAATAACCGACATATCACATCAATTCTTGTCTATATTACCACTACTTGATGTTCTAGTTTATACAGTTTTCGTAGCCTTTTTACATGATAGAATGCAGGATTCGTATGCGTAAAGGGGCAAAAAATGTAGACTTATCTATGCACATTGTACGTTTTTCGTACGCTTAATGGTTGATTCACTGGGACAGAAATATCACGATTACGGAAATCGTCACCGAAAAGCTTATTTTTCATTAATCACATATATACTTTCATGCAATTGACAGGGGGGAAATCAGCATGACATTAGAGAAAATCGTCAGGAGAATTCCATCTTCGTCTTGGGAAGTCACCTCGGAAAGGCTCATCGACATCGTTCTCAACTCGAAACATGCTAACAAGATGCCCAGTGGCCTAGCGAAGACGATTCTGTATTACTGGCAGAGGGACCAGCTTGCATCAGAAATCGGGTTGCAACGGCTTCTTGAAGCATCTCTGCACATAGACCCAGAGAAAACTGTTGAAGCTTTGAAGGAGCTAGGTCTTCAAGAACTTGTGACTTTGCTTGAGAGCCATTAGACTCCACAATAAACCACCAAAAGCGAAAAGAGAAGGTTCCCAGTAGTATAGACTATGAAGAGGGAGATCTAAATGACTGCCTTTGCCATCGAGTTTGTACCACGGGACCTTTACTGGAAAACAACTTTCTACGCTATACAAGCCGAAAAAACAGGGTTCAACACCCTATGGATCACAGACCACTTCAACAACAGAAATGTCTACGTATCATTAGCTATTATCTCAGCTTACACGGACAAGATAAGATTGGGCCCAGGAGTAACGAATCCGTACTTGATACACCCAATAGTCACTGGTCAAGCGGTTTCAACACTAAACGAGATAGCTCCAGGCAGGGTGGTATGTGGAATAGGTGCAGGTGACAGAACAACGTTACATATGGTAGATGTGCAACCTTCAAAACCTCTGTCGACAATAAGGGAATCCGTTGAGATAATTCGAGGAATCTCATCTGGAAGAAAGATGAAGATGGAGGGCAAAATTTTCACAGTCCTAGGAGGTAAACTTAACTTCAAGGTAGAGACCAAGATCCCGATATTCATTGGAGCTCAAGGACCCAAGATGCTAGCCCTAGCAGCAGAAATCGGAGACGGTGTCTTGATAAATGCTTCTCACCCAAAAGACGTAGAGAGAGCTATGATGTTCATCGAGAAAGGAGTTATCAAAGCAGAAAAGAAGCTGGAAGACTTGGATATAGCTGCATATACATCCTTCTCAGTGGCGAACAAATTGGAAGATGCAGCAAAGGCAGTCAAACCAGTTGTGGCCTACATCGTAGCTGGTTGCCCCGAATCAATTCTTGGTAAGCATGGAATATCGATGGAAACTGCTACTAAAATTCGTCAAGCAATAGTACAGAGCAATTGGAAAGATGCTTTCTCCTACATAACCGAAGAGATGGTAGAAGCCTTCTCCATATGTGGAACACCTGAGATGGTTGTTGAGAAGATCAGTAGGTTGGTGAAAGTTGGAACCACACAGATCGTGGTCGGGTCACCAATTGGACCAAACATACGCAAATCTATCAATACGATTGCTGCAGAAGTATTTCCACACTTTATGAGCAAGGAGGGAATCGAGGGTGATTGAAGCCTATGTGTTACTAAGGATTAAGCCTGGTCAGGATAGATCTGTCTTCAGAAAAGTGAAGAAGTTGAAACGAGTCACAGAGATGGATACAGTTTATGGCGAGTATGATTTGCTCATTAAGGTTCAAGTTGAAACCATGGAGGACTTGGACTCTTTCATCTTTGACACTGTCAGAGCGATCAAAGGTGTAGAGAGAAGTACCACCCTAATAACGATAGAACCTCCCGTTGAAGGGAAAGGAAGATGAATCGTAAAGAGATGCTAGGAGACGAGGAAGGGATCTTAGCTTACACGTTAGCTAAAGTTTCTCCCAATGAAAGCGTAGCTGTCATCAAAAGAATAGAGAAACTTCCCTTAATATCAGAGGTAACCTTGGTTTATGGTGAATATGACGTTCTCGTGAAAACGCAGACCAGAAATGTAGCGGAACTGAATGGTTTCATCTACAATGTCCTAAGAAGGATACCTCATATTACCATGACTACTACCATGATTGTGGCGAACATTCCAAAGAAGAAGTAGAAGACTGTGCCTCAAATTGCCACAACGAAACAGATTATATACTCCACGTAATAACTGTCAATAAGTTGGGGTTCCCTTGAAAGTTAAAGTTGGAGTTTTCAAATGCGGAAACATTGGAACTGCTCCGATGTTGGAACTGCTCCTTGACGAGTTGGCTGACCGCAAGGATCTAGCTGTGAGAACCGTATCAACAGGATCCAAGATGGATGTTGAAGCAGTTGAAGAAACTATTGAGAAGATCTTTGAGTTCGCACCAGACCTTCTCCTTTTCATCTCACCCAACACATCTGCCCCAGGCCCTGCAAAAGCAAGAGAAATTTTTTCGAAAAAGAAAGTGCCCACAGTCATATTCACGGATGGCCCAGGAAAACGTGCAAAAGAAGAGATTGAAACACAGGGCTTAGGATACGTAATAATCATGGGCGACCCTCTAATTGGGGCACGAAAGGAGTTCCTTGACCCATTAGAGATGGCGATCTTCAACTCCAATGTGATTAAGGTTCTAGCTTGCACCGGGGTCTTCAGAAGGATATTTCGGGAAATCGACAGATTGATTGACGCTCTTAAAAGTGGGTCTGATCTGACTCTGCCAAGACTGATAATCGATACGGATGACATTCGAGGCGCTGGAGACTTCAAGAATCCATATGCCATGGTGAAAGCAATGGCAGCTTATGAACTGCTGAAGAAAGTTGCTGAAATTAATGTGCGAGCTTGCTTCATCGAGAAAGACAAAGAGAAATATGTTCCTTTCGTCGCTTGTGCCCACGAAATAGTTCAAACGAGCGCCAACCTAGCTGAAGAGGCTAGAGAGATCGAGAAATATGGAGACACCCTTCTGCGAACGCCTCATGGAAAAGACGGCAGACTTAAAACAAAAAACAAGTTGATGCTTCCACCAAAAGCGTCGGAACAGTAGAGCGCACACCAAACGAAGCGTTTGTCCTTCCTGTAAATGGAGAGATTTAAGTTCACAAGTCCATCTAGAACCTGAAAACCATCAACTCTCCGCGTGCCTAACGAAAATCCGTGAGCACCTTCAGAGCCCAGAATTCAGGGTTTGATCGGCTCATGGGATTTATTAATACGTAATGGCTCATTTAGCTTGACGAACGATATTATTGTGGGAGCGTTTCTTCAGGTTGGGTCTTGAGAAACTCGATAGATTGTTCAATCCGAGAAGGATAGCGGTTGTGGGAGCCAGCGACAGGGAAGGTTCCGTTGGTGCCAAGCTTCTTCGAAACCTGATCGGCGTGGGGTACAGAGGCGTAGTCTATCCAGTTAACCCATTCAGACCTACAGTTCAGGGTATTACTGCCTATCCGGCAATGGAGAGGATACCTCGCCAAGTCGACTTGGCAATCATCGCCACACCAGCCCATACCGTTCCCCAAATCGTCGAAGAATGCGGTAGGGCAGGAGTGTCAGGGCTAGTGATAATTTCAGCTGGCTTCAAGGAGGTTGGCCCTGAAGGTGCAAACCTTGAAAAGAGGATTCTTGAACTGAAGAACCGCTTTGACATGCGGATAGTTGGACCTAACTGTCTTGGCTTGATGCGACCAAGCGTCAAGTTGAACGCCACATTTGCCAACAAGGCAGCTGCTCCGGGGAAGATTGCATTTATTTCTCAAAGCGCCGCACTGTGTGCTTCTGTTCTGGATTGGGCTTCTGAAGCTCACGTGGGGTTCAGTGCTGTCGTCTCTGTGGGCTCCATGCTTGATGTGGACTTCGGAGACTTGATCGATTATTTCGGAACAGACCCTCAGACAAAGAGCATCGTCCTCTACGTTGAGTCCATCAAGAACGCACGGAAGTTCCTCAGCGCTGCAAGAGGCTTTGCTAGGACGAAACCAATTGTAGTAGTGAAAGCTGGAAAGTTCCATGAGAGTGCTGAAGCCGCAATATGCCACACTGGAGCCTTATGCGGAGAAGACGCTGTCTACGACGCAGCTTTCAGACGTGCCGGGGTTATCCGCGTTGATGCAATAAGTGACCTCTTCAACTGTTCTGAGGCTTTGGCGATGCAACCAAACCCCAGAGGCTCGAATCTTACAATAATCACGAATGCTGGAGGCTTGGGTGTGATGGCGACAGACACCTTGATTGCAAAAGGGGGAAAACTCACACAACTAAGCAACGAAACCATCCAAGCCTTGAGTGACAAGTTGCCCTCTTACTGTAGCAGCCAGAACCCCATAGACATCCTAGAGGAAGCTAATACAGATAGATTCCGAGAGGTCATGAAGATCTGCTTCAAGGATCCTGCAAGCAGCGGTTTTCTGATAATCTATACGCCTCAAGGCGCTTCAGATCCTGTTGATACTGCAAGAGCTATTGTGGAACTCTCCAAAGAAACGACAAGACCCGTTCTCACATCACTGATGGGTGAAGATAACTGCTGGAAAGCGAGGAAAATCCTTCGCAAGAATGGCATTCCCGCCTTTACAACCCCAGAACAAGCAGTTTCCACCTTCATGTACATGTGGAGTTATACACAAAACTTAGACCTACTATACGAAACTCCTGAAGAACTCGCGATTGAACTGTCCATTCCAACATTTCTCAGAGAGATATTGAAAAAAGCGTTCGATGAAGGACGCCAAATCTTAACAGAACCCGAATCAGGATTTCTACAAGCTTACGGAATTCCAACAATAAAATCCGTTATTGCCAAAACCCCCAAAGAAGCTGTCAAGGCAGCGTCCGAGATTGGATACCCCGTCGTAATGAAAGTCTTCTCGCCCCAAATAACTCACAAATCCAAAGTTGAAGGAGTGATCCTCGATGTGCGCTCAGAAACGGAGGTTACGGATTCCTTCAAAGACTTGGTTGCACGAGTCAAACAACACAAGCCTAAAGCTGAATTCAAAGGCGTCATACTTCAACCCATGATTAAGAGAGGAGGCTACGAACTATTAGTTGGGTACAAGAAAGACCCCCAATTCGGCGCTGTCATTCTGTTCGGGATGGGAGGGGTGGCAACTGAGTTAATGAAAGATGTGAGCATTGGGCTTCCACCCCTTAATCAAGTGCTAGCGAGAAGGTTAATGGAGAGAACAGCCATCTACCAGCTCTTTTCCAACTCGGAGAGAAGCCACGTCAACTTCAAACTCCTCGAAGAAATTCTAGTCAAATTCTCACAACTTGTAATAGATTTTCCCGAGATTAAGGAGATGGACATAAACCCTCTCATTGTAAACGAAGATGAAGCCATCGCTGTGGACTCTCGCATAGTTATTGATGCCCAACGAATCTCGACCAAACCTCGACCATACGAACATCTTGTGATCACGCCTTACCCGACGAAGTATGTTGATAAATGGAAGTTGAAGGATGGGACACCGATTGTTCTCCGTCCAATAAGACCAGAAGATGAGCCTCTTCTCTACAACTTATTCACGTCCTTCTCTGAAGAGACAATGCGTTTCCGGTTCTTCCAAGTAATCAAAGAAATGTCCCATGACACGTTGACCAGATACTGCAACATAGACTATAATCGTGAGATCGCCATAGTTGCAGAGAAGGGGAAGAACGAAGAGAGAAGGATCATCGGAGCAGCCCGCGTGATTGTGCATCCAGATCGAAAACATGGAGAGTTCGCAGTTGCTGTGGGAGACGAATGGCAAGGACAAGGAATAGGATCTAAACTGGTGGATATCGCAATCGAGATAGGGAAAGACTTGTCGCTGGAGAGTATCTATGGTGATGTTCTCTCCAACAACCTTAAAATGTTCCAGTTATGCACGAAAAAGGGCTTCAAAATGGAGCCAATAGATGAAGAGACGGCGAAGGCTACGTTAAGCTTGGCCTAGGGTTTGCTTAGCCGCTTCTCTGCTTTTCCAACCTGGCCAGTTTTCTCTTCTTTTTCTTCTCTTTTCGTTCCTTCTTGGTCAAGGGCTTCGGCTTCTTTGCCCGTGATTCATCTCTCATACTGCTCATAAAATCCCCTAGTACATAGTTTGTTTAAGAATATTTAAATCTAGACTCTAACGGATTCGCGTCTCGTATGCTATGTTGGTTTCGATATTGGAGTGCACACTTAACCAATTAAATCGTTGCTGCCGACTTTTCTTTTCAGTTTTGAGCTCAGAGTCCCCAATATTGCGCCTGCAGCACAGATCCAAGGTCCAAGTAAGAGGTTGATCTCTAAACTTTCGTTGAATAGTGTAACTATTATCACCATTACGGAGATGAAGAAGGCGATTGCTGACATGAGCGTCGCAAGTTGCATTCCAAGTTCATATCCAACGATGTGAAGGACGCCTCCGAAGACAGTCATAATAGAGAGTAAGATCAAGATCATCGGAATGGCTATGGCTACTTGATCTTGGGGATCTGTTAGTCCAGAAATCGCAGAAGATCTTCCAGACAACCAAGGGAGAAACAGCACGACGAAATAGATAACTCCTGCGAAGATTGATAGTCCTCCTTGAACGAGAACATCAGGATTCCGTTTTTTTCCCGTTTCAACCAAGTAAAACACTTCATCTATTCAATTAACACAGTGACCTTATATTTTTTGTTCAATACTTAACATTCAAAGAGAGTCGGTTCACTTTGTCTGGTTCAACTCTCAAGTGTGACTTTGAACGACTACCTATTCCGGAAATGGCAGGAAACAATGATCTTGACGGAAGTTGATGTAGTCATTGGAATAATCTTGAAGGGGAGCAAGTTCCTCGTTGAGCACCGAAGCTTAGATGAAGAAGTTGATCCAGATATTGTATGTTTGCCCGGAGGTCACGTTAAACCTAACGAAAGCAAGGAGCAGGCTTTGAAGAGAGAGATGTATGAAGAGCTGGGCATCGAAGTTGAAGGACTGAAATTTGTATGCAAAAGCTTCTACGTCGCAAGCAATTGTGAAAGACAAAACGCATATTGCTTCCTCGTCACCAGCTATAAGGGAAACCCAGTCAGCAAATCAGCTGAAGAGATTTTCTGGGAAGACAACATCGAGAATCTGAGCCTAGAAGTGGACAGAAAGATAATACTCAAGTTGAGAGAGCTATAAACGCCTAACAAGAATGAGAGGTTCTCATCGTTCAGTATACCTGAAAAAGATACCACTATAAAGGATCACAATAAAACCCTGAAACTTCAGAAGGACCCTTAAACAGGCTCCTTCATCACTTGGATAAGACTCAGATGGTGGACGAGGCGGGATTTGAACCCGCGGCCTCCACGATGCCAACGTGGC